>SCQY01000043.1 GCA_004298665.1 bacterium | reverse complement strand
CGCATCAGCATCGTGCCGAGGTTGGCGTAGCCCAGGCCGAGCGTGCGAAAGTCGTAGGACTTCTGCGCCATGACGCGTGAGGGGAACTGCGCCATCAGCACGCTGATCTCGAGAACGATCGTCCACATGCGGCACGCATCGGCAAACGCCCTGGCATCGAAACGGCCGCTCTTCTCATCGAGAAACTTCACCAGGTTGAGACTAGAAAGATTACATGAAGTGTCATCTAAGAAAAGATACTCACTGCATGGATTACTGGCGTTGATGCGCCCGTCTTCGGGACAGGTGTGCCACTCGTTGATGGTGGTGTCGTACTGCACGCCGGGATCGGCGCACTGCCACGCGGCCATGCCGATCTTCTCCCAGAGATCGGCGGCGGGGATCGTCTTCTTGATGCGGCCGTCGGTGCGGCGGATGAGCTCCCAATCGCCGTTGCGGTCGAGCGCTTCGAAGAACGCGTTGGGGACGCGCACCGAGTTGTTCGAGTTCTGGCCGGAGACGGTGGCGTAGGCCTTCGAATCCCAGTTGGTGTCGTAGGTCTCGATCTCGAGGCTCTGGTAACCCTGCCGAGCGAAGTCAAGCGCGTACTGCAGGTTGGCCTGCGGGATGCCCGCGACCAGCGCCGCGCGCATCGCCTTCTTCAAGCCTGGGTTGAGCGCGGGGTCGAGGCGTGCAGCCTCGGGCACGCTTGGGTCGTGTGCCGCTGCCATGATGGCGTTGAGGTGTCGCTGGCAGGCGATGGAGCCGGCCACCAGGTCGGAGACTTTCTGCTCCTCCTTGACTTTCCAGAGGATGAAGTCCTCGATGTCCGGGTGGTCGAGATCCAGCACCACCATCTTCGCGGCGCGCCGCGTAGTGCCGCCGCTCTTGATGGCGCCCGCCGCGCGGTCGCCTACGCGCAGGAACGACATCAACCCGGAGCTTGTACCGCCGCCGGAGAGCCTCTCGCCCTCACCGCGAATCTGCGAGAAATTTGATCCCGTACCGCTCCCGAACTTAAAGATACGCGCCTCACGGACCCACAGGTCCATGATCCCGCCCTCGTTCACCAAGTCGTCGCTGACGCTCTGGATGAAGCAGTTGTGGACGACGACGTTATTCGTCAGAAAGGCGTGGCTCTCGGTTTCGATGTCATAGACGTCTTCGTCGGCGACGTATTCGATCGACTCGACGGTCTCGTCGCGCAGCTTCGCGACCTGGCGGCCAGGTAACGCCAACGCGTTGGCGAGCTTGCCTCGCTTCTCAGGGGAGACGAAGCCGATCAACCTTGCGAACTTTTCCTTCGCGTCGCGCCAGGCGATCACAACGTGATGGTAGTCTTGACGATCCTCACGCGAATCGTGGCCGACCGTGATGCGGTTGTAGATGCCAAGGTTGAAGAGGAGGCGAGAGACGCCTTCCGCGAGCTTCGGGGAGATCGTGCCAAAGACGATGTCGCTCGAGTCGCGCTCAGTGCGAATACGAACGCACCCGTCGGCTTGAAAGAGCGCGCGGAGGTACGCGGCGACAACGTTGCGCCCACCGTCGAGGACGGTAGCGGGGACTTGCATCGCGAGCCGGCGATCAAGCAGTTCATAACGAGTGACGAAGTCACGCAGGTGTTCGCCGTAGAGGCGAACTCTCCGAATGTCGAGAGCCGGATCTTGAGCGAGCGCGGTCCTTGTGTGGCGGTGCGCATCGCCGAAGACGCGATCGACGTGGGAGAGGACGAAGGCATGCTCCGAATCGTTGACCGTCATCGCCTCGATCGTCAGGCTTCGATTCGTGCCTTCGGCGTATTGGCCGACGAAACCGTCGCCTTGCAGCCACCCCGCGAGCGCGGCCTCCGCTTCGGCCATGTCATCGCCGGTCGTCTCGATCGCCGTGTCCGTGCGCTGAATGAGGCGCATGCCGGGTCGTAGTTCCGCGACGGCAACCCAACGCTGGCGGCCCTTGTGAGAATCCGTGGCTAGGACGAGATGGTCGGCCGTCGCTTCGACGCTGTTGCCGTTTGCCAGGCGAACGCGATAGACCGGCTTCACCCCGTTGTGCTTGACGGCGACCACGCGTGTGGTGCCCTTTGCATCGTAGATGGGTAGGCCGATCAAATTGCGCGTGACGATGTCGCCGATTGGAATCGGGCCGTCCGGCGTCGTCACCAGCGCACGGTAAGGAAGGCATGCGTGGGGCGCTGGATGCTCGTAGGCATTGGTCGAGCGAGTCAACTGCGCCGTCACAGGATCGACGAAATAGTGACCCTGCGCCGGCCCCTCGATGCCGTACGCCCAGTGCAGGCCGGTGTTGAACCACTGCGGGCTGTTGGGGGCGCCGATCTGCAGCGCCAGCATCGCGCACATCTCTTCATAGAAGGTCTGCGCATCCTCTTCGGTGTCGAAGTAGGCGTGCTTGAAGCCCCAGTAGGTCCACGTCCCGGCCAGACGGTTGAAGACCTGGCGCGCATCGCGCTCGGCGCCGAACTGCTGTTCCCGGGGAAGCTGGCCCAGCTTCTCTTCGTCGGGCACGGAGCGCCAGAGCCAGTCCGGGACGGTGTCCTCGGGAACGCGCTTGAGCGCCTGCGGTACCCCCGCTTTGCGGAAGTACTTCTGCGCGAGGATATCCACGGCCACTTGCGTCCAGTGCTCGGGTACGAGGATGTCCTTGGCTTCGAAGATCGTCGAGCCGTTGGGGTTGACGATCTTCGAGGTGCGGGGCGCGAAGGTGACTTGGGCGTAGGGGTTGTCCGGTGAAGAGTAGGTGCGGCTGAGCTTCATGCGTTATGCCTCGTTCCCAATGGGCGGGATGTTAGCGGGTATGCCCGGTCGGGGGCGACAAAGCTCCCCGCCGCGAAGCCATCGTGGCCGGCGAGGAGCCAGGCACAAGATATTGTACTCCGCGGCCTAGGTGAACACAAGATATGCGTATCTCGAACATGCGTTCGTTTGCGATCTTACCGCAACCTGCCCCGGAATCGCGGTAATATCGTACCGCGCGAGGCTTGCCCGTGGCCCCTGTGAAGGGCCTTGTGCATCCCCTGGGCATGGACTGAGGATTACTGAAGAAAGTTGTGGAGCGGCAGTGGATACTGTGCCGCGCGGGCAAGCAGGGAGAGCGATGCAGGAGTTCGATTTCGTGGTCGTCGGGGCGGGGAGCGCGGGCTTCGCCGCCGCGCGTACCGCGCGTGAGCTAGGCAAGCGGGTGGCCTTCGTGGACCCCGGGCCGCTGGCCGGCTTGTGCATTCTGCGCGGCTGCATGCCCTCGAAGACGCTCCTGCGCTCCGGAGAGCTGGCGCAACTCACGCGCGAGTCCCGCGAGATGGGCGTACAGGCCACGATCCAGGGCTACGACTGGCCGCGCATGATCGAACGTAAGCGCAAGATCATCCAAGGCTTCACGGACTATCGCGTCGAGGGCATCCGCGACTTTCCGGTCTTCGAGGGGCCGGCGCACTTCGTCTCCGGCCACGAGATCGAAGTGGCCGGCCAACGCTTGCGCGCGGCGCGTTTTCTGATCGCCACGGGCTCCGTGATCCAGCAGCCCGAGTTCCCGGGCTTGACGGAGATCGGCTACCTTACCAGCGATCAGGTGCTGGAGATGGAGCGGCCGCCGAAGGACGTGATCGTGCTGGGCGGCGGCTACGTGGCCACGGAGCTGGGCCAGTT
>SCQY01000042.1 GCA_004298665.1 bacterium | reverse complement strand
GCGATCGCGGCGCCCGATCGTTCGGGATCGACGGGCAGCATGATCTCCTCGCAGCAGATCGACTCGCCCCGCTCGCGTCCGCAGAAGGCGCAGACGCGGGCCTCGCGCGCGCGGCCGCTCGCGTCGAGCAGCAGCAGGCGCGCGCCGAGGGCGATCGCGATCTTGCGCGCCGCTTCGCCAACCGTGGTCAAATCCTCGGAGTCGGCGGTGCAGACCACCAGCGTCGAGGTGGAGGCAGTCGCCCCCATCGCCTCGCGCACGCTCTGCGTCTCGCGCAAACGGTGCAGCTCCGCAACAATGGTATCGACGCTCATAGCTGCCTCCACGCATCGCCATCGCGCGACAACAGCGCGTCGGCAGCCTGCGGCCCCTGCGATCCCGCGGCGTAGTTCGGAAAATCTTCGGCACGAACGTTTTGCCATCGGTCGAGCACGGGCATCACCACCTCCCATGCCGCCTCCACCGCGTCCCAGCGGGTGAAGAGCGTGGCGTCGCCGTGCATAGCATCGGCCAAGAGGCGCTCGTACGCGGGGGCGATCTTCACGCCGAAGCCTTGGCCGTAGGCGAAGTCCATCGAGACGCTTCGGATGTGCATCGCCTGGCCTGGATACTTGGCGTTGAAAGAGAGCGAGATGCCTTCCTCCGGCTGAATCTTGACGACCAGCGAGTTCGCCTCGAACTCATCGCCGCGCTCGCCGAAGAGGCGGTGCGGAACGGTGCGGAAAGCGATGGCGATCTCGCTGTTCTTGCGCTTGAGGCGCTTGCCGCTGCGCAGGTAGAAAGGAACCTGTCCGCCCCAGCGCCAGTTGTCGATGAGCAGTTTGAGGGCCGCGTACGTCTCCGTCGTCGAGTCCCGGGCGACGTCGGGCTCCTCGCGGTAGGCGGCCACCGCCGTGCCGGCGATCTCGCCGCGATCGTACTGTCCACGCACGGAAAACTCGTCGATGCGCTCGACGGGGATCGGCCGCACCGCGCGCAGCACCTTGAACTTCTCGTCGCGCAGAGCGTCGGCGTCGCGTGAGACCGGAGGCTCCATCGCTACCAGCGTCATGAGGTTGATGACGTGGTTCTGCAGCATGTCGCGCAAGGCTCCGGCGCGCTCGTAGTAGCCGCCGCGCTGCTCCACCCCCACCGTCTCCGCGGCGGTGATCTGCACGCTCTTGATATAGCGGTAGTTCCAGAGCGGCTCGAAGATCACATTGGAGAAGCGTAGGGCCATCAAGTCCTGCACGGGCTCTTTCCCGAGATAGTGGTCGATCCGATAGATCTGCTTCTCCGGGAAGACGTTTTCGATCTCGCGCTGAAGCGCGCGCGCCGAAGTGAGATCGGTGCCGAAGGGCTTCTCGATCACCAGGCGACACCAGCCCTTGGTATTCTTTGGACCGAGTTTGGCGAGTTCCAGATGCTTGACGATCTCACCGAAGACCACGGGCGGCGTCGCCAGATAGTAGAGGACGTTGCCGCGCGTATTGAACTCGGCCAGATCGTTCTCGAGGTGCCGCTGCAGCGCGCGATAGCACGAGACGTCGTCGAAGTCGCCGCTGATGTACGAGAGCCGGCGAGCGAAGTCGTCCCAGACGGGGCCCTCCGGTTGGCCGAGTTGGGCGAACTCCGCGATGCCCTCTTTCATGGCCGTGCGGAATTGCTCGTCGGACCAGGCGGAGCGCGAGTATCCCACGATGGCGAAATCGGAGGGGAGCATGTCCTGGAGGCGCAAGCTGTAAAGCGCGGGCATCAGCATACGTTTGGTGAGATCACCCGTGGCGCCGAAGAGCACGATCGTGCAAGGGTCGGCGATACGGCTGCTCTGCAGCCCCGCGCGCAGCGGGTTGCTCTTGCCGTCGACCGCTTTGACAGTCGTGGTGACCGACATCTACTTCAAGGCCTCGGCCTTGACGGGGTGGCCGCCGAACTGGTTGCGCAGCGCTGCGATGACCTTCGCGGAGAACGCATCGGGATCGCGCGAGGAGAAGCGCGCGAAGAGCGAAGCGGTGATGACCGGCGCCGCGACGTCCTCGGCGATGGCGGCTTCCACCGTCCAGCGCCCTTCACCGGAATCATCGACATAGCCGCGGATCCGCTCGAGTTTGGGATCGTCGTGGAAGGCCAGCTCCGCCAGCTCCAGCAGCCACGAGCGCACCACGCTGCCGTGGTTCCAAAGCTTGGCCAGCCCGCCGAAGTCGTAGGTGAACGGGGCCTTCTCGAGGATGGCGAAGCCCTCGGCGTACGCCTGGAGCAATCCGTACTCGATGCCGTTGTGCACCATCTTCGCAAAGTGGCCGGATCCCGCGGGGCCCGTGTGGAGGTAGCCCTCGGCGGGCGCGAGGGTACAGAAGACGGGCTCCACGTAAGCAATGTCCTCGACGGCGCCGCCTACCATCAGGCAATAGCCTTCCTTGAGCCCCCAGATGCCGCCGCTGGTGCCGGCGTCGCAGAACCCGACAGCGTGCTCGCGCAGTACTCGTGCGTGACGCAGCGAGTCGGTGTACTTCGTGTTGCCGCCGTCGATCACGACATCGCCCTTGCCCAAGAGCGCGGCCAGCGTCGCAATCGTCTGATCGGTGGGGTCGCCCGCGGGAACCATTACCCAGACGGCGCGCCGAGGGCCCGAGAGCGCGGAGACCAACTCCTCGAGCGATGCGGAGCCGCGCGCTCCCATACTGACGGCGTGTTGCACGGCAGGCGCGCTGCGATCGTAGACGACGACCTGGTGCCCTCCCTGCAGCAGGCGCTCCGTCATGTTGGCACCCATGCGGCCCAGTCCGATCATCCCTATCTGCATCAATGTCTCCTTGCTCCGGTTTTAGGCGCGCGCAACCACTGCATCGTGGGCGGCCCACAAGAGGCGCTCGAGGCCTCGATCCAGGCTCGCCCCGAGATGGATGCGCGCTCCGCGGCGCTTACGTGCATCCAGTGATTGGAAGTCACCGAGGGCCTGCGCATGCTCGAGCGTACCGAACGAAGTTCCCATACCCGGAATGGAGAGCTCGGCACCGCGTTCCGCCGTCAATTGGAGTACCACGATCGTGTCGGGACCGCCCTTGTGGAGCTGACCCGTGGAATGCAGGAAGCGCGGTCCAAAGCCCACGGTCGTGGCCACCTTGTATCGATCGCGCACGAGCACGCGCAACTCGCGCAGCGCGTCGACGTTGTGCTGAGTCATCGGCAGATAGGCGTTGATGGCCAGGTAGTCGCCGGGGCGCAGCAGCGCGAAGAGCGAGGCCAGCGTCTCGGTGAGATCGGCCGCTGCGATGCCGGAACTTCCAGCCAGCGGGTAGATGGCCAGGCCTTCGCCGTACTCGCGCGCCGGAGCCGATTCGCCGAAGGTTCCCTTCTCTTTGTATGCGGCAAGTAAGGCGTTGGTGTTGTCTTTCGACTCCTGGACGTTGGGCTGATCGAACGCGTCGATGTTCAACAGTGAGCCCGCGGCCGCCGTCGCGATCTCCCAGAGATACATCCACTGGCCGAGTTCGGCGAGCGATGTCATTCCAAGGCGCACCACGGGTTGTCCCGCCTCCTCCAGCGCGCGCAGCTTCACATCAGCATCGCGTTCGATCGTGGGCCGCGGGCCGCCCGCGCTGGGCGGGTCGCCTGCCAGGCCGTCGGCCACGGCGACGAAGAGGCGGTCGTTGCCGTAGCAGTGCGGATCGCCCAGCGGCTCACCTTCAATGGGAATGATACCCGTACCGTTCTTGCCGGTAGACTCGGCGACGAGCTGCTCGAGCCAGTAGCCGAACGCTGCCGCGGCGGGCGGCGCCACGAGCGTCAGCTTATCGCGGCCGGCCTTCGCCAAGCCGCCGATGATCGCGCCGAGGCGCGCGCCGGGATTGCTGTCTTCCGGCACGGAAGAGCCGGCTGCGGCCACGCCGGAGTTGCCGGCAGCCAGTAGTCCCCTCACGTCGTAGTTGGCCGCGGCCGCCGGGGCCAGACCGAAGAACGAGAGCGCGGAATAGCGGCCGCCGATGTCGGCCATATTCGTGAAGCAGCGCAGGAAGTTGCCCTCGCGCGCCTCGCGCTCGAGCGTGGTGCCGGGATCCGTGATGGCGACGAAGTGCTTGGCGGCGCGTTGCGAGCCGACCGTCTTCTGCACGCGGTCGAAGAAGTAGCGGAAGAAGGCGTTGGGCTCGACCGTCGTCCCGCTCTTGCTCGAGACGAAGAAGAGCGTGCGCGCGAGATCGAGCTGCTGCTCCAAGGCGGTGATCTGCTCGGGGTCGCTCGAGTCGAGCACGTGCAGGCGTGGAGCATTGGGCTGGTTCCCGAAGGTCAAGCGAAAGACGTCCGGGGCCAGCGAGCTGCCGCCCATGCCCAGGACGACGGCATCGCTGAACCCGGAGGCCTTCACTTCCGCCGCAAACGCCTGAAGATCGGCGATGTGCTCGAGCATCTTTTGCGGTATGTCGAGCCAGCCCAGTGCGTTCTCGATGATCTTCACGTGTGCGGGCTGGTTAGACCAGAGCGAGGCGTCCTTCTTCCACAGCCGCTCGTCGAAGCGGCGCTCACGCAACGCTGTCAGCGCTTGGTCGGCTAGACCCTTAGAGTACCCGAGCGAGGCCGAGATGCGCTTCTGGCCTTTGGTGCGAAGGAGCTCCATCTTCGTCTCGATGGCGGCGATCAGCTCGTCGTAGCTCTCCACGAAGAGCACCACGCCATCGTTTTGCAGCCGCTGCGTTGTGTCGAAGAGTGAGATGCCGGCGCTCTGCAGACGCGCCAGGTTCGCGCGAGCCTGGTCGAGATTCTGCGTGACCGTGTCCGCGGTCACCGTGCCGTGATCGAGGAGCGCCTGCAGCGTCTGCGTCGGCATAGTGTTGACCGTGTTGCGGCCGACGAGGCTCTCCACATAGAGCAGGTCCGAGTAGCTGGGATTCTTGGTGCCCGTCGAGGCCCACAGCGGGCGCTGAACTCGGGCTCCCTTGGCCGCTAGCCGCTTGAAGCGCTCGTGCTGCTCGAAGATGCGCTGGTAGAGGCCGTAGGATTGCTTGAGGTGCGAGACGCCGATCGTTCCCAGCAGGCTCGTGAGGTCCTCGCCTTTGGCAATGCGCGCTTGAATTTGCTTGTCGACGGCGGTGTCGATGCGGCTCACGAAGATCGAGGCCACGGAGTGCAGGTCATCGATCGGGTTGCCGGCAAGCAGGCGGGCCTCCAGTGCCTCGATGTAGGCCCAGGTCACCTGCTCGTAGTTCTCGTTGCCGAAGAGCAGCGTGATGTTGATGTTGATGCCTTCGGTCAAGCATTGGCGGATAGATGCCAGACACTCCGGCGTGCCGGGAATCTTCACCAGCACGTTGGGGCGTGAAACTTCGCGCCAGAGCCGTCGCGCCTCCTCGATCGTTCCCTGCGTGTCGCGCGCCAGCTTCGGCGAGACTTCGATGGAGACGAATCCGTCGTCGTGGTGCGATGCGTCGAAGAGTGGGCGGAAGGCATCGCAGGCGCGCTGGATATCGCTGACGGCGAGGCGCTCGAAGACCTGCGGCCCGCTCAGCCCAGCGTCGAGCAGCTCGCGCAATTGGTCGTCGTAGTCGTCGCCGGCGCCGATCGCCTTGGAGAAGATGGTGGGATTGGAGGTCATGCCCCGCACCCCGTCGGCGATCAGGCGCTCGAGTTCACCAGAGGCGAACATGGCGCGACGGATATTGTCGAGCCAGACGCTTTGCCCGCAGTTCGTCAGTTGCTGGATGGTGTTCACGGTGGTCTCCTCTCGTTGGTTCGTCTGCGAGTCTAGCGTTTCGCGATGCCCGCGGCGAGCGCGGCGCCACGTTCGGCCACGTGCTCCGGCGTGAAGCCGAAGTGCTCCGCAAGCGCCGCCATGGGGGCAGACTCACCGAAGCTATGCATACCCACGGACGCACCGTGGTCGCCCACCCAGCGGCTCCAGCCCAGCGTCGCCGCAGCCTCGACGGAGAGGCGCGCCGCCGCGGCCGGCGGGAGCACCTCGTCGCGGTAGGCTTGCTCCTGGCGCTCGAAGAGCTCCCACGACGGCATCGAGACGACGCGCGTACCGATACCGCGGCGCTCGAGAAGAGCGCGGGCCTGCAAGCAGAGCGATACTTCGGATCCCGTGGCGATGAGGATCAAGTCGAGTGCGTTGCTGGTCTCAGCCAAGACGTAGGCACCGCGCTCGACGGGGGCTCCGGCAGTGCCCGCAAGCACCGGGAGCTTCTGACGCGTGAGGACGAGCATGGTGGGACGCCCGCGATCGCGCAGCGCGTGGAGCCATGCCGCCGCCGTCTCGTTGGCATCGGCGGGACGCAGCACGGTTAGTCCCGGCACCGCGCGCAGTGCCGCGAGATGCTCGATCGGCTGGTGTGTTGGCCCATCCTCGCCTAAAAGGATCGAATCATGGGTGAAGACGCTGATCACATGCAGCTTGCTCAGCGCGGCTAGGCGAATCGCCGGCTTCATGTAGTCCGAAAACGTCAGGAAGGTAGCCGTGAAGGGGAGCAGGCCGCCGTGGGCGGCTATGCCGTTGGAGGCCGCGCCCATGGCGTGCTCGCGAATGCCCCAGTGAATGTTACGCCCCTGGGGCGTGGGAACTTGGAAGTCGCCCAGCTCTTTGAGATACGTCTTCGTCGAAGGATCGAGATCGGCGCTGCCGCCGATGAGCTCGGGGAGGAGCGCTGCCGCGGCGTTCATGACCTTGCCCCCGGCGTCTCGCGTGGCGATCTCGCCGTCCTCGGGCGAGAACGCGGGAATGACTTTGGCCAGGCCCTCGGGGAGCTCGCCGGCGATCATCCGGCGCAGTTCCGCGGCCTCCGCGGGGAAAGCGGCGCTGTAGCGCTCGAACCCTGCCTCCCAGGCATCCTCCGCCGCGCGTCCACGCTCGACGGCTCCGCGGAAGAATGCCAAGCTTTCTTCAGGGACATAGAACGGCGGGTAGAGCGGCCAGCCCAAGGCTTCCTTGGTCTTCTCCGCGTTCTCCTTGCCTAGCGGCTCGCCGTGTGATTTGTACGAATCGGCAACCGGCGAGCCGTAGCCGATGGTAGTGCGCACGATGATGAGCGAGGGGCGATCGTTGGCGCGCTGTGCCTGTTCGATCGCATGCGCGACCGCGCCGACGTCATACGCGTCGTTGTGACCCACGAATTGAACATGCCAGCCCAATGCCTCGTACTTCGGCGCGATGCCTTCGGTATAGGTGACGTTGGTGGCGCTGGCCAGCGAGACATGGTTGTCGTCGTAGAGGTAGACGAGCTTCCCCAGACCGAGGTGCCCGGCAACCGAGGCCGCCTCCTGGGTGACGCCTTCCATCAAGTCGCCATCGCTGACGATCGCGTAGGTGAAGTGATCGATGATGGTATGGCCGGGACGGTTGAAACGTGCCGCCAGATTCGCCTCGGCGATAGCCATGCCTACGCCGTTGGCGAACCCCTGGCCAAGCGGCCCCGTCGTAACTTCGATGCCGGGGGCAAGACCACGCTCCGGATGCCCCGGCGTGCGGCTCCCCAGCTGACGGAAGGCGCGCAGATCATCCAGCTCGAGACCGTATCCGGTCAAGTAGAGCAGAGCGTAGAGCAGCATCGAGCCGTGGCCCGCCGAGAGGACGAAGCGGTCACGGTTGAACCAGTGCGGATTCGAGGGGCTGTGCTTGAGGTAACGCGTCCACAGCGCATAGGCCATTGCAGCGGCTCCGAGCGGAAGGCCGGGGTGTCCGGACTTCGCCTTCTCGATGGCATCGACGCTGAGAAAGCGGATGGCGTTGATGTTCAGGTCGTCGGCTGGCGTATTCGGCATGGTCCCGTGTGTTCTGGAGCCGGACCGGTCTTTCCGTCTTGCCGCCAGGGATCGCGCCGCGCTTCGCGCGAACCCGAGGATGCTATGGAGAGGGATGCACTGGAGCGCGCCGTGGCGCGGCTCACTGCGGATAACGCTGCCGTTCGCGGAACGGAAGGGGGCGTCATCGACGACATCGTCGACTTGCTCGATCGCGGAGAGCTGCGCGTCTGCGAGCTGGGGCCCGGCGGCTGGGTCACGCATGCATGGGTGAAGCAGGCGATCCTGCTCTACTTCGCGCGCCACGAGAGCCGCGAGCTGCACGATCCGCAGACCGAGCTGACGTTCTTCGACAAGGTGCCGACGAAGCGTAACTATGCCGCCCTCGGCGTGCGCTGCGTGCCGCCCGGCGTGGCGCGCTACGGCTCGTTCCTCGCGCGCGGCTGCATCCTGATGCCGGGCTACGTCAACATCGGTGCCTACGTCGATGAGGGGACGATGGTCGACACCTGGGCGACCGTGGGCTCCTGTGCGCAGATCGGCAAGGGCGTCCACCTCTCTGGAGGCGTCGGCATCGGCGGCGTCTTAGAGCCGGCGCAGGCGCAGCCGGTGATCGTGGAAGATGGCTGCTTCATCGGTTCGCGCAGTATCGTTGTGGAGGGCGTGATGGTCGAGCGCGAAGCCGTGCTCGGCGCCAACGTCGTGCTGACGGCATCCACGCCGATCGTCGACGTGACGAGAGCTCAGCCCGTGATCACGCGAGGACGCGTCCCGGCGCGCAGCGTCGTCATCCCGGGCACGATGCCTAAGCGCTTCGCTGGCGGCGAGTTTCAGGTGCCCTGCGCGCTCATCATCGGCCAGCGCCAAGAGTCGACGGACCGCAAGACCTCACTCAACGCTGCCCTACGCGATTTCGGCGTCAGCGCCTAACGTTTGCACGTCCGCGGACGCGGGTATAGAGCGGCCCCGCTCCGGGACCACGTGACGCACATCGTGTGCGGCACGCTCTCGTTCCGCTCGCTACCGGTCATCCTGACCTCGCTCGCTCCAGAGAGTCCCTACGCGGAGCCCCTCTACGCCCGCGTCCGCGGCCTGGCGGTGACGCAAGTGCTGCCTCCTTTCTCTCACGTACTAGCGGCGCGCGTTGTAAGACGCATATCTTGCGGCCTGAGAGGGAGAGATGTACAGGGAGACGTGAGGTAGGCGAGGGGATTTCCCACGAAGGGACTCTCTGGAGCGAGCGAGCCCTGGAGGGGCGAAAGCGAGCGGAACGAGAGGAGGCCGCACACGATGTGCGGCCTCCGTGCCCGCAGTGGGATGTCCCCTCGTCTACCGAAACATGCGAAATCGGCAATCGACGGAGGTTGGGCGGCGCTAGTGCGCCGCCCAACCCCCGTCGATGGGGATGGCGGCGCCGGTGATCGATTTCGCGCCGTCGGAGCAGAGGAAGGCCGCGAGGTGACCGATTTCGGTGGGGTCGATCATCCTCTTGGTGGGCATGGCGTAGAGGAAGGCTTTCTCCAGCACCTGCTCGTCGCTGAGATCTTTGCCGTACGCTTCGCGCAGCTCGGGGATCTGGTTGCGAATGATGTCCGTCATCACGGCGCCGGGGCAAATCGCATTGACGGTGATGCCGGCTTCGGCGCCCTCGAGAGCAGCTGCCTTGGTCAGGCCGACGACGCCGTGCTTGGAGGCGATGTACGCCGGCTTGAATGGTGAGGCGACGAGGCCGTGGACGCTGGAGATGTTCACGATGCGGCCACGCTTGCGCTGGAGCAAGTAGGGCCAGGCGGCTTTGGTGACGTGGAAGATGCCGTTGAGGTTGATGTCCACGACGAAGTTCCACTTGTCTTCGGGGAACTCCGGAAGCGGCGAGACGAACTGCACGCCTGCGTTGTTGACGACGTGATCGATGGCCCCGAGATCCTTGGCCACGCTCGCGCAGAGCGCCGTCATCTCCTGCGCCTTCCGCACGTCGCCGGCGTAGCCGCGGGCGCGCACGCCGTTGCCTGCGGCCAACTCCTTCGCCGTCGCTTCGGATTGGGCGAGATCCAGATCGACGATCGCGAGATCCGAGCCCTCCTTCGCGAGCGCCTCGGCGATGGCGCGGCCGATGCCGCGACTGCCGCCAGTCACCAGCGTTACGCGCCCGTGCGCGTCGAGTGCGGACATCCGTTTACCTCCTTCGCTCTCCGGCGTCGAGGCGCTCGCGAAGCGATGCCAAGACCAGGGAGAGGGCATCGAAAAAATCATCGGGGCGGGGCGCGATCGCCGTCCAACGCTCCGCGTAGGCCGCGAGGTTGGCGGTGAAGACACCGTCTCGCGGATCGGTCAACAAGGCCGTGACCGCTTTCGGCAGATCGCGAAGCAGGGCTTGCGCGGCAGGAACGTCCTGTTGCGCTCGTGCGGCATCGAGGCTGTCGAGAATAGCTACGAGGGCTTGTCGGGGATCGATGGCTGCAACGGCTCGGCGCCGCCTCCTTGCATGGGGCGGTTACGCTGGAGAGGGTGCGGCTCCTCTTGCCGGCTTACGAGGCGTGCTCTTCCGCCTCAGGGATACGCTTGACGAGGCGTACCACGTTCCCTGCGCGGCGATGCTCGTAGTGTACCTCGTCCATCAGTTCGCGCATCAGGAAGATGCCGAAGCCGCGAGGAGCGTGAAACTCGTCGTCCGAGCGAGTGCCCTGACGGTTGAAATCGAACGCGGCGCCCGAGTCGACGACTTCGACGATCAGGTCGTGGTCGTGCGTCCGGTGGATCCTGAGCGTGATCTTGCGATTGTCGCGTCCCACGCGGCGGCCATGCTCGACGGCATTGGCAAGCGCTTCGCCGACGGCAAATTCAACATCGGCCGATGTCTGAGCATCGGCTCCTAGGTGGCGGCTCATCGCAACGATCCAATGTCGGGCAGTGCTGACGAACTCGGGTCGGTTGGGGACTTCACCCCGCCAATATGGCGTCGACTTCACCTCTTCGAGCATCGCATTTTCGCTCTTTCCCAACATCGGCGAAGATATATCAGGACTTAACCGAATGCATGTGCATGATTTTCGGGCTGCCGCCAGTTCCGCCGGCCATCATAGCAACCGCCCCCACGCCTGTACCGAGTGCCGTGATTCCTGCCGGAACCGCGATCGCCGTGACGCTCTCCGAGAGCGTGGATTCCGCGACGGCCAGGGCCGGCGACTTCTACCGTTTCCAAACGATCGAGCAACTGAAGGTCGGCGGCAGGACGGTGCTTCCCGTCCACACGACCGGCGTGGGGATCGTCTCCGACGCGCAGCCCGCCGGCCCTCACAGCCGGCAAGGATCGCTGCTGCTGGAGGCGCGTTATCTGCGACTGCCGCGCGGCGGCGAGTTGCAAGTGATCGTTGATCGCAAGATCAGTGACTTACGTCGCAAGGGAGCCAGTCCGCAACTACCGTTCTATACGAGTTATCTTCCGATACCATCGATGGGATTGATCACCAAGGCATACGACTACGTCCGCAACGGCAAGGACGTCGTGCTCCCGAAGGGCGCTGTCTTTATCGTCGTGACGATTCAGAATACCACGGTTTACCAATAGACGTCGCCGGCTGCCAATCCTTCGAGCGCCCCATAGTGCGCGGCGGCGGCGACCAGTGCCTCCAGCGGCAGCAGGCCGATCAACTCGCCGCCGACGAGTCGTCCGCCGGCGCGCAGAACTTGGCGGCGTGCCAGCTCGGTGACGCGGTACAGCGGCGTGGCCGTGCTGTCCGTTAGGTTGAAGGAGAGCTGGATGCGTCCGCCATCTAACGGGAAGGCCAGCGCCTTGAGCGTTGCCAGGCCTCCGTCGCGGCCGCGCAAGCGCCGCGCGATGGTGCGTGCCGTGCTCAGGTCGATGCCTTCAGCGGCGACGTTCCACGCCACGAGCAGACGGCGTGCACCGACGGCTACGGCCCCTGCCGTCGGATGCGGGTTCGCTTCGCCGACGTCGGGGGCGCCGTTCGCCTCGCGCATGCACGCCGCCAAGGCCTCGAAGCCGACGTTGCGCACGCGCGCGAGGTCGCGCCGCTCGGCGCGCGTGGCCGCCTCTTCGTAGAAGTAGCACGGGAGGCGCAACTCGTCCCAGAGGCGGCGGGCCGTCGATCGTGCGAGATCGACGGCGGCGTCCATCTCCGCTTCGCGCAGCGGGACGAACGGCAGGACGTCGAGTGCGCCGATGCGTGGATGCAAGCCGTGGTGCGCGTGCAGATCGATACGCTCGACGGCGACGCGTGCCATGGCCAGGGCAGCGTCCGAGAGCGCCTGCGCCGAACCGACCATGGTCAGAACGCAGCGGTCGTGCTCGGCGTCGGCGGTACTGTCGAGAACGCGCGCGCCGGCGCGTACCGCTGCATCCACCAACGCCTGCACCGTCTGTGCGTCGCGTCCGGTGGAGAAGTT
>SCQY01000041.1 GCA_004298665.1 bacterium | reverse complement strand
GCGGCGTGCGGACGGGTCGCGAGGCGCGTGAACACACGGAGTTCGACGGCGGACAAAAGGGTTTTGGACGCCCAGAATCCCATGCCCAACTGGAGTAGCCGTTCAGGGGAAGGTTCGCACGGGCGCGTGCTGTCAGCGCCAGGGTGCTGTTGAACCGTGCTCGGCATGCTTTCCATTATTGCCCCCCCGGGGAGCGTGCGAAGAAGCGTGGGAAAGGATCGTAAGCGAAGCGAAGTCTTTCAAATGTGCGCCACCGTACAGACCAACTTCAATCCCTCGGTCTGTGCGTCGCATTCCGACTGTCCACGCGGCGCGAGTGGTGATAGAGGAGGTTGGGCTCGGTGTCGCGGACGAACTCGGTTGCCGCGCGCGCCATTGCGCTGTCGGGGAATGTGGGCCGTGTTCGCGAAGCGGCATGGCGTCACGCCGCTGCAGTATCGCGAACGGTTCCGGCGGAAGCCGTCGAGCGAGGGTTGATCGACTACG
This sequence comes from bacterium, assembly GCA_004298665.1. Classification (GTDB taxonomy): domain Bacteria; phylum Vulcanimicrobiota; class Vulcanimicrobiia; order Vulcanimicrobiales; family SCRA01; genus SCRA01. Next base: position 3,896 of record SCQY01000041.1, on the reverse strand, counting down.
CAGGCTCGCTCGTCCACGCCGGCTAGTTGCCCGTCTGCTCGAGGTCGGAATGGAGCACGCGACCGGGAACCGGACCGGTATCAACTCATTCCGACGACTCAATCTCATTGAATGTCGGACCTCAAACCTGGCCGACGCCACCGTCGCACATCAGGTCCGCAGCCGTCATGTACGCGCTTTGACCGGATGCAAGGAACACCGCCGCGTTGGCCATCTCCTCGGGTTGCGCGAGCCGGCCGATGGGGATCATGTTTAGGTACATGTCCACCAGAGATTGACGCTCCTCTGCATTCGTCACCTGGGAGTCGAGCATCGGGGTGTCGGTTACGCCCGGGCTCAGCGTGTTCACTCGAATGCCGCGATTCTTGAATTCCGCAGCCCAGGTGCGCGCATACGAACGCAAAGCCGCCTTTGTTGCTGCGTAAGTCGTGTGGCCAGGAATCCCCATCACGTGCATGGCCGACGACACCAGAATGATCGATCCGCCTTTCGTCATGAGCGGCAGGAGCTTTTGCACCAAAAAAACGGGACTACGGGCGTTGAGGTTGAACGTCTTGTCGAAATGCTCCGGGGTGAGGGTGTTGATCGAAGCCTGCTCGACCAACGCCGCGTTCGACACGACGATGTCGACGAAACCCTTTTCGGCACTGACCGCCGAGGCGACGCGTTCGAGGTCGCGCAGATCCGTCGCGTCGGCCTGGATGGCCGTGACATTGCGTCCGATCCGCTCGGCGGCCGCGTCGAGTTGAGCCTGCCGGCGCCCGAAGATGAACACGTGTGCGCCTTCGGCGACATACCGCTGCGCAATCGCGAGACCGATGCCGGTCGTGCCGCCGCTGATGACGGCGACCTTGCCTGCGAGAGAAACCATTGAAACCTTCCGTCCGTTCGTGAATGACGGAAGGAATCGTAATTGCCCGCGCGGCGAATGATAATCGGGCGAATTTTCATAACATCTATTCCCGGATAGAATCAATCGAACTTTAACCCTCATCATTCGATCGCGAAAGCCGGTCGATTTCGCCAGGAACTGCAATGGACCGGTTTGACGAACTCAGCGCCTTTATCGCCGTTGTCGAAGCAGGAGGGTTTTCGGCGGCGGCGCGCAGAACCGGTGTCTCGCAGTCCGCGATCAGCAAGGCGGTTGGTTCGCTCGAGAAACGCCTCGGCGTCATGCTGTTGAACCGGAGTACACGGAGCGTCACGCTGACAGATCAGGGGCAGCGCTATTACGATCGTACGAAGCCGCTCGTCGACGAGTTCGACGAAGTCGACGGCGAGATGACAAGCAGCACCCTGAACGTCACGGGCCCGATCAGGATTGCGGCGCCTTCCACCTTTGGCCGCCTGCACGTTCTTCCGCTCATACCTGACCTGCTGTCATTGAACCCGGGACTTCAGGTCGATCTCGTTCTTTCGGACTTTGTGCGGGACATGGTGGAAGACCGCATCGATCTCGCAATTCGGGTAGGTCGCGTGGACGATGCGGACGCGGTCGTCAAACGCGTGGCAAGCACTCGCCTGGTTTGTGTGGGATCCCGCCGTTATTTCGAGCGCTATGGAAGACCGAAGACCCCTGGCGAACTCGTCGATCACAATTGCCTTGTGTATAGCGGCCTTTCGGAATCGGCTGCCAACTGGCCATTCACTGGCCCGGCGGGCAGGTTTAGCGTGGCCGTTCGCGGCAACCTGTCGTCAAACAGTATCGAAACGATTCGGGCGGGCGTGGTGGCGGGTGTCGGTATTGGTCTTTTCACTCAGGCTTCACTTACCGACGAACTTGGGCATCCCGACGTCACCACCGTTCTCGACGATTTTTTGAACGAGGTCAGAGACGTCAGCCTCGTCTGGCCAAAACGCCGGTATGTGCCGGTACGCGTCCGAAGGGTGACTGAGTTTTTTTCCACCGCCCTTGCTCAGCGGGTTTAGGCACCGGTAGGAGCGAAAAGCGAACCTGCCCCGGGTCCGGTAATGCATTTCTCGGGATCAGTGGCGCGCTTAGGCGAGCGTGCCTCTGGTTCAGCAATGGTTGCGCGCGGGAACGCGTCCCCGAGAACACCACATTCGGTGTGATGCGGACAAAGCTGCAAGGTCATTGCATCAAGCAGCGTGCCGACGAAGCGGTTTGATCTTCGGGGTAGGCTGCTGCTGCGCCTGCCACAAATCCCATTGCGCCTGCATGCCGACCCACATCTCGGGCGACGTGCCGAGCCAGGCAGCAAGCCTAAGCGCAAAACTGGCCGTCACGCCTGACTTGCCGTTTAGCACGTTGGATAGCGTAACGCGGTTGATCTGCAACGCCTCCGCAGCCCGACCCACAGTCATGTCCTCAGGGATCCATTCCCGTAGCACCTCGCCCGGGTGCGCAGGGTTGTGCATCATCGTCATAACAATCACCCTAGTGATAGTCCTGGTAATCAACCAGGATCGCGTCCGTACCTTCGAACGTGAAGGCCAGCCGCCAGTTTCCGTTGACCCAAATCGACCAATGCCCTTTCAGATCGTCTTCGAGCGAATGCAATTTCCAGCCCGGAGCGTTCATGTCTTCCGGCTTTGTGGCTGAATTCAGAGCCGTTAGCTGGATACGAAGGCGCGTCGAGTGATGCGGTTGGATTCCGGCCTTGCTGCCCTTCATGAAAAACCGTTCGAGCCCTTTATGTCGGAAGGTTTTGATCATGAAAGACATTGTAGCCTGTATGGCAACAGACTACAATGTCTTCCCAGGGCGTTGTCCGTTCGGCACTACGCGCGCCTGTGGAGAGCCGTATGCCTGTCTAGGCTGCGCGAACAACCTACAGAAATAGGCTCCGCCGTTGGCGGTCATGCTGCGTTCTGCGCGCGACCCGGAGCCTTGCGTTGCCGCCTGGCTCGAGGTGCCAGTCACGCTTGCACAATTCGGGAAGTTGCCTTCGGGCACGCAAAAGCTCGCTGGTCAATTGAAGCGCAAGAACGCATGGGACGACGATCTCCGTCGAGTCCGCTTCGATGAAGTGTCGAGGAAGTTGCCGATCGCTGGCGTGCCGCACTCCGCAAACCAAATTCGATGGTGTTCAAGCCGACCGTTCTGCTCGTTCGGCCAGAGCGAGACCTTTGCTGGCGCGGCAGTCTATGGATCCGAGGGCTCTTCGACGGTACACATTGCATGCACCTCACCGCCGTGGGTGGCGGCACCCGGCTTGAGCAAACCGAATCATTCTCGGGGTTGCTTGCCGGCCGATTAACCAGGGGCGTGATCGAGGAAACTCAGCGAGAGTTTCAGGCGATGAATGCTGCGGTCAAGCAGCGCGCGGAAGCGAACGCATTGTGAGCACGGCGACCTCCGATTCTCGCGGCCAAACAATCGCGTTATAAATTTTCATCGGCACCACGTTCACATATCAACGAAAGCATTTCGGACGGCAGCCTTCGAGATGTGCGGACGACTCTTCAGGGTCGAAGAGCGACCTGCGTCAATCATGCCCAGCGGAAACGCAACAGCGTGCTGCCTAAACACACAAACGAGTTCGAATCCGCGCAGCGACATATTGATAACGATGGGCGGACTCCTAGCGTTGCCTACGGTAACAAGTCCCCTGCATTTTGCAAACTGATGCCGAGCACTACGACAACACTAAAGAATTGATCGCCCACAGCCGATATTCACTCACCAAGCCGATGGCGACACCGCAGCTCTCGCGGTTTGGAAAGTTCTGATCCTCAGCGTGGCTGAGGCCTTGGCCGCGGCGCTGTCGGTCATCAAGTTTCTAAACAACAAATCTGGAAACACAAAATGCGTCTTATCCCTCTTTCAGCGATCTGCGTCTTCCTCCTCGCCGCGTGTGCGGGAGCGCCAACCATGAATCCTCTACCCGCTGACCGGGGGCACGATGTAAGCGTCGCACTTGCTGGCGGTGTGA
>SCQY01000040.1 GCA_004298665.1 bacterium | reverse complement strand
TCGTCTACGATATCACCTCGAAGCCGCCGGCCACGGTGGAGTGGGAGTAGCATGAGAATCCTGGTCGTCGGCAACGGGGCACGCGAAGACGCGCTCTCGTGGAAGCTTGCGCAGTCGCCGCACTGCGAGGCGCTCTTCGCGTCGCCCGGCAACGCCGGGACGGCGTCGCGCGGCACCAATTGGGGCATCTCCGTGACCGACGCCAAGCGTCTGGTCGAGCGGGCGCTCGCCGAGCGCATCGATCTCTGCGTGATCGGTCCGGAGACGGCTCTGGCGGCCGGCGTGGCCGATAAGATGCGGGCGGCGGGCATCTCGACGTTTGGCGCCGCTCGCAGCGCGGCGCGCCTGGAGTCCAGCAAGATCTTCGCCAAACGCTTCATGGAGCGCCATGATATCCCCACGGCGTACTTCCGCGCCGTGCACTCGCTGGAGCAGGCCGAGAAGGCGCTCAACGATTGGCAGGGGGCCGTCGTGGTGAAGGCCGATGGTTTGGCCGCCGGCAAGGGCGTGGTGGTCTGCGACTCGCCCCACGACGCGCGTGCCGTCCTGCGCGGTTGGTATGGCGGCGCAGGTATCCCGGGCGGCGGAATCGACGTCGTGCTGGAGGCGAAACTGGAGGGGCGTGAAGTCTCCGTCTTCGCGCTGCTCGACGGGCGAGCCGGCGTGATGCTGGGCGCCGCCTGCGACTACAAGCGCGCCGGAGATGGCGACACGGGACCGAACACGGGCGGCATGGGGGCCTACTCGCCGCCCGCGACGTTTCCCCACGATCTCCTCGACTCCGTTCGCGAGAGGGTCCTGGCGCCCGTGATGGCGGGCCTGGAGGCGGAGGGTGAGGAGTATCGCGGCGCCCTCTATCTCGGCTTGATGTGGAACGAAGAAGAAGGCGCCTCGGTACTGGAGTTCAACGCCCGTTTCGGGGACCCGGAGACGCAGGTGCTGATGCCCCGTTTCACGGGCGATCTTCCGCTGTTGCTGAAGTCGTGCGCCGATGGCGTCCTCGATCCTTCGACGATCTCCATCAGCCGCCAAGCGTGCGTCGGCGTCGTGCTGGCCACGCGCGAGTATCCCGTGCGCTCGACGCCCGTAGAAGGGCTTCCAGCGGCCGTCGATCTGCCCGCGGGATGCAGCGCATTCTGGGGAACCTCGGAAATCGCTAACGGGCGGGTCACCTCGCCGGGGGGGCGCGTGTTGACGGTGACTGCCCTTGGCGACGATGTCGAGTCGGCGCGCCAGTGCGTTTATGGCGCCGTGCGTAGCCTCGGTCCCGTGGTGGGCGACAAGCTCACCTTCCGCTCCGACATCGCAAGCGAAACAACCTTGCGTTAAGCGTTCACGCGCTCTCGTACGAAGCAACGAGGCTCTCGATGCTCTGTCCCGTCAGCAGCGAGAGATAGGCCGGGAGCAGCGGCAGCACGCATGGTGAGATACAGGAGACGAGTCCGGCCAAGAACGTTGCGCCGATGGTGATCGCGCCGCCGCCGAGCGTCGGCCCCGTGCCCAGCGTCGCCGCGGCGGGAAATGTCTGATAGAGCCACGCCGTAAAACGCAGAAACGAGTTGGTGAAGAGCACGAGACCAACCGCTAGCACGATGACGCCGGCCACCACGTCGATGACGGGCAGAAAGCGTTTGATGCGGGCGAGCAACGGCAGCGCGTACTGCAGGCCGACGGCCATCAGGAAGAACGGCAACGCCAGCCCCATCGAGTAGATGAAGAGGAGCAGGATCCCCGAGCCAACGCTCTGCGTGGCGCTGGCCAGAGCCAGCACTCCCGCCAGGATCGGTCCGATGCATGGTGTCCAGCCGGCGGCAAAGCCCACACCGGCCAGCAATGAGCCCAGCAAGGAGATGCCGTTGCGCTGGAAGTGCGGACGCTTGTCCATCGCCAGGAACGTGAGGCGGAAGACGCCGAGCATGTTGAGACCCAGCAGGATCACGATGACGCCGAAGACGCGCGTGAGTACCTGACGGTATTCGGCGAAGAGCTGGCCGAGGGCGCTCGCCGTCGCTCCCGCGGCGACGAAGACGATGGTGAAGCCGGCGATGAAGGCCAGTGCGTGAAAGAGGACGTCGCGGCGGGTAGCGGCGGAGAGGGCCCGCGGCGTTGAGCGTAGCGCCATGGTCTGAAGGACTTACGGCCGCGAGGGCGCGATTCCCCTCCGTCTCTGGGTTGAGGTCCTTAAAGCGTGTCCGCCCAAATGCGGCGGCGCTCGAAGAAGTCGAGGAGCGCGACCACGGTCTCGTGAGGGCGCTCGACCTGCGGAGAATGCGCAGCGCCCGCGATGACGCGCAGTTCGGCGCCCGGGATCGTATCGCGCAGGTACTCCGCCTCTTCGTAGGAACGCATGCCGTCCAGGGCCCCATAGAGCACGAGGGTCGGAAGATCGATGTTCCGGATCTCGTTGCGCATGTCGCGCGCGATGTGACAGCGTAACGCCTCGCCACGGATCGGGCCGGGTGACGAGCGCGCGATCCGTTGAAACTCCGGGATGCGCGGATCCTCGGAGTCGTGAAACCATGAAGTGACGGCCCGCGAGAGTTGGTCGGTCGTCATGCCCGTTTGAAAAAGGTCATCATCGGCGAGTTCGAGGATGCGTCGCCGTTGAGCGACGTAAGCACCCGCGTCGACGATCGTCAGGGCTCGAAAGAGCGGTGCGTGACCGAGGGCGAGATGGAGTGCGATCGCCCCACCCATTGAGTGGCCTACGAGTGCGGCGCGCGGAAGGCTGAGGCGGTGGATGAGCCGTACGAGATCGGCCGCGTGATCGTCGAAGTGATATCCAGTTGGGGGCTTCGGCGAGTCGCCGAAGCCCCGCAAGTCGACCGCGACGGCGCGGTACTCTGAAGGCAGCAGCGCTGCGAGCTCCTCCCAGTAACGGTGCGAGCACGCCCATCCGTGGATCAACAGAAGCGTGCGCGGTCCCGTTCCGTAGACCTGAAAGTGGAGATCGAGCGCTGCCACAGCTAGCCTCCTAGGCGCTGAGCGCCTCCAAGCGCTGAAGTGCAGTCTTCGGCCCCATGCCGCCGACCACCACGATAACCACGACCATCGCCAGCGCGATGAAGAGAAAGACGCCGCTGACGCCGTAGCCGCGCAGGATCGCCGCGATCCAGAAGCTCGTGAAGATCGTGCTGAAGCGGCTCCACGAGTAGACGAAGCCCACGGCCTGGGCGCGGATGCGCGTGGGATAGAGCTCCGCCTGATAGGTATGGAAGGCGAACGAGAGCCAGTTGTTCGAGAGCGTGATCAGGATGCCCAGTACGATGATCCCCGCGGCACTGGTCATTTGCGCGAAGATGATGCCGAAGATCGCAATCAGCGCTGCGGAACTGCAGATCTGCCACTTGCGTTCCATGCGGTCGGCGATGGCCATACCGATGAGCGGGCCGAACGGGTTGGCCAAGGCGATGATGAACGTGTACTCGAGCGAATGGGTGACGGTGATGCCGTGCTTGATCAGCAGCGTGGGCACCCAGCTCGCGAAGCCGTAGTAGCCGATCGTCTGGAAGAAGTTGTAGATGATGAGCATGATGGTGCGCGAGAGATACTGCGGGCTCCAGATCTCAAGCCACGAGCCATGAGCACGCTCGGTCTCTCCAACAAGCATCTCCGGCTCCGGCAGAGGCCGGCCGACTTCCGCTTGAACGCGCTGCTCGATTGCGCTCATGACGCGGTCGGCATCGGCCGTGCGGCCGTGCATGGCGAGCCAGCGCGGCGACTCGGGGAGGCCCAGCCGGATCCACCAGATGAAGAGCGCCCCGGCGGAGCCGATGAGCACGACCCAGCGCCAGCCGTCCAAGCCGGCGAACGTATGCGGGACGAGCATGTACGCGATGAACGCTACGACCGGTACGACGAGGAACATGACGAACTGATTGAAGGCGAAGGCTTTGCCGCGCGTGTTCTTGGGCACCAGCTCCGCGATGTAGGTGTCGATGTTCACCAGTTCGACGCCGATGCCGACGCTGGCGATGAAGCGCCAGAGATCGACGGTCACCGACGTCTGCATGAACGCCATGATGAACGTGCAGACGGAGTACCAGAGCAGAGAGAACGTAAAGATCGACCGCCGGCCGTACCGGTCGGAGACCCAGCTGAAGACGAGCGTGCCGATGAACAGCCCGGCAAACGTCGAGGCGATGAAGCTGGCGAATCCGTGGAGATCGAAGAACCCCTGCGTCGTGGGCGTGAAGAGACCGGACTTGAAGAACCCGGCCGCGATGTACGCCATCAAGAAGAGATCGTAGAACTCGAAAACGCCGCCTAACGAAAGCAGCGTGATGAAATTGCGTATGTAGTTGGATTCCGGGAGTCGGTCGAGTCGAGCCGCGATCGTAGGCGCGGACGTGGTAGCCGTTGCCATGCTCGTCCTTTCTAAGCGTGGGTCGTTGCGGTTGTCGTCCTTTCCGGGATGGGTTTGGCGGTGCGCAGCGCCGCACGGACGCGGTCGCTCGCGCGCGTAAGGGCTGCGGGGTCGATGCCGGTCTCGAATCCGCAGTCGCTGACGAAGCGGTTAAGGCGCTCGAAGTCGAGGTTCCCCGGGGATCCGGGCGCGAAGGGGCAGCCTCCCAGCCCGGCCAGCGCGCCTTCGAAGCGCCGCACTCCATGTGCGAGCCCGGCATACACGTTGGCTAGGGCATAACCGAAGGAGTCGTGCAGATGCAGCGAGAGCGTGGCGTGCGTGACGGCGGCGATCTCGTCGATGCGGCGCGCTACGGTGTAGGGATCGGCGCGGCCGATCGTGTCGGCCAGCGTGATCGACGTGCATCCGCCGCGCTCGTAGCGCCGTGCGATCGATGCCACGATTTCGGGATCGGTCGGCTCGTCGGCGTACGGTGAGACGAATGAACAGGCGATGGCGCCGCGGACCTCGACGCCGTCGACGCGTGCGCGCGCGGCGACTGCGTCGAAGATCTCGAGCGTCTGCTCGATCGTGCGGTTGTTGTTGCTCATGTTGTGGCGCTGGCTGGCCGACGCCACGAACGCTAGCGACCACGTTCCTGGAGCGTGTTCCGCGAAGGCGGCACGCGCGCGGTCGTACCCTTTGACGTTCATGATCAGCGCCGAATAGCGAGGGCCGCGCGGCAGACGGGGCGCCAGAGCATCGGCGTCCGCCAACTGCGGCACCCAGACGGGATGCACGAACGAGGTGATCTCGATCTCTTCGACGGCGGCCTCGATCAGCGCCTGCGCAACGGCGAGCTTCTCGCCGGTGGCAACGATGCACGCTTCGTCTTGGAGACCGTCGCGAGCGCTGACGTCCAGCAGCGTGACGTGTTCGGCCATGTCAGCGCAGCGTTTCCGCGGCAAGGCCCAGCTCGTGCAGCACGGCCGCGGTGTCGCGGTCGACTGCCCCTGCGGCCGTCGTGAGGCGCGCGGCATGGCGGCGGAACTTGGGCACGATGCCGGGTGTGGCGATCTCCAGCCCGCGCTCGTCCTGGATGCTGGCGATCATGCCGCGCGCGCGAAAGTGCAGATCGGAGGCGATGTCGGCGATCGACATGACCGGGCCTGCGGGGACTCCCGCCTTGGCGAGCAGATCGTTCAACGCGTCGGCCTCCTGCGTCTTGGTCCACGTTTCGATGAGGGCGTCGAGCTCCGCGGCGTTGGCAACTCGCGCGGCGTTGTCCGCAAAGCGCGCGTTGTGGGCGAGTTCGGGGCGTCCCATGGCTTCGCAGAGCCGGCGAAAGATGCCCTGACCGTTACCGCCGATCGCCATCCAGCGCCCGTCGCGGGTTTCGTAGACGTTGCTGGGCGCAGCGCGCAGGTAGCGATTGCCGCCGCGCTCGCGCACGATGCCGGCGGCTTGGTACTCCGGCAAGGCGGCCTCCGTCAAGCTGAAGCACGACTCCGTGAGCGCCACGTCGACGAAGTCGCCCATGCCGTCGCGCTCGCGCGCCTGGAGCGCCGCGAGCGTCCCGATGACGGCGTAGAGCGCGGAGACGTGGTCGCCGACGCTGACACCCACGCGTACCGGCGGGCGGTCGGGAAAGCCCGTGACGTAGCGCAAGCCGCCCATCGACTCGGCGACGTTGCCGTAGCCTGGCCGATTTGCGTAGGGGCCGTCCTGTCCGTAACCGCTGATGGAGACGTAGATCAGACCTGGATGATCGGCGGCCAGCGCTTCGTAGCCTAGGCCCCATTCGGTCAAGCGCCCGGGGCGAAAGTTCTCCAGCAGGACATCGCAGCGACGGGCGATGGCTTTGACCGCTTCGACTGCTTGCGGCTGGCGCAGGTCGAAGGCCAGCAGCTTCTTACCACGATTGTGCGACTTGAACCACCACGAGGAGCCGTCGGGAGCCTGCACACCCCAGGTGCGAAGCTGCTCGCCTTCGAGCGGCTCGACTTTGTAGACTTCCGCGCCGAGGTCGGCCAGGAGGCGCCCTGCGAAGGGCCCCGAGACGGAGCTGCCGAGTTCGAGGACGCGGATACCGAAGAGCGGTGGTTGACACTCTGTACGTTCCAATTAATGGAACTCCATTCCGTTAGGTGCTGAACGGGGCTTCGCTGACCATCGAAGCGGCTCCTCGCTATCCTTCGTGCGCGGATTTCGCGATCAGCTCCCATGTCTCGCGGACGTCGCGCTCGCTCGTGCGAGCATTGCCGATGGCTACGCGCAGCGTCGTCGCACCCCGTAGCCGGGTCGTCGAGATGAAGGCGAAGCCGGTGCTGTTGACGCGCTCTGCAAGCGCCGCGTTGTGGGCGTCCAGCGCTGCGCGGTCGTTGCGCAGGCGTGGCGGGACGTGACGGAAGCAGACCACCGAGAGCGGATGCGGAGCCAGGATCTCGAAGTCGGGCTCCGCCTCGATCCAACCCGCCAATGCCTGGGCCATGGCGACGTGGCCGCGCAGCAGCTCGATCAGACGGCGGCGCCCGTAGGAGCGCAGGACGAACCAGAGCTTGAGCCCGCGGAATCGCCGCCCCAGCTGCACGCCGTAGTCCATGTAGTTGCGCACGTCGCTCTCCGGCGTCTCGAGATATGCGGGCACGAGGCTGAAGGCGCGGCGCAGCAGTTCCTCGTGCGGCGTGTAGAGCACGGAGAGATCGACGGGCACGAACATCCACTTGTGCGGGTTGACCACCAGCGAATCGGCGTGCTCGACGCCGTCCATCAGGCAGGCGAGCTCTGGGACGATGGCCGCGGGCCCGGCGTAGGCCGCGTCGACATGGAGCCAGACGTTGGCCTCTTTGCAGATCCGTGCGATCTCCGGCACGGGATCGATGGACGTCGTGGACGTGGTGCCGATCGTGGCGGCCACGCACATCGGCAGGTGCCCGGCGGCTCGATCCTCGCCGAGCAGCTGCGCGAGCGCACGCGGGTCCATGCGGAAGGCATCGTCCGTGGGGACTTTGACGACGTTCTCTCGGCCGATCCCCAGCAGGATCGCATCTTTCTCGACGTGCGAGTGGGTCTGCTCCGTACAATAGACGCGCAGCGCGGGAAGATCGCGACCGCTCGCGCCCCGGTTGCGAATGTCCAGATCGAGCGACTCGCGTGCCGCTGCCAGCGCGTGGAGCCCCGAGACGCTGGCCGTATCGTAGACGACGCCGAAGAAGCGCTCTGGGATGCCCAGTGCCCGGCGCAGCCAGCGCAATGCGGTTTCCTCGATCTCGGTGGCTGCCGGCGAGGTGCGCCAGAGCATCGCGTTGACGTTGAGCGCGGCGCTGAGCAGCTCACCCAAGATGCCCGGCTCCGACCCCGTGATGGCGAAGTAGGCGAAGAAGCGCGGATGGTTCCAATGCGTGATACCGGGCAGCACGATGCTCTCGAAGTCGTCGAGCAGAGCGTCGAACGACTCGCCCTCTTCGGGCATCGCCGCGGGGAGGCGTGCGGCGATCTCTCCCGGGCGCGAACGGGAGAGCACGGGAAGGTCGGCGACGTCTTCGAAATAGCGTGCGACCCAGGCGCTCGCGCGTTCGAGCGCGCGGCGGAAGTCTCGATCGTCATTCAACATGGGGTGGCGCGGCTTCGCGTCACGGCAGGATGCCTCCTCGAAAGAACGCCGCTCCGTGGCAGGGCCACCGTCCCACTTAACGGAATGTCAAAATACGTGAAGCGTGCTACGAGCGAGGGAGCACAGACGGTGGCGCGGGCCGCGACGCTGCTCGATCTCTATACGCCCGAGCGCCGTGAAGTGAGCGTCGGAGAAGCGGCGATGATGCTTGGGCTCGCCAAGTCCACCGCGCACCGGCTCCTGGCTACGCTGCGCGACTGTGGTTACTTGCGTCAGGATCAGCGCTCCGGGCGCTACGCACTGGGCGCGAAAGTGCTGATGCTTGCGCGCGCGTACGATGCCGACCACGGTGTCCCGCGCCTAGCGCGCCCCGTCATGGAGCGGCTGCGCGACGAAGTCAACGAGACCGTGGGGCTCTACGTGCGCGAAGGAGATGCGCGTTACTGCATCGAGCGTCTGGAGTCGTCGCACGACATGCGCCTGGTGGTCAACGTGGGCCAGCGCATGCCGCTCGACCGCGGGGCGGCGGGACGGATTCTCTCGATGACGCCGGCACAGGCATGGCGTGCCGGCGCGGTGATTACGCGCGCAGAGCGGGTCCCCAATGCCTGCGGCGTCGCCGCCGGCATCTTCGATGCCGAAGCTCGCCTCGTGGCTGCGCTCGACGTCACCGGTCCGCTCGATCGCTTCGGCCGTGGGCAAGCAGAGCGGTATGCCGCGCGCGTCGCCTCCGCAGCGCAGGAGATCTCCGCGGCATTGGGCCACCGTCCGATCGAACGAACGCCGTAGGCTGCTCTGCCGCGGGGAAGAGTCGGACCCGCGCGCTTCGAATAGCGAGAAACGATGGCGCGAGCGTTCGACGAAGAGGCACCGCATTCCGGCGGAGAGTCCCTCCAGGAGAAATGCGGAGTCCTCGGCGTGCGCATGCGCGGTGCCGACGTCGCGCGCATCGCGTACTTCGGCCTGTACGCGCTGCAGCACCGCGGCCAGGAATCTGCCGGCATCGCCGTCGGTGACGGGCACAGCATCGCGTGTCACCGCGAGATGGGGCTCATCGGCGCCATCTTCGACGAGCAGATCCTCTCGCGTCTGACGGGATACGTGGCCTGCGGCCACACCCGCTATTCCACCACCGGCAGCTCGCTCGTGGTCAACGCGCAGCCGCTGCTCGAGCCGTCACCGTGGGGCGATTTCGCTCTCGCTCATAACGGAAATCTCACCAACACCGATCGGCTGCGCGCGCTCCTCCCGCCCGAAGCCCGCTTCCAAGCGGAGTCGGACTCCGAAGTCGTGGCCAGACTGCTGGCGCGGGAGCCGGGGGACGACATCGTCGCACGCATTCGCGGCCTGATGCCGCTCTTGGAAGGCTCGTATTCCATCGTGCTGACCACGGCCGACAAGCTGATCGCCTTCCGCGACCCGTGGGGCATCCGGCCGCTCTGTCTGGGCCGCCTCGGCGAAGGCTGGGTCATTGCCAGCGAGTCCTGTGCGCTGAGTACGGTTGGCGCGGAGCTGGTGCGCGAGATCGAGCCCGGCGAGATCATCTGCGTCGACGACGCGGGAGTGCGCTCGGCGCGCTCCGAGGTGGCGCGTGCGTCCGCCTTCTGCGTCTTCGAGTACATCTACTTCGCGCGGCCGGACTCGATCATGGCCGGCAGCTCGATCTACACGGCACGTTGCGCCATGGGCCGCCGCCTGGCCCAGGAGCAGCCCGCCGATGCCGACGTGGTGATGGCCGTGCCCGACAGCGCGGTTCCCGGCGGAATCGGCTATGCCGAGCGCAGCGCCTTGCCGTACGTCGAGGGCTTGATCAAGAACCGCTACATCGGCCGTACCTTCATCAGCCCCGACCAGAGCATGCGCGCGCGGGGCGTCAAGCTCAAGTTCAACGCTCTGGCCGAGAATTTGCGCGGCAAACGCGTGGTCGTGGTGGACGACTCGATCGTGCGCGGCACGACGACGGGTAACATCGTGAAGCTCATTCGCGAGGCAGGCGCCGTTCAAGTGCACGTGCGGATCACTTCGCCGCCGATGATCCACCCGTGCTACTTGGGTGTCGACACGGCGAGCTACGAGGAGCTGATCGCCGCCAACCAGAGCGTGGAGGAGATTCGAGCGCACATTGGCGCCGATTCGCTGGGGTATCTCAGCCTGCAGGGTTTGCTGGCCTCGACGGGCCGCCCAGCCAACGACTTCTGCACGGGCTGTCTGACGGGCCGCTATCCCGAAGTGATCGCGGACGACGTCGAGCGCGACGGGCGCATCGTGAGCAGACCCGAGCCCGTGCTCTCCGCCGGCCGTTCTGCTTTCTGATCGCATGGAGCTGCTGCGTTTCCGTAATCTCGAGCGCTGGTTTGGCGCGCGCTGCATCGTACGCGAGGCCTGCGGTGTCGTTCGGCAGGGCGAGCACGTGGCGCTGGTAGGGCGCAACGGCGCCGGCAAGTCGACCCTGTTCTCGCTGTTGACCGGGGAAGCGGAGCCCGACGGCGGCGAGATCTCGCGTGACCGCTCCAGCGAGATCGGCTGGTTCCGTCAAGCTTCGGGCGAGTTCTTCGGCGAACACGAGGGGCGCACGCTGCGCGACTACGTGCAGGAAGCCTTCGCGCACATGGAAGCCGACGCGCGCGAGTTGGAGCGGCTCGAGCACGAGATGGGGCGTGCCTCGGGCGAGGGTCTGGAACGGGTGATGGAGCGCTACGCTCTGTTACGCGAGCGCTTCGAGCGCGCGGGCGGCCACGATTACGTCTACCGCATCGACGCCGTGCTGCGCGGCGTCGGCTTCGACGAAAACGATGCAGCGCGCTTGTTGCAGAGCTTTTCGGGCGGGGAGAAGACGCGCGCAGCGCTGGCGCGCGTGTTGTTGGACGCTCCGGATTTGCTGCTGCTCGACGAGCCCACCAACCATCTCGACATCGCCGGCGTCGAGTGGCTCGAAGGATTCCTCTCGCGCTACGGAGGCGGCGTGATCGTCGTCTCTCACGACCGCTGGTTCCTCGACCGCGTGGTGGGGCACGTCTGGCTCCTGGAGGACGGCACGCTCTCTGCCTGGGAAGGCAACTACTCGCACTTCGTGGAGCTGAAGGCACGCGCCGACGAAGAGCGCGACCGGCGTATCCTGGCGCAGGAACGCCAGATCGCTCACGAGCGCAAAGTGATCGCTGAGCTTGCGACGCACGGCTCGCACAACTACGTGCAGCTGAAATCTCGGGCACGCCGCCTCGAGCGCGTCGAGCGCATTGCGCCGACGTCGCGCGGGCGCGCGCTGCGCGTGAGCTTCCGCCCGTCGCGGCCGCTCCACGATCCGGTCGTGGAACTGCGCGGGGTCGCCAAGGCCTATGGCGAGCGCGTGCTCTTCGCGCCGCTCACACTGAACGTGCGCGCCGGCGAGTGTCTAGGCATCGTGGGTGCCAACGGCGCGGGGAAATCCACGCTGCTGAAGATGTTGACGGGGGAGGTGCTTCCGGACGCGGGCGACGTGCTTTGGAGTGAGGGCGTGCAGCGCGGCATCTACGCGCAAGAAGTGGGAGAGCTCGATCCCGAGGCCAGCGTGCTGGAGGAGCTGCTGCGCGGTTGGCTCGGTACTCCCGAAGAAGCGCGTAGACTGCTGGGGGCCCTGCTCTTCACGGGAGAGGATGCGGAGAAACCTATCGCTGCGCTCTCCGGGGGCGAGAAGCGGCGCGTCATGCTCGCCAAGCTGGTGGCTAGACCAGCCAACGTGCTGCTGCTCGACGAGCCCACCAACGATCTCGACATCGCTTCGCGCGAAGTGCTGGAAGAAGTGCTTGGAGCGTTCGAAGGCACGGTCGTCATGGTGAGCCACGACCGCTTTCTCCTGGAGCGCCTCTGCGATCGCGTGGTGGAGATTGCCGGCGGCGCGGCGTCGCTCTACGAAGGCGGCTACGCGGAGCTCGCCGCGGCGCACGCCCCGGCCTCGGCGCGTGTGCCGGAGCGCATGGGGAAGACGGAACGCGAGCGCCGGAAGGCCGGGCAGCGCAACGTGCAAACAACGCGCGGGCCCAGCCCCAAGCGTCAACTGCAGGACGTCGAGCGGCGCATCGAAGCCCTCGAGCACGAGATCGCGGCGGTGGAGCGCGAGTTGTGCGACCCGGAGGTCTACCGCCAGGGGGAGCGCGTGCGCGACCTGCAGCAGCATCTCGCTGCGACGCGCGAGGAACTGGACGGCCTCGAGGGGCGTTGGGGCGAGCTGGTCGATCTGGTCTGACGACAGGGTCCATAGCGGCGTTGGAACAACCAACCAATCCGTGGATCGTTTCATCGACAACGGCGGCGTGAAGCTTCACGTCGAGGTCCGCGGCAGCGGACCGCGTCACATGCTCTTCGCTCACGGGTGGATCAGCTCGCGGCGCATGTGGTACGACCTCGTCGAGCGCTTCGACGCCGCAGCGTTCACGTTGCATCTGCTCGACTTCCGCGGAGCTGGACGCAGCGACCGTCCGCTCGAGGGCCACGATCTCGAGGGCTACGCGGGCGACTTGCGCGCCGCAATCGCCTCCGTGGAGGCACCCGTCACCGTGGTCGCGCACTCTATGGGCGGAAAAGTCGCGCAATATGCAGCGATCGATCCGCCGCGCAATCTCGCCAAGCTCGCGCTGATCACGCCGGGGACGGCGCACAGCTATACGGCCAGCGCGCGCCATCGCCAGATGGCGCTCGATGCCTACGGATCGCGCGAGCGTATCGAGCGGTTCCAGCATGCGGCCATGGTGCGCGAAGTACCGCTGCCCACGCTCGAGCGCATCGTCGACGACGCGCTGATCGCCCAGCGCGAAGCATGGTTCGGGTGGTACGACCACGGACGGAACGTTGACTTCTCCGAGCGGCTCGGCGAGATCGCGCTCCCTACGCTTGCCGTTGCCGGAGAGCGTGACCCGCTCGTGCCGCCCAGCCGCGTCAAGCGCGACGTCGCTCAGGCGATACCCGGATGCCGCTTCATGACGCTGCGCGGAGTGGGTCACAATGTGCCGATCGAGGCTCCCGCTGAGCTTGCCGAGGTGCTCGCGCGCTTCGTCTGACTGCGTCGGCGAGCAGGAGCGCCGCAGCGGAACTCGCAAACAACCGGGCCATGCGTGCAGTCGTCATCAGCGATAAGTCCGGCCCCGCCGGCGTCACCGTCAAGGAATGGCCCGATCCCCAGCTTGGGCCGGGTCAGGTTTCGATTCGCCTTCGCGCCGCGGCGCTCAACCGTCGCGACTACTTCATCACCGTGGGGCTCTACCCGAAGATCCAGTTTCCGTGCGTCGCCGGCTCCGACGGCGCCGGCGAAGTCGACGGCGTCGGAGCCGGCGTCACGCGCTGGAAGCAGGGCGATCGGGTCATCATCCTCCCGGAGGTCGGATGGGGCGAGCGTGAGGACTTCCCCGGCGGCGGCTTCCGTATTCTGGGCATGCCCGATCAGGGCACGCTGGCCGAGCGCATCGTGGTTCC
Source organism: bacterium (assembly GCA_004298665.1). Lineage (GTDB taxonomy): Bacteria > Vulcanimicrobiota > Vulcanimicrobiia > Vulcanimicrobiales > SCRA01 > SCRA01. Next base: position 20,344 of record SCQY01000040.1, on the reverse strand, counting down.
CGAAGCATGCGTCTTCGCAATGCCGGCGCACTTGGACTTCGAGCACGCGGCGGCGCTTCCGCTGGCGGGGTTGACCGCATACCGTTCCGTCGTCTCCAAAGGCCGGCTGGAGGCCGGTGAGTGGCTCTTGGCCACCGGCATCGGCGGCGGCGTGCAGACGTACGTCCTGGAGTTTGCCAAAGCGCTCGGCGCCAAAGTCGTTGCCACCTCGCGCAGCGACGAGAAACTGGAGCACGCCAAGCGGCTGGGAGCCGACGCCGTCGTCAACATCTCCAACGGCGACTGGTCGAAGGCGGTACGCGAAGCCACGGGCGGCGCGGGCGTCGCGCTGGCCGTAGACTCCGTCGGCGGCGAAACGTTTGCCGAAGTCGTCAAAGCCATGGCGAACACCGGGCGCATCGTGGCCTACGGCGCGACGCTGGGCAACTGGACGGTGCCCGCCGCACTGGTCTTCTTCCGGCAGATCCGCATCGAAGGGACGACGATGGGCAGCCCGCGAGACTTTGCGCAGATGCTCGCGCTCGTCGAGCGCGCCAACATCGTTCCGGCTGTCGATCGCGTCCTGCCGCTGGAATCGGCAGGCGAAGGGTTCGCGCTTCTGGAGCGCTCGGAGCAGTTCGGCAAGGTCGTGGTGCGGATCGCATGAAGCCTTCCGGACCGGCGATCGCCGTCACCCTCGTCAGCTTGCTGATCGTGGTTGGCGTCGCCCTGGGCGTCCGCCATTCGTACAGTGTCGCAGTGCCGGCCGGCGCAACGGCGACGCCCGCGCCGCAGGGGACGCCCATCATCCAAGGGACGACGATCGGCAAGGCCGCCTTCGCGGATAGCGATACGGCCAGCGGCGGCAGGGGACAGACGGTCGACGGTGTCGAGTGCAACGTTCAGGAGATGCTTGCCAAGCACCAGCACGTGCACCTTACGCTGTTCTTCAACGGCGTGCAGACGGCGCTGCCCCAGTATATCGGGATCGTCATGAAACCCAAGAACCAGGGTTGTCTCTACTGGCTTCACACCCACGATGCCACGGGCCTGATCCACATCGAGTCGCCTGAACCCAACGGCGCCTACACGCTGGGCCAATTCTTCGCCATCTGGGGGCAGGAGTTGGCGCCCGACGATATCGCCGGCCGCACGGGCGAGGTGCACGCATATGTCAATGGCATGGCCTACCAGGGCGACCTGCGTGCGATCCCGCTGGCACCGCGCTCGGAGATCACCCTCGAAGTGGGCAAGCCTGTGGTGACGCCGCCCCTTTACGTCTTCCCGGAAGGCTTATAGGCGCGCTCGACAGCGCGCTCGAGGGCGGCTAGCGAGAGATTCGCCCCGGGGGCGAGGATGTCGCTCTCGCGGCCCTGGGGATCGATTACGTAGACTTCGACTGTGTGCTCGACGTCGTCGTGCCCCTTGGGCGGAGGGAGCACGAGAATATGGTACGCGTTGAGCACGGCCGTCGTGTGCGCGGCGTCCCCGCGCAGGAAGGCCCAGCCCGGCGCCGGCCACCACTTCGCGCGCAGCTTGGCCTCTGCCGCCATGCCGTTTGTCTTGGGATCGATCTCCATCGTGGCGATCGTCACCCCGCGATCGAGAGTTCCGCGTGCCTTCCAGACGCGTGCGGCGCGCTGCAGGATCGCCTCCAGTACGGGGCACTCCTCCGTGCAGTTGGCGGCGGTGAAGCTCAGCACGACCACGCTTCCACGATGGCTGCCCAGCGTAAAGGCGCCGCCTGCGACGTTTGGCAGCGTGAACTCCGGGGCTGGTCCATAGTCGGCGGCCGCGGCGGTGGACGTCGCCGGTCCGGCATGCGGGGCGCAGGCGGTGAGGGCGGCAAGGAGCGTGACGGTGAGGAGGTTGCGCGCGCGGCTCACGCTTATCGGCCCAGCAGTCCCGCCGCGTAGCGCGCGTCGATCAACGCCGTCTGCTGGTCGCCCAGGGCTTTCACCAGCTCCTGCTGCGCCGACGTCGCGTTGAGTTGCGCATCGGCCAACTCGACGGCGGTGCCCACGCCGGCGTTGTAGCGCTCCTCGGCAAGCCGGCGGTTCTCTTCCGCGAAGGCGACGAGGCGCTGCGCCGCCTCGACCCCCGAGTGCGAAGATTGCAGATCGAGATAGGCCTGCTCGACTTGAAGATCGACGTCCTGTTGGGTCTGCCGGTATCCGAGCTCTGCATTGCGCAGCTGCGACTCCGCCTCGTGAATCCTGCCGGCGGTCAAACCGTGGTCGAAGAGCGTCCAGACAGCATCGAGCTGGAGCATGAACTGCGCATGGAAGCCGCTGACGAGTTGGGGTTGGGCATTGCCCTCGGAGGCCTCCAGCGAGATCGAGGGGATCTCATCGGAGCGTGCGATGCCGATGGCTGCGTGCGCCGCATCGATCGCATAACGCGCTGCCTGCAGCTCGCCGCGGTTGGCATGCGCTGCCGTCTGCAGCGTCGCGAGCGTGATCTCCGGAATGCTCGGCGCAACGGAGTCGGTCAAGACCAGATGCGTCGTCACGGGGTAGTCGAGTGCGCTGTCGAGCGAGGATTCCGCGAGATCGGCGGCGTTGTGCGCGCGGATCGCCGAGACTTGGTCGTTGGCCAGCGTCGTCTCGGCGCGCAAGACGTCTGAGCGTGCGACCGTTCCCGCACGCAGGAACTGTTGGGCCTGTTTCACGTGAGCCTGATCGACCTGCAGTGCTTCGTCGGCAACGCCGGCGAGCCGCCGTGCCACGAGCAGGCGGTAGTAGCCGTCGGAGACGGTCTGGACGGTTCCATCGGCCGCGGCGCGCAGCTGCGATTCGATGGAAGCGAGGGCTGCGGCGGCCTCGCCGGCTCGCGAGGCCGTCTTCCCGCCGTCGTATAGCGTATACTGCAACGCGACGCGAGGATCGTTGGCATTCTCCAGCCCCTGTTTGACGTCGACGGGTCCTAGGGGCGGCGGGAGCGGAAGCGTCAGCGAAGCCAGCGGGTTGGTATACTTGTACGCGTCCTTGAGCACCAGGAACGGCAGTTCCGGCGCGCGTGCCTGCTTGAGTCGCGCGACGGCCGCGGAGACGTTCTCAAGGGCGCGGAGATAGGTGAGGTTCTCACTCAGGCCGCGGTTCACGGCTTGGCTCAGCGAGATCGTGACCGTCTGTTCGGGCGCGGCGCTTGGCTGAGCGGTGGGTGCGGCGGCAACGAGCGCCGCGGCGAAGAGTGCGGTAAACATCGAGCTCCTCTACGTGTTCGAGTCGTTGAGATCGCCCATCGCTTCGAAGAGCTTAGCCAGCAGTGCGATGAGCTGATGCTGCTCCGATGAAGAGAGGCGGGACGTGATGCGATGGACACGGGCGAAATGCTTGGGCAGAATGAGGGCGAGCAGGCTGAGGCCCTTGCTGGTGAGCGAAACGAGCGTCGATCGGCGATCGCCTGGATTGGCAGTGCGCTTGACAAGGCCGTCGCGCTCGAGCCCATCGATCAGGCCCGTGACGTTTGCGCGCGTGGAGAAGAGGTAGTCGCCGATCTCCGATAGGCGCATCGGCTGATCGCCGTGAGCACGCAGGCAGATGAGTGCGTTGAGCTTCGCCGGCGTCAAGCCGTATTCGTCGAACCAGGCGCCCGCACAGTTCTCCAAGCGGTGTGCCGTGACTTTGAGTGCGAGGATCGTCTGAATGGCCAGCCGGTCGAATCCCTGGTAGCCCTCCAGAGAGCCGTCGAAGATCTCGTCGGGTATCGGGACCGTCATCGCACAGCCGTTGGCGGAAAGGCGTCGTTCTGAACTGGCGGGTTTCGGCACAGTGTCCTGTCTCAGGCGCTCCGCGGTCCCGCTTTCGCGAGACGATGCTCGAGTCACGAAACCGCTTTACAGGCGATAAAGTTTAGTGTTAAACTTTCAACGAGTTAAGTTTAGGAAATGAACATAGCGATGTCAAGAGGTTGGTTCTACGTTGTGCTGCTCGCTCTGGCTTTGCCGGGCGTCGTTCTCCCGGCAGCGGCGTCCCCGCTCCCCGTCCCCACAGCCGCCGCGGCCTTGCCCCCCGGTGACCCCATTGCGCCCGATGCGGCACGCGTCCTGGCGCTGCTGGCCGAAAGAAACGCCGCACTGGAAGGCTACTCGTTCGATCTGCGCGTGAAGATCGCTATGCATACCTTCCCCTGGCTCCAGCCCTATCTCATCGGCAGCGGTACCTATGAAAAGCCGGGCCGGTACAGCGTTGCGTTCCGGCAAGTGCCTGCGCTGGCGAAGAACTACCAGAAGGTGACCGGCGAGATGCTCGACCCCTCGAGCTGGCCCGAGAAGTACGCGGTCACTGTGGGCAGGCAAGACGCCGCGGACGTCGAGCTGATCCTCCACGAGCGGGTCAAGGGCGAGATCACCGAGGCGCGCGCAACGATTGACGCCGTCACGGGCAGCGTGAAGCGCATGCGCTTCCTGTACGAGCATGGAGGCACGATCGAGATCGTGCAGCACTCGACGGCCATGCAGGGCTTCGTGCTGCCCGTCACGCAGGACGCCGAGATCGCGATGCCGGGCTTCAAGGCCACAGCCCACGCGACGTTCAGCGACTACCGCCTGACGGTCGGCAGAACGGGGCCGGCAGCCGGCGAGCACCTCGTTCGCAACGGAACCTAACGCGCTACAGGCCCGGCGGGCTCCAACGGGTCCCTGAAGGGTCCAGGCGAACCAGCAGGCCGGCCCGCTCGAGCGCCTCGATCACCTGCTGCATCCGCTCGCGCTCGTGTTTGTTGGGCATGCCGAAGCATTCGAGAGCGACCTCGGTCGCGGTGAAGGGTGCGCGAGCGCCCAGCAGACGCCCCGCGATGAAGCGCTCCTGAAGATTGGCTCGTTCGGCTAGGCGCAGCAGCTCGGGGCCCAGCGCGTCGCGCACGGCGGCGTCCCTCGCGCTCTCCTCCGCCAAGATCGCCGTGGTGGCGAGGTGAGCCTGCTCGGCGGTTGAGGGCGGCGCCGTGAGAGCATGCTGAAGCTGGACGATCATGCGGCGGCGCGCCGCGTCTTCGCCGGAAGCTGCTGCTTCGAGACTTTCGAGGTACCGGAGCGCCGCGTGGAGCGCATCCCGCAGCTGCCTCTCGCTGCCCATGCAGCGAGAGTTACATGCGATGGGTACGGCAACCTCGCATCGAAGGCGCAGGCGATGACGAACGAATTACACCTCGCTGCCGCGCTTGCGGCGGCTCTCCGTGTGCGCTTGGACCTTCCGCCCGGCAGCGAGCAGACCGCGGCCGTTGCTTTGGCGCCGGCCGTAGCCGAGCTGGACGGAGCGGACCGCCGGTACCGTGATGCCGTGCGTGCCACGCTGCCCGCCGCGAAGGCGGAAGAGATGCTGCGGCACATGGCGGCGTTCCGCGTGAACGTTCACGAAGTTCGCGAGCAGGTGCGCCGCGAGATCGACGGGATCTATCGGCGCTTCGGCAAGACGTATGGCGACTTCGATCCGCTCGACACCTACGTGCCTTCCGCTGACGGCGTCTCGCATGCCGATGGTATTCGATCCGCCGACGCCGCCGATCGGGCGCGCCGCGAAGTGCAGCGCCTGAAGAGTGAAGTCAACGCGTTGCTGCTCGTACTGTTGACGCCTGTAGAGATCGAGACATTGACGATTGCCAAGCGGGAGCGGCGCGCGGCATTCGAGCGCATCCTCGAAGCGCACGCCGGAGCGCACGCCTCCGATGTGCGGGAGCGCCGCCGCGTCGTCAGCGAGCTGGCAGCACTGGCCGACGGCTGGTATTAGGGAGCCTTGGTCTGAACGCAGGTCAGAGACTCCCTACCCTGCTAGACAGCGACGCGAAAGGGACCGGCGGTTGCCAGTCCCTTTGTGCGTCGCTGCGTGCGGCTTACTTCTGCGTCATGTCCATGAAGACGAGAATCTTTCCCTTGCCCGTGGAGACCTTGAGGCTGTCGCCTTCCTTCACTTTGGCGAAGGAGATGCTGGTGCGCGCGGCTTCGAGCTCGGTCTTCATGTTGCCGGGCATGACGACCAGAAGGTGTTGCGGATCGACGACCTTCGTGACCGTGACCGTGTAGGTGCCATCGGGGATGAGCGCGGGATCGACGGTGGTGCCAGGACTCGGCGCGGCGGATACCGCTGCGGTAAACGAGAACACCGCGAGTGCGCTGAAGAGCGTTGCGATGAAACGGCGCATGTAGGTGGCTCCGTGTCGTGTGGTGTGCGGTGGATACGGTCGTTACCCGATCAGTTCCTGCAGCGGCGCGGCGCCGCTGGATTGTTCTACGCGAGCGGGTCCCAGCGAGGGGGCAAACGGTTCGTCGAGCCGGCCGTACGAGTCTACCGTGAACTGCTCGATCATCTCGCCGAGCGAGCCGGCCTGCGTCTCCATGCGCTCGCTGGCTACGCGCATGCCGGTGACGGCGCGCGCGTTCTCCTTGCCGAGTTGGGCCGTGCGCTCGACGCGCGCGGTCAGCGCCTCGATAGCCGCGCGCTGCTGGCTGCTCGCGCGGGCCGCTTCCCCGGTGCGCTGCTCGATCTCCGTCACGGCATCGAGAATCTGATTGGAAGAAACCGTCTGCCGGCTGATGGCGAGCGTCGCTTCCTCAGCCATCTTGCCCATCTGGCCGCTGGCCTTAGCCAACTCTTCCGACGCTTGCGCCTGCTGCGCGGTGGCGACGCTGATCTCGCCGACCAAGTGTGCCATCTGCGTGACGCGCTGCGCGATCGCCTCGATGGTTCGATTGACGGAAGCTGCGGACTCGGCGCTGGCCAGCACGTCTTGGTTAGCTGTCGAGGTGCGCTCTAGAACGGCGCGCGTGCGCCGCTGGATGTCGGCGATCAAGGCGCCGATCTCGCGCGTCGACGTCGATGATTTTTCGGCAAGCTTGCGAACTTCTTCGGCGACGACGGCGAAGCCGCGGCCGTGTTCGCCGGCGCGCGCGGCTTCGATGGCGGCGTTGAGCGCGAGCAGATTGGTCTGGTCGGCAATCTCTTCGATGAGGCTGAGGATCTCGCCGATTTGGCGAGAGGCGGAGTCGAGTCCGCCCATCTCGCTCATGACGTTGGCGACGGTGGAGCGCACGCTGCCGACTCGCGCGGAGAGCGCGGCGACTTCATCGCGGCCTTCGAGAAACTCGCGGTCGGTCTGCGTCGACTCGCCGCGCACGCGATCGGCGTTGTTGGCCACCTGGACGATGGTGGCAGCCATCTCCTGCGTAGCGACGATGGTCTGCGCAATGACGGCGGAGAGGCTCGAGACGTTGGATTCGATCTGCTTGATCGAGGCGGCGAACTCGGCGACGGCACCTGATACGTCGGAGACGCGGCCTGCCATGCGATTGGCGTTCTCGGCGACTCCGGCCGCCGATCGTCCGACCTCGGCCGAGATGCCGCTGGCCTCTTGAAGGGCTTGCAGCTCCTCGCGCACGCGCTCGTCGACTTCGTGAGAGATGCGCCGCTCCTCGCCGCTGGCCTGGAGCACGGTGGCCGAAACACTCTGAATAGCACCGATCATGCCGCTCAGACGATCGGCTAGCGAGTCGACTGCGGTGGCCAGGCGGCCGAGGACGTCGGCGCCTTCCCAGCCGATGCGCTGCGTAAGGTCACCGCGCTCCATGGCCTCGAACGTCTCGAGGCACCGGCCGATGCCGCGCAGCACGATGCGCCGCACCCATGCGCTCACCAAGAGCGCCACGAGGAAGGCCGTCGTTACGCCCGCTACGAGCACGGAGATGGCGATGGCGCGCGCACGCAGCAGCTGATTCCAGAGTGTGTCGGAAGCCGTGTTGAAGGCTTGCAGGAGCGCGTCTCCGTCGCTCTTCTGCTGCCGGTAGGCCGTGTACGACGGACCGTCGATGAGCGTCTGAGCTTGTTTGCGCTGGCCGGCGGAGAGCATCGAGAGGGCGGGGAGCGAGGCGAAGTCATAGGCGCTGGCCGAAGCGCGGAACGTCTCCAACAGTTTCGCGAAGTCCGGATCGCTCTTGGCGACTTCCTCCAACTTGCGCGCGTCGTCGGGGAACTGCTTGAGCATCTCCCCCACGATAACGGCTGACGCGGCGGCGCGCGTCTTGTCCGGCGTGGTCGCCGCCTCCAGCAGAGCGGCACGCAGCAGATCGGCGTCTGAAGCTACCTGGGCGTAGGCGACCTGCGCGCGGATGATTGTGGTGTGGAGCACTTCGGCGCGCGAAGAGATCGAGAGCACCGCCCAGATGGCCAGCGGCGCGATGGCGACGACGATGGCCAGGACGACGCCGAAGGCGACGACGAGCCCTCGCTCCAAGCTCATGCGTCCGGCACGGACTGTTTGCTCTCTGGCGATCTGCGTGGAAATTTCCATTCCCTGTGCCATCCTTCCGGCCGCGCAACCAAAGAGAACCTCGCCCTCTCCGTGAGCGGCGCGGAATCTCTGGGACACCTGCCGTATCTACCACTCCCGTCGAAGTTGGCCCTTGGTCGAGACCGTAAAGCTCGCGTAATGCGCGCCTGCGGGCGACCGGCACGTTTCGGCAGGATGACGGCAAAAGCGCGGTGGAGAGTGAGGGCGGAGGTAGGCGTGCAGGAGGGGCCATGGCAGAGCGTGCTCCCCGTAGGGGATGCTGCGATCTTGTTGGAGTTTGGCGATCGCGTCGAGATCGCCGTCAACGAACGCGTCCATCGCGTCGCGCGCGCCGCCCACCGGCTCATCGAGCATGGTAAGCTCCCCGGCGTCTGGGGCGCGATTCCGTCGTACGCCACCCTGCTCATCGAGTTCGACCCTTTGACGATCGAGCGCAGCGAGATCCTCGCTCGTCTGCGTACCCACCTCGCAACGGCTCAGGAAGAGACTTCGCCGTCGCGCCGCTTCCTGGTCCCCGTCTGGTACGCCGGCGAGGACCTGACGGACGTCGCAGAGCGCACCGGCATGTCGACCGATCGAGTCGTCGAGCTCCACACTTCGCGCGATTTCCGTATCTTCACCGTTGGCTTTGCCCCCGGCCAGCCGCTGTGCGGAATCCTTCCGGACGCGCTGCGCCTGCCGCGGCGCGGGGCACCGCGTTCGGCGGTCCCGGCGGGCTCGGTGGCCATCGCCGGGCAGCAGGTCACGATCTATCCCATCGCCAGCCCCGGCGGGTGGCATCTGCTGGGGCGTACGCCTGCCCTTCCGTTCAGGGCCGCGCGGCGGTCCCCGGTGCTTTGGTCGCCGGGGGACATGATGCGCTTCTACGCTATCGATCGGGTGCGGTACGAGGAGCTAGCCGCCGCATCGGCGGCAGGTGAGGAGTGGCTGTGCGCCTCCGCGTGATCGTGCCCGGCCTTGCCACCACCGTGCAAGATCGTGGGCGATTGGGCTACGAGCATTTGGGTGTGATGATCAACGGCGCGCTCGACACGCGTGCCGCCGCCTGGGCCAACCGGCAGGCGGGAAATCCCGACGGCGCCGCTGTCTTGGAGATGACCCTGCTGGGCGCCGCGCTCGAGGTCCTGGGCGACGGAGCGCACGATGTGCCGCGGGCGGCCGCGCTTGCCGGCGCAGACCTCTCTTGCACGCTCAACGGCCGGCCCTGGCTCCCGGGGGAGGCGCGCCTCTTGCGCCCAGGAGATCGGATCGGCGGCGGCTCGGCCCGGCGCGGCGTGCGTGCCTACCTCGCCGTCGGCGGCGGCATCGACGTTCCGGTTGTCCTGGGGAGCCGCGCCACCGATACGTTGGCGACGATGGGCGGCTTCGAGGGGCGCGCGCTGCGCGCGGGAGATACGCTCCCGCTCGGCGAGCTGCCGCCGGAGCCCGCGGGCGCGGAGTACGCGCGCTTCGAGATTCCTCCGACGCTGCTCGAACGCGAAATCGTCCGCGCCCTGCCCGGCCACCGCGCAGCCGGCCCGGCGAGCAGCGGGCTGCGGCGCCTTGCGGACACCTGGTACCGTGTTGACCCCCGTTCGGATCGCGTCGGCCTGCGCCTGCGCGGCCCGCGCGTGCCAGCGGACGTGCGCGGTGACGAAATCTCCGAAGGCATGGCCATCGGGGCCGTCGAGATCACCTCCAGCGGGGAGCCGCTCCTGCTGCTGCGCAGCCGCGGCTCGATCGGCGGCTATCCCACGCTGGCCGTGGTGATCTCCGCCGATCTTCCGGTGCTCGCGCAACGCAAGCCGGGCGACCGCCTGCGCCTTCGGCTCGTCGAGGAGCGCGAGGCGTTGGAGGCCTGGCGCGCGCAGCGCTCCGTGACGCTGCGCTCACCGCGTTGGGCCGTCTGGAACGGTACGTTGGCGCCGGGCGCGCGTGTGGAACGCGGCGACGCGATCGCGGAGCTGGAAGTCATGGGCGAGCGGCGCGCGTTGCGCACGCCGATAGCCGGGCGATTCATGCGCGCGTTGGTGGAGAACGGCGCCGGCGTGCGCGAAACCGCCCCGGTGTGCGAGATCCTCGCCGACGAGTAAGGGCGGCGCGCACCGTCGAACGGGGCGAGTGAGACGAAAGAAGGAGTGCTGCGATGGCCGAACGAGTGGTGGACCTCAACTGCGACATGGGCGAGAGCTTCGGCGCTTGGACGATGGGCGACGACGAGCGGATGTTCCCGTCGATCTCCTCGGCCAACGTGGCCTGCGGCTTCCACGGCGGTGATCCGCGCGTCATGGCGCGCACGGTGGAGATGGCCAAACGCCACGGCGTGGCGGTGGGCGCGCACCCCGCGTTTCCCGACCTCGTTGGCTTCGGGCGGCGCAACATCGGCGTCACCCCGGAGGAGGCCCGCACGGACGTGCTCTATCAGATCGGGGCGCTCTCCGCGTTTTGCCGGCGCGTCGACCTTCCGCTTCAGCACGTCAAGCCGCACGGGCAGCTCAACAACCTTGCCATGACCGATCGTGTGCTGGCCGATGCCATCGTCGCGGGGATCAAAGACTTCGATCCCAACCTGCTGGTGGTGGCATACGGCGGAGAGTTCGCCAAGGCCGCGCGGGCAGCGGGGATGCGCGTGGCCTCCGAAGTCTTCGCCGATCGTGAGTACAATGCCGATGGGACGCTGGTCTCACGACGCCTCCCCGGCGCAGTGATCACCGACCCCGCGCGCGTGGTGGAGCGCGCCGTCTCCATGGTGCTCGAAGGCCGCGTGCGCGCGGTGGACGGTACGGTCCTGACGATTCCTGTTCACACCATCTGCACGCACGGCGACACGCCGGGAGCGGCCGATCTCGCCGCGCGCCTGCGTGTGGCGCTGGAGGGTGCCGGGGTGCGCATCGCCTCCATGACGGAGGTGCTGCGGCAGGAAGCCGCAGCCTGAGGGCTACGGCCCCTCGGTGAGCTGGACGAACTCCGCGGGACGGATCCAGCGCGCGAAGGCATCGCGGATCTGCTCCGCCGTCGTCGCCTTGATGTGCCCCGCGGCGATCACCGGCTCGTCCAAGGGGAGCCCCTGGATCGAGCGCCGCAGCAGGCCGCCGGCGATGGCGTCCTCCGCGGAGGCATCGACGACGGTGCGGCGCAGCAGCGAAGCCTTGGTAAGCTCGAGCTCGCGCTGCGGAATCGGCGTCCGCTGCATCTCCCGCAGGTCGCGGTCCACCAGCGTGCGCGCTTGCGCCGCGTTCTGCGGCGAGGAGGCGTACGTGATCTCGAAGCGAGAGCGGCTGCGGCCGATCGAAAGCGACGTGTTGACCTGATAGACCAAGCCCGCGTTCATCCGCAGATCGCGGAAGAGAAGGCTGGTTAGCGGTCCCGCATCGCCTCCGCCGAGTACGGCATTGCCCAGCGTCAGCGCATAGCGCGCGGGGTCGTTGCGCGTGATACCGATCAGTTCGGCGAGCGTGACGGCATCCTGCTGCATCGTCTGCGGTGTGATCTTGATCTGGGCGGGGGCGTTGAGCGGAACGCTGGGATAGGTGAGATCCGGCTTCGGGCCCGTGGCCTTCCACGAGCCGAAGGCGTGCTCGATGACGGCGCGTGCGCGCGGCGCGGAGATATCGCCGATGACCACGATGGTCGTGAGATCGGGGCGGAAGGCTTTGGCGTAGTACGCTTTCGCTTGGTCGAGGGTGACGGCCGCGATGCTCTGCGGTGTCGCTTGGCGCAGCGCGGGATCGCCCGCGGGAAGAAGTTTGGCGTCGAGATCGTGGAGTGCGATCACGTGCGAGCCGGAGAGCGAGGCGGCGACGTTGCCCGCCGCTTGGCGCTGTGCGGCGCGAAAGCTCGCCTCGTCGAAGCGCGGGTGGAGCTCGTTGTCGGCCAGCAGCTCGACGCCTTGCTCGAAAGCGTCGCTCGTCAACTGAAGCGAGAAGCTCGATCCCGCATCCTCGCGGGCGGCGATCGCCTCCAAGCGGCGTTGAAAGTGATCGCGATCCACCGTGGCGGTACCGTAGTCGAAGATCCCCTCGAGCACGGCGGAGACGCCGTCGCTCCCGCTAGGCTCCTGAAGCGGCGGCTCTGTTTCGATCCCGCCGAAGACGAAGACCGAGTGCGAGATCGTCTCCGGTCGAACGATCAGGCGAATGCCGTTGGGCAGCTCGCTGACCGTGGGGCTGAGTGAAGGCTGCGGTACGTCGAAGTTCGTGATTACCGGCTGCGCCCACGAGGGCAGCGCCACGTTCCCCGCGGGGCGCTGGGGCAGCAGCGTCTCCGAAGGTTTCTCTGTGCTCTGCGTGCCCGCCCGGTAGGTTGGGGTGAGTGCCCCCACGATCGCGTGCGCCGGGCTGAAGAAGGTTCTGGCTAGCCGGTTGACGTCCGCAACGCTTACGCCCCGCAGCAGCGCGACTTCGTGCTCGACGGAGGGCTCCTTGTCGACGGCGAGTACATCGGACCAATCCGAAGCCAGCTCGGTGATCGAGTTGCGGCTGAGCTGCTGGTCGGCGATCACGCGCCGTTTGGTGGCCTCGAAAAGATCCGCCGGAATGCCGTCGCGAGCGTAGCGCGCCATGATCGACTCGAGCCGCTCGGTCATCGCCCACGGATCTTGCCCGGGAGCGACAGCGCCCACGGCGTAGCAGAGCTGGCTCTCCGGGAGGGCAGGGTCCGCTTGGAAACCGGACCCGATGGTGAGGCCGCGCGTCGTCAGACTGCGCAGGGCTCCGCGCTCGCTGTTGAGCACGGCCTGAAGCAGGAACGAGGCGACGTAATCCTTACTGTTGACGCCCGGCAGCCGGTAGCCGACCGCGGCTAGCGGGTAGGGCAGCGTCGTCACGCGCCGGATCACCGTGCGAGGTACGGGCACGAGACGGACGGCGGTGCGCGCCGGAACGGCGCGGCGCGGGATCCCTGCGAAGAGCGAGCTGACTTCAGCCAGCGTCTGCGCGGGATCGACGTCGCCGGCGATCACCAGCACGGCGTTGTTGGGCACGTACCAGGTATGGTAGAAGCGCTTCAATTCCGTGCCCGTCAAGTGGTCGAAGGAGGCCTTCGTGCCGACGGGATCGCGGGCGTACGGCGTGCCGGCGTAGACTTTGGCGCGCACGTCGTTGAAGAAGTCCGAGCCCGGCTGCGACTCGTCCATCGCTACTTCTTGCTCGATGGCTCCGCGCTCGTCGGACCACTCGCTCTGCGCGTCGAGAACGTCGCGCATGCGGTCGGCTTCGATGTGCAGCACGACGCCGAGGTCGCTTGCCGGAACGGTAAAGAGAAACTGCGTTACGGTCGGCCGCGTGAAAGCATTGTAGTCACCGCCCAGCGCCGTGGCGATGGTGTTGAGCTGATCGGTGGAGACGTTCGGCGTGCCGCGGAACAGCATGTGCTCCTGCGCGTGTGCCATCCCGGGAAACGCGGCGGGATCGTCGCTGGATCCGACGAGATAGGAGACCTCCGTCGAAACCACCGGCGCCAACGTGTCGCGTACCACGAGCACGCGCAGGCCGTTGGCGAGCGTGGCACGCAGAATGCTTGGGTCGCCGGCCGCGTGCGCGGGGCGCGGCGCGGCTCCTGCGAGCAGCGAGAGCGAGAGGACGAAAGCCAGCAGACGCATGAGTGTGCTTTGCGTTCGCTTGCGCGCAGGCGCTCCCTCTAGCGGGCCGATTCTCACGAGCGGCGGATCAAGCAGGTCGCGTCCGCCTCGACATAGACGTTTTCCGCCGAGTCGACGATGTGCGCGCTGACGGTGCCAAGATGCTCGCCGAGCTCGACCACGGATGCGCGGCAGGTCATGATGCCGCTCGTGCTGTTGAAGGGACGCGCGAAGCGTATCTTCAGCTCGATAGTGGTAGCGTCGTGGCCGGCGGCGAGCGCGGCGCGGACGGCGCGATCGACGGCGGAGTCGAGCGTTGCAGCGGCTAACGCGTGGATCAGCGCGGGATCGGCGTCGAGCACCGGATCGACGCGGCCGCTGATCGCGACGGAACCCGGCTCGGCGTGTATCTTCGAGAGGCCCAGCCGCGTTGCCGGAATGGGCATGGCGTCGTCGAAGCGGCCGCTGGTCGTCATCACTTCGTAGGTGCCCTCCAAGCGAGCGCTTCAGGCTCGCGGCACGATCGGACGCGCAACGCCGACGGGGGCTTCGGAGTCACCACGACGGACATCATTCGTTCACAACGTACGGATATCCGCCTCCATCATGCCGTACTCTTCCGAGTATCGCAACGTGAATCCCAGGCGGCGCGCGACCTCCTGCATGCCGCTGTTCTCGCGCAGAATGTAGCCCACGACCCGGTCGATGCCTTCGCATGGGGCGAGCGCTACGAGACGGCGCAGCAGCTCGGTACCGAGGCCGCGTTGCTGGTAATGGTCGCTCACGAGGACGGCGAACTCGGCGCTGCGCCTGTTGCGCAGCCGCACCAGACGGCCCACCCCGATGATCGCCGGCGGTTCCTCGCCCGTGAGCGCGACCAGCGCCATCTCGCGATCGTAATCGATGAAGCAGACGCGGCTGAGCCGCTCGTGGGCGATGCGCTCGCGCAGCGAGAGCACGTGGGCGTAGCGCATGTAGACGCTCTGCTCGGAGACCGTGTCGTGGAAGGCCCGCATGAGCGGCTCGTCTTCCGGGCGCACGGGGCGAATCAGAACCGATTGGCCATCCGGCATGCGCCACGTGTCGACGTATTGGACGGGATACGGTCGAATCGCCAGCGGCGGAATCGAGGCGGCCGGGGTCCCCGGCGCATGCAGCTCCACGCGCGCGTCGAGGGCGACGATACGCCCGGGTGCGGCGAAGAGCGGATTGATCTCGATGGCGCGCACCTGACGCTGCTCGGCCACGAGGTAGCTGAACCGCACCAGCACCTGCTCGAGCTGCGACAGATCGAGAACGGGCTCGCCGTGTTCTCCCGCCAATGCGTGCAAGATCCGCGTGCGCTCCAGCATGCGGCGAGCAAGGGTGGAGTTGAGGGGCGGGAGCGCGAGGCTGCGATCTTCGATCGTCTCGACGAGCCGCCCGCCGTGGCCGAAGGCGATCACCGGGCCCAGCTGCGCGTCGAGCGCTGCACCGAGGAAGAGCTCGTAGCCGTCTTCGTTGACCATGGGTTGGACGCTGACGCCGTCGAAGTCCGCTGGCGGTACGGCCGCTCGGATGCGCTCGAAGGCTTCGCGCACGTCGGCGGCGTCGTGCAGGTGGAGCTTCACGCCGCCCGCGCTGCGCTTGTGTGCGACGGTGTGCGAGTGGAGTTTGAGAGCTACCGGATAGCCGATCTGTGCGGCGATGCGCTCCGCTTCCTCGGCGTCGGCGGCGGTATGCGTCTCGACGACGGGAATGCGGTAGAGCTCGAGCAGGCGCTTCGATTCCGTCTCGCTGAGCAGCGTGTGGCCCGCTGCGTACGCCCCGTCGATCAGCGCGCCGGCCGCCTTGGGAATTGCCGTATTCGGCACGACGTCGTCCGGCGGCAGCGGCGTCTCGTAGAGTGCGCGTAAGTTCTCGTCATAGCGCCAGAGGTAGTTGAACACGCGCGCCGCCGTGTCGGCGTAGGAGAACGCGGGAATGCCGGCACGCCTCAGAATGGCGGCCCCTTCGGCGACTTCGATGCCGCCCATCCAACTGGCGATCAGCGGCTTTCCCGTGGTGTGGGCGAAGGGGGCAAGCCGCTTGGCGATGGGTGTCGCCTCGGCCAGCCCCTGCGGGGCCATGACAACCAAAACTCCGTCGACTCCGGGGTCTTGGCAGACGACCTCGAACGACGCGGCGTAGCGCGCGGCGTCGGCATCGCCCAAGATGTCGACCGGGTTGTTGCGGCTCCACGCTTCGGGAAGCGCGCGGTTGAGCGCCCCAAGTGTCTCGTCCGAGAGTGCGGCCAGGGCGCCGCCTCCGGCGATCAGCGCATCGGTGATCAGCACGCCCGGCCCGCCGGCGTTGGTGATGATGGCCAGACGATTGCCGCGCGGGCGCGGCTGCTTGGCGAGCACGTCCGCCATGTAGAAAAGATCGGCGATCGTGTCGACGCGCAGCAGGCCGCAGCGCCGGAAGGCCGCGTCCAGCGCCTGGTCGATGCCTACCAGTGCGCCGATGTGGGAGGCCGCTGCACGGGCCGCCTCCTCGGTACGCCCGGCCTTGAGCACGATGATCGGTTTGCTGCGCGCTACCTCGCGCGCCGCAGAGAGGAAGGAGCGTGCATCGCCGATCGACTCCATCGCCAGTACGATCGCATGCGTGTGCACGTCCTCACCGAAGTACGTGATGAGATCGCCCCATCCCACGTCCAGCATCGAGCCGATCGAGACGAAAGCGCTGAAGCCGATGTGCTGCTCGGTCGACCAATCGAGGATTGCGGCTCCCAAGGCGCCGCTCTGCGTGATGAATGCCACGCTCCCCGGCTGCGACGACTCGCCGACGAACGTGGCGTGGAAGTTGCTGCCCGGGCGCAAGACGCCCAGGCAATTCGGACCTACGATGCGGATGTCGCCGCGGGCCGCTTGCTCGAGGATGCGCCGCTCCAGCTCCGCCCCGGCGGCGCCGATCTCGCGAAAGCCCGCGGAGATGACGATGGCGCCTCGCACGCCGGCGTCGGCGCAGGCGCCCACCAGATCCGGGACGCTCTTGGCGGGCGTCACGATGACTGCCAGGTCGACGGGCTCCGGTACGTCGCCGATGGTGGGGTAGGTCTTGATCCCCATGACGCTCGCGTGCGCCGGCGTAACGGGGTAGACCGTTCCCCCGAACGGATGGCCGATGAGATTCCAGAGCGCGGCGCGGCCCACGCTGCCTAGGCGTTCGGTGGCGCCGATCACCGCCACCGTGTGCGGTGCGAAGATCGCGTCGAGGCCGCGCGGGCGAGCCTTGGCCATAACCGCTCCGCCGCCGCTAGCGCGGCGCCATGCGAATGGCGCCGTCCAGGCGGATCACCGCCCCGTTGAGCATGGGATTGCTGACGATGTGAGCGGCGAGGTCCGCGTACTCGTCGGGGCGTCCCAGGCGCGAGGGGAAGGGAACCTGCTGGCCGAGCGAGATGCGCGCCGCCTCGGGGAGCCCAGCCAGCATTGGGGTGTCGAAAATGCCCGGCGCGATGGCGCAGACGCGGATGCCCAGCGGCGCGAACTCGCGCGCGAGCGGAAGCACCATGGCGACGACGCCGCCCTTCGAAGCGCTATACGCAACCTGCCCGACCTGCCCTTCGAAGGCGGCTACGGAGGCCGTGCAGATCACCACGCCCCGTTCGCCTTCCGCGTTGGGCTCGCCGGCTTTCATGGCGGCGGCCGCCAAGCGCGTTACGTTGAAGGTTCCGATGAGGTTGACCCGGATGACGTTGGTGAAGCGCTCCAAGCTGTGCAGTCCCTCGCGGCCGACGACTTTCTCGGCGATTGCGATGCCGGCGCAGTTGGCCACCACGCCCAGCGGCGCCAGCGCGGAGGCGGCGGCGACGGCCGCCTGGACCGAGGCTTCGTCCGTGACGTCGGTGCGCACGAAGACGGCGCGGTTGCCCAGTGCTTTGGCGGCGGCCTCGCCTGCTGCGGCGTTTACGTCGGCGATGACGACGCTTGCCCCCTGCGCGTGGAGCTTGCGGGCAGTAGCCGCTCCGAGTCCGGAGGCTCCCCCCGTGACGATCGCGCTCAAGCCTTCGATGCGCATGGTACTCCTCTCGTGTGCTCTCGATGCTGCCTCGGATTTGCAAAATGTCACGAGCGATACCTGCGTCGAAGGCTGGGCGCGTTTCGAGAGGGGGAAGCAATGGGGGAGTCCGTCATCGTCGATGCGGTCCGCACGCCGATCGGCAAAGCCCAAGGGGGACTCCCGGGCGTGCCGCCCGCGCGGCGGGCCATCCACTTCGCGGCCTGGGCCGTGGCGGCCGGCGATCAGAAGAGGTACGCCTCGAGCCGAGTCTGGAGCGTATGCCGGATCGAGCGCTTGTGAGCCGTTACGACGAAAGGCGTCTTGTGGATCACGCGCGCGCGCTCGCCGATCCGCCGAGCGTGCGCCGCAACCCCGGCGCGCCCGGACATGCCGCGGCCATTGCATACTTGGAAGCGGTACTCCGCAGCGAAGGGCTCGCGTTCTTCGACGGCTCGTCGTATCGCCACGAATTCGCGGCGCATCGGGACGGCGCGCAGCTGACGAATCTCGCGGCCCGCGTTCGCGGCAGCGGGACGGCCCGGCCGATGTTGCTGCTGGGCGCCCATTTCGATCATCTGTCGGCCTCGCCGGGGGCCGACGACAACGCCGCAGCCGTCGCCATCGTCTTGGAGGTGGCGCGCCGGCTGCGCGAGGATCCGCCCGTCCACGACGTGGCGATCGCGCTCTACGATGCCGAAGAGCCGCCGTATTTCCGCACGTCCGACATGGGCTCGATGCGTTTCTATCGCGAAGTCCTGGTACCGCGCGGCGAGCGCGTGGCGCTCCCCGTCGTGCTCGATCTCTGCGGCCACGACGCGGAGGACGGAGCGTTAGCCGAGAGCGTGATGGTGATGGGCCTGGAACGCTCGAGGGTCTTGCGAACCATCTTCGATCAGCACCTCGAACGGGGCTTGGCGCTGCAGCCGATCCCCGTGCCCAACGGGGTCACGGGCGACGTCAGCGACTACCACGTCTTCCGCGCCATGGGGCACCCCTTCGTCTTTCTCACCTGCGGACGCTGGCGCCACTACCATCGCGAGAGCGATACGGTGGATCGTCTGCGTCCAGGCAAGATGGCGGCTATCGCCGCGTACGCGGAGCGTCTACTGCGTGCCGCCGACGCGGCTCTGGTCAACGAGGGCGGCTCGCTGGACATCGATGGAGACCTCGCGACGAGCTGGCCGTGGTTTGCCGCCCGCCTAGCGCCGTTGATCGGCGGGGGTTTATCAACGGCCGAAGAACTCCTACGAGGCTATCGCCCCCTGATGCGAAGGATAGACCCGGGGGGGTGGGGCAATAGTTATACTCTCGCCGACGTGCTGCGCGCGTGAGCACGTTGCAGGAGCAAGGGAGCGACAGAGGTCGTATCCGCGGCGTATTTGAGATTGTTACCTTAAGCAGAGGCGTTGCAAACAATGCAAGATTTACAAACGCGGAATCAAACTTTTGTCGCTCACGTCGGCGAAGGCGGTGCTGGTCAGACCGCTCGCCGCGACGGATGGTGGATCGAGCCGACGCTCGTCACGATCGGGTTGGTGGTCTTCATCATCTACTCGACCTGGGCGGCGCTGGTCGGCACGAACTACCAGTCCGGCCCATACATCTCGCCGTTCTACTCACCGCTGATCCGGATCCCCGGACTTGCGTGGATCTCGCCTGCGATCTTCGTCTTGTGGGTCCCGCTGGGCTTTCGCGGCTCCTGCTACTACTACCGCAAGGCGTACTACCGGGCGTTCCTCTGGAGCCCGCCGGCCTGCGCGGTCAGCGAGCGGCCCAAGGAGTACCGCGGAGAGTCGGGCGGCTGGATGTACTGGCTCCCGGTCCTTCACCGCTGGTTCCTCTACCTGTCGATCATCGTACTCGCCATTCTCTGGTACGACGCGTTCCGCGCGTTCGACTTCGACGGGCACTTCGGGCTGGGTCTGGGAACGATCGTGCTGCTGGTCAACGCGGCGATGCTCACGGCCTTCACCTTCGGCTGCCACGCGCTGCGCAGCCTCGTAGGCGGAAATCAGAAGTGCTTTGCCTGCGGCACGGGCGGCGATCTGCGCTACCGTGGTTGGAAGATCGTCTCGTACCTAACCGGTCAGCATCCGATGTGGGCATGGCTTAGCCTCTACATGGTCGCCATCGCCGACCTCTACGTCCGCCTCCTGGCTGCAGGCGTACTCCAAGATCCGAGGATCTTCTAACCGATGGAACGCAATCAGGTACATGAGATCGACGTCCTCATCATCGGTGCCGGCGGCGCCGGGCTGCGCGCGGCGATCGCCGCCAAGGAGGCCGGTGCGCGCGTCGCGGTGGTCAGCAAGTCGCTGCTCGGCAAGGCCCACACGGTCATGGCCGAAGGCGGCATCGCCGCGGCGCTTGGCAATGTCGATGCGCGCGACGACTGGAAGACGCACTTCAAAGATACGATGTTCGGCGGGAAGTACGTCAACGACTGGCAAGCCGCGGAGTTCCACGCGAAAGAGGCTCCCGGCGAGGTAAACCAGCTCGAGC
>SCQY01000039.1 GCA_004298665.1 bacterium | reverse complement strand
TCGTTGAAACGGTGCTCGCCGGTGATGAGGGCGCGCAGGATCGATCCCGTCCAGCGGCGCCCAATCAACTCGATCGCGCGATGGAACAGCGGGCAGAACTCCGTGAGTTCGTGCTGCTCCGCATTGCTTTCCATGGGACTTCACCTTCCACGCTGCCCACGACGAAGTCTTTCGTAAGTAGGCTACTTGACATAAGTTACTGACTTATTGTAGCATATTCATGTACTTACGAACAGTAAGCAACTTCTGGAGGATACCTACCCGTGGCTACGGCTCTCGGACTTCTGCTCGCCCGCCTGGCGTTTGGCCTGGCATTCGCCTCGCACGGCACCCAAAAACTCTTCGGCTGGTTCGGCGGCCATGGCCTCAAAGGGACGGCCGGCTTCTTCGAATCACTCGGCTTCCCGGCACCGCTCGTGATGGCGGCCGCCGCCGGCCTCGGCGAGATCACTGGCGGACTCTTGCTGGCACTCGGCTGGCTAGGCCCAGTAGGTCCCGCGATCATCATCGGCGTCATGATCGTCGCCGGCGTCTCGGTTCACCTGCGCAATGGCTTCTATGCCCAGAGCGGGGGCTACGAGATGGCCTTTCTCTATGGCGCAGCTGCGTTGGCCTTCGCCTTCGCCGGGCCCGGCGCGCTCTCGCTCGACGCCGTCGCCCCCGTGCCGCCCCTGCTCGATCAGCCGGGTGCGGCCTGGACGCTGATCGCTTTGGCCGTTCTCGGCGGCCTCACCATCGTAGCGGTCCGCCGAGCCCCCAAGGCCGGCAGCCAACACGCTTAACCACCTTCACGCTACTCACACTACGAGGAACAACACCATGACTACGAACACCACGCAGCAATCAACCACTTGGCAGATCGACGCCGCTCATTCCAGCGCCGACTTCGCCGTACGCCACATGATGATCTCGAAGGTCAAGGGGACCCTGCGCGTCACAGCCGGCGCCGTCACCACGCAGGCGGAAAGCTTCATTCCCACCAGCATCGAGGCAACCATCGACGCATCCTCGGTCAACACCCGCGAGGCCGACCGCGACAATCACCTGCGCTCGGGCGACTTCCTGGATGTCGAGCACTACCCCACGATCGCCTTCCGCTCCACACGCATCACCGCTAACGGCGGAAACGCGTTCATCGCCGCCGGAGAACTCACGATCCACGGCGTCACCAAGCCGGTGGAGCTCGCGGCGGAGTTCGAGGGTGAGGGCACGGACCCGTGGGGCAAGGCGCGCGTCGCCTACAGCGCGCACACCAAGATCAATCGCAAGGACTTCGGCCTGGGCTGGAACCAGGTGCTGGAGACGGGCGGCGTGCTGGTGGGCGAACAGATCGAGATCTCGCTGGCCGTCGAGGGCGTACGCTAAGAGTTCGCGCGCCGCTAACGCCGGCGCAGCAGCAGCGAGTTTCCGACCACGAAGACGCTGGAGAAGCCCATCGCCGCCGCAGCCATGATAGGATGCACCACGCCGGCGACGGCCAGCGGCACCAGAACCACGTTGTAGGCGAACGCCCAGAACAGGTTCTGCTTGATGGTGCGCACGGTGGCACGCGAGAGGTCTATGGCCGCGGGCACGGCACGGAGATCGCCCGAAAGGATCGCCGCATCGGCGGCCTCTATGGCGATCTCCGTGCCGCCGCCCATGGCGAGCCCCACGTCGGCACTCGCCAACGCCGGCGCGTCGTTGATGCCGTCACCTACGAAAGCCACGCGCTGCCCGCGTTCGCGCATGCGGCACACGATGCCGGCCTTCTCCTCCGGTGAACGCTCGCCCATCGCCTCATCGACGGCGAGGGCCGCGGCCATCGCCTCGACAGCGCTGCGGCGGTCGCCGCTGACCAGCGCCGTCGCGATACCGCGCCGGCGCAACGCCTCGATTGCTTCCCGCGCCCCCGGGCGCAGCGTGTCGGCGATCTCGATGCTCCCCAAGAGCGCACTGCCGCGCGCCACGAACGCTACCGACGCATCGGCGCGGACCACCGCCTCGAGCGAGCGGAGCTCAGCGTCCGCGATACCCCCCGCCGCCAGCAGTGCGGGCGTACCCACCAAGGCGGCGCGGCCTTCCACGACCGCGCGCGCGCCGCGCCCGCGTTCGGCCATCGTCTGGCTGGCTGCGAGCCTCTCCACACCACGCTCCTCGGCGGCACGCCCAATCGCCGCAGCCAACGGATGCGTTGAAGCCCGCTCGACAGCGGCCGCGACGGCCAGCACCTCATCCTCCTGGACGCCGGCCGCGGGATGTACCGCAACGACTTCGGGGCGCCCGCGCGTCAGCGTTCCCGTCTTGTCGAAGACGACCATATCGATGCTGCCGATGCGCTCCAGTGACTCGGCTCCCTTGAAGAGCACGCCGCGCTGGGCGCCGATGCCCACGGCGGCCATGATCGCCGTCGGCGTCGCCAAACCCATGGCGCAGGGGCATGCCACCACCAGCACCGCCACAGCAGCTATCAACGCCGCCGGCCACGGACGGCCGACGATCATCCAGCCGGCAAAGGTAAGCACCGCGACCACCAAGATGGCGGGCACGAAGACACCGGCGATCCGATCGACCAGCCGCTGTACGGGGGCGCGGGAGCCTTGCGCCAGGCGCACCACCGCCACGATGCGGGCCAGGACGGTGCCGGCGCCGACGGCCTGCGCGCGCACGTCGATCGCACCGTCACCGTTGAGCGTGCCGCCCGTCACCGCCGACCCTTGCGTGACTTCCACGGGGAGCGGCTCACCGGTCAACATCGAGACGTCGACGGAGCTGACGCCGGCGACGACGACCCCATCGACGGGGATGCGCTCGCCCGGCGGCACCACCACGACCTGGCCGCGCGTCACGCTCTCCACGGGAACTTCTCGCAACGTCCCGTCCGCCTCGCGTACGCGAGCCGCCTGCGGACGCAACGCCAGCAGCGCGCGAACGGCAACGTTGGTACGACCTTTCGTCAGCGCCTCCACGTGCTTGCCGACGAAGATCAGCACGATGATGGCGACCACGCTCTCGTAGTAGCTGGGGCGCCCGGCGAGCGTTGCGTAGAGCGAGTATGCCAGCGCCGCCGTCGAGCCCAGCGAGACCAGCGTATCCATATTGGCCGCGCCGTGGCGAAGCTGGGCCAGCGCGCCGCGATGGAACGTCCAGCCGACCACGCCCCATGCGGGCAGCGCCAACGCGAGCATGATCCAATCCTTGCCGGAAAACATCGGCGCGGCCATCCCAAGCGCCAGCGTGGGCAGCAGGAGCGCGATGCCGAATGTCAGCATGGCGCGGCTGCGCGCAAGCTCGTGCTCGCGCCGCCGAGCATCCTCGTCCTCGCCCTCCAGGCCAGCCCTCTCGACCAGGTGCGCCTGGTAGCCGGCATGTCCGACGGCGGCTTCGAGCGCTTCGATGACGACGGCGGGGTCGTGCTCCACGACGGCGCGCTCGGTGGCGAGGTTCACGCCCGCCGACTCGACGCCGGGAACGCGCTCGAGAGACTTCGTGACGCGCGCTACGCACGAGGCGCACGTCATGCCCTCGACGGCAAGTTCCGTACGCATCAGCGAACCAGCTCGTACCCTTCCTCGTCGAGCGCGCCGGCGATCGCGCCCAGGTCGACG
>SCQY01000038.1 GCA_004298665.1 bacterium | reverse complement strand
TACACTCGACGCTCGACTACGTCAGCCCCATGACGTTCGAGAAAAACTGGTTCGCTGCTCAGCAGGGGCGAGCAGCATAAATCTCTCAGCTATGGGATTCGCGAAACAGGGGCAAGGTCAGGGATTCAGCTCGATAGGAACAAGCGCAAAGTCGCTGTAAGGATGGCTTGCTTTTGTTGTAGGGATTTTCTTGCGAATGATAAGCGCAGCGCGTGCGCAATGACACGGGCGGGCTTGCAACAATTGTGACATTTTGCCGATTCGTTGTTCGAATCGATGGCTGGCACCGTTCTTTCGCTGGGTGACGCACGGTGTCGTTTCTCGACATGCGAGACGTTCGCGGCGTCGATTATGTTGACGCGAACGTTGGCTCGCGCTACGGGTGCGCCGGCAACGTGTCTTTTCAGACCGTACGAGCGAATCATGCCTTCCAAGATTGGATCATCCGTTGCGCCGATCGTCGACCCTCTTTCCCCCCATGGCGGCGATGGCCGACACGGTTTCGCTCCGTCGTCTGCGCCGTCGACACGCGCCGGAACGCGTGGGAGCGAGGCGCTGCGAGGTGCGCTCGGAAAGAGAGCGAGCGCCGATGGGGGGCACGCGCAGGGAAGTGCTACCGGGTTGCGTCGCGCGAATTCGATGAGTCGCCTGGCCGACTTTTCGCGCGCGGTGCTCGAGCGGCAAACGACACCGCCGATGGCATCGAGAGAGCGGTTGCAAATAGGAAGCTTGCTTGCCACGCGCGATACCGGTCGCCTAGGTCAAAGCGCGCTTGCATCCGATGCGACGCCTGCGAAGCCCGGCCTGAAGCCCAGTGGTCCGACGTCGAAGCCGAACTCGCGGCCGCAAGATGACGCTCAATCGTCACCGGCGCCGCATATGGTTACACCTGCCCCGACGGGCGCACCGGCTTATGGATATCCGGTCCATGCGCCGCACTGGAGCGCACCCACCTATCGGACCCGCCAGTTCGGCGCGCATCGTCCAATCGGGTTTTCCTATGGGCACGGGACAGACGCATTCGGCGTCACGCACGCGCACGTGGGTTTTCATTATTTCGGACGACACCATACCGTGCGCTTCAGTCTGTCCGATTCGATGACTTTGTTCTTGAAGGGGTTCCGCAGTGGCTTGCTCAATCCCGTCGTGTATCACGCGCCGCCTTCGCCGAGCTATGCGGGCCATGGCGCGTACACTCAGCCGTACATCGGTCACCACGTTCACGCCGGCGGCTACTCAGGCTACCACCCTTATGCGACTGGATTTCCGGCGCCGTACGCGATGGGCTATCGGATCGGCGCGACCAGATAGCGGCACCAGCCGCGCGTCATGCGCAAGAGCGATGGCACGGCGCCGACGGCGAATCGCGCGGCATCGACGAGCGCCCTCGTGCGGCTGGCCCCTGAGCGAATATCGCAGCGGCATAGGGCGTACGTGTAGCGCAGAACGTCGGTGGTCAGGTACGCCGTGGTCAGCAACAAGGCAAGAACGAGCGAACCGCGACCTATGCCGGCGTGGACGGCGGTATCCATGGCGACGTCGCGATGCCCTAGTTCCTCACGCGCATGCCAGCGCCACAGCCTGCTCGGCCGCGATTCGTCGTCGACGATCAGGTAGGCGTGCGAGGAGATCTCCTCCGCCAGCACCGTCGTCAAATGCTCGAACGCAGCCACGAGCGCGAGTTGCATCGGCGCGCTGAGCTTAGCCAGATCGTCGGTCACTCGGCCTGCGCGCTGCGCTACGGCGCCTACCGTCGGGAGGTCGGCCGCGAGCGATGCGTTGTACCGCCGATGAGCCTGCAGGTGAGCGGTTTCTTCTCGAATGAACCGATCGATTTCGGTATCGAGCGCCTGATTGGACGAGAGGTCGGATCGAGCACGCCACGTTTCGACCGTATCGATAAAGAAGGCTTCGCCGGCTGGCAGCAGCAATGAGAGCGCGTCGAAGAATCGGCTGCGCACGCCGGTGCGATTCCAGTATCGGGCACCGGCGCGAAGACTGTCCGCATCGACGGAGTGCGTCATGCGCAGCCCTCTGACCGGGATCGCCGAACGGTGTTCGTTGCGGCTGGCGTGCCACCCTCGGTTAACCAGAGCCTAGGACCACCGGCGAGCCAGCGGCGCACGAACGTCAAGTAGGCGATCGGCGTTGCTGTCGGGTCTTCGTTCAGGCGCCGCGGCGCTTGGAACCACGGCAACGCCGGCTCGCGATGATGTACGCGGTGCAGCGTTCGATGCAGTGTCATCCAGCCTATCCAGAGCGGCAGCACGATGTCGAGCGCGACGGATCCTCGCTCGTGCCGCTGCGAGGCGGGTGTGATCGCGGCACCGTAATGTTCGGCTTGGGTCAAAATGAAATCGAACCAGGAGAAGAGCGCGAGCGGAATCAGATAGGCGAACGCGATTGTCCGCGGCGCGTAGTTCAGGCCGAGCGCTACGAGTGCGGCGAATGTGAACATCCAAACGGACGCCGCGTTGCGCACCCTGCGCTTGGTCGGCGGAACCATTGGCCAGCCGTTCCGGCCGATATGCCATGCGACCCACGTCAATTCCAGCGGCGCCAACAGCCAAATCCAGCGCGTGCGCCAACTGAGCGCATAGAGTTTGCCTTCAGGATCCGCCTCCGTGCACGTGGCATGATGGTGCGCGAGGTGGAAGTAGCGGTAAGCGACGAAATTCACACCGAACAGCGCCGCGAAGACGATGCCTATCGCATCGTTGAGGTACCGATTGCCGATGAATGTGCCGTGCACCCCGAGGTGCTTGGCTTCTTGGCATCCGAGAATCAGCATTGCTTGAGGCAGCGCCAGCAGGGGCGAGAGCCAGGTATTCGACGTGGTGGCGATGGCAATGGCGATCGTGTTCGTGAGTACGGCGGTCAGAAAAAGCGCGCTCGGCAAATCGGTATGCCTTCGACGGGCCGATGGTCGAATTCTCGCATGCATGGCGATGGCTTTCAAAGCAAGCCGGCGAGCGGTTTCGTCACGCGCCGCAACGAGTGCAGCGGCATGGCGGACCACAGCGGGCTGAATCCGGATAAGGGAATGGTGCCGCGCAGAAGCACGCCGTAATCGAGCGAGCGCTCATGCGGGAAGTAGTTCGCTTTGACTGCGACGATCTTCGAAAAGCCGCGCGATCGGTAGTAGCGCAATTGCGGATCGAGCGGGAGACCGGCACGCGTTCCATGGACGTAGTCTTCAACGCGCCCTTCGGGGTGCTCGGCCAGCCAATTGCGCAACCCGGGAACGGGCGAGCCGAGATAGATGTGGCGCCAGCCGCGTTTGAGCGCGTAGGGCCAAAAGAATTTCAACAACGCGTCGACACCGGCCTGGTCGCGGCTCGTGAGGCTCACGCCGAATAGTGTCGCGCTCCTGCGCGGTGTCGGCTGCAATGTGCAGTCCTGCCAGGTCCGCACGCGGCGAAAAAAATCGTCGGCGACGGGGCGCATGAACAGCGAGGCGAGTAACCGGCCGGATCGCGCGCAGAAGGCGCCGACGGCGAGATCCGGATGGGCCTCGATCCGTGCGCGGAGCTGCTTTTGGCAAGCGGCCTGGATGTCATTCCATTTCTCGTGCTCTAGATCGCTCAGTTCGGGCAGATCGCTGAGATTCAAGAAGCGTGCGTGAACACGCCCATGTTCGAGGGTGCGCGATGCGAATAGGGGGAAAAGACGTCGAGCGAAATACATAACGATTTTTTTAGCCGCCATTCCCAAGAAAGTTGAGAAGACCTAGATCGGCAGCGGATACGCGCACATTTCGCGGCATTCGTATGTCGTGATCATGACAAGCCCTGAGATGGACTGAAGCGGTGTGGCGCGGAAACCTGAATTCGTTAATGGAATCGGTTTTATTTGATCGTCCCCGGCGTGTTCGTCGCCCAATGCGCTATTTCGCCGCTGGATGGATTCAACGAACACGTGCGCGCCGAAAATCGGCTGTCATCCAAGAAAGCCAATTCGAATCAATCAACGAGCGCGCGTCGCAGGCACCGACTGCGCCGATGGAGCACAGCCATGAGAACTACACGGGAAGTCGGGACGCCGTCGGCGCCCGTTACGCAAGACACCCCGCACACTGAGCACGCCGCACCTTCGCCGGCGTCGGCACCCGCGAACTCCGGTGCGCGGGCCAAGTCGAAGATGCCCGGGCTCTTGCGCGATCTCACAGACAAGGTGACGGGACGTAAGGAAACCGCCAGGGCAAAGCGCTTTACCGACTCGCAGTTGGAGGTGGCGCTCGCCAGCCCGAACTTCAGCGGCGGACGCACTACGCGAGCCCTGCTGCGCGAGGCGGCGCGACGCGAGGCCAGGCGCGCTGCGCCGGAGGCTGACGCGCCCATCGGACGGTCGCAGATCCGGCCCGAGCAGACCCCGCCCGCGGATACGCCGCCCGCCCGAAAGACCTCCGTTTTGCCGGAGCGAGTTCGAGAAGCACTCGACCGTGTCACCGCGAAGACGCAGAACGCCGAGGCGGCGCAATTCAGCGATGAAGTGCTCGCGACGCAACTGTCCCACCCCGGGCTCTTGTCTGGGCGCGGCCTGCGTGCCGCGCAGCGTGAAGCGGCGCGCCGCCAACTGGTTTCGGGCGCGGCCGATGACCAGGTTGCGACTGAAGGGCAGGCCCCGACGTCCGGTGTTGCCGGTGCTCATCTGCCGCAAGGTCCGGTCGTCGATGTCGAGACAGGAGAGATGAGCAACGTCCACCTTCGGGAAACGGTCGACGCGTTGATCGATCGGTTGCCGCCGATTCCCGATGACGTCGCCACGCGGCATCCGACGGCCAAGGATCTCCATGGCAAGCTGGAGGAGGCGCTGCGCAGTGTCGCGACGGTCGCGGCCAACGGTACGCGGCTGAGCCCCGACAAGATGCTTGTGGTGCGCGACCGCTTCGCCAAGGCAGCGCGGGCAGCAACGACCTTGGCCCGTTACCTGGATCGCGACCGGGTTGCCGGCCGCAGCGAGCGGCGCGACGCGACCTCGTACTTCTTGATCGCCGGCCTGTTGACCGAGCTCAAACGCACCCACCTGAGCATGGCCGCGACGGCACTGGTGGACGACTACGCCGAGCGTGAGGTCGCCAAGCTCGAGCGGGTAGCGCCGGGTATCAGCCATGGGGTCTCGGGACCCAACGTCGCGACGAGCACGGGCGGCAGTCTGAGCTATTCGCACGGCATCGGAAACGCGTCTATCGGCGGCTCGGCCGGTCGCACGATCTTTGCCGACGACGACCGGGACATCGACTTCTGGACGTCGTACAGTATCGCCCTGAAGGGCGGTATCGGCGGCAAGATCAAGAAATGGGCGGCCAGCTTGACCGGGCAGGCCGGTTTTTCGGGCGGTGGCACCTATCTCGAACATGACGATCTGCGCCAACTCGTCAAACTCATTGCGAACCACGACGCCAATCAATCTTGGATCACGTCGGCCGGCCCGAAGACCCGTAAGCTCGTGCACGGTTGGGAGAGCTTCCGCTCGAACGCCTCGCGTCTGATGGGCCGCAACTATGTGCAGGAGACGTCCACGCCATACTTCGCCGCGGATAAGAAATTGGAAAAGGGCTTCAACGGCGTCAAGACCGCACTCCTTGCCATGGCGCTCGACGAACATCTGCCCGGAAAATCGTTTTCCAGTCTGATGGAGACGGCTTATCCGGCCGTCGGCGACACGCTGCGTGAGCGGGTCGGGACCGGACTGCCGTTGCCGCGTGCCACCCGCGCGGATGTGCCGGATTCCGTCGCATACGCTGACCGCCGCGTCGCATTCCGGCAAGCGACGCTCGGCGTCGAGGGCGACCTCGGCAATCAAACGAACGGTGGCACGCCGCTCGAAGCGGGCGGTACGTTCAGCCTCATCGGCAAGGGCGACCTCATTCAGTTCTTCGTCGAAACGGCGAACGCTCCGCATCAATTGCTGGACCCGGGTTATCACAAGGATCTGAGGGCGACGCTCGGCCTGCATCGCAAGCTCGATGAATTGTCGGCCGAATCGCCGCCCCCGGAACTGCATCTATACGCGACCATACAGCGCCAGCTTGGCGGTACGCGGGCATTGGGGCAGTTGTCGGACGCAGACCGCCATCTGTATGGCGACGAGGCGTCGATCCCGGCGCAGTTCCACGAAGCCATCGCCCACCCGAGCCCGGAGCATCTCGAGCGCGCGGCCGCGCAGGCGGCGCGTCTCGAGGCGATGTACTTGAACTTCGTCGAGGATGGCGCGCAGATCCTGGCGAAGCCCGACAAGTTCATGCCGAGCGGGGCACGCGCGCAATTGAAGAGTGCGCGTTCCGAGGCATTCGCGCGCTTGAACGAGGAAGTGTGGAATGGACGTTACGACGAAGCAAAAGCGCTGGCCAATCCCGAAGAGTTCGTCTCGCGCACTCATGCCGCGCTGAGCCTTGGGTTGGGCGCCGTCGGAACGCATATCGGCATCGTGAAGGAGCGGCTGACACAGAACCCCAATCCGAGCCATGCCGATTCGATCATGCACGCCGATCTTGCCTACGCGACAACGCGCGAGCTGTTCGACAAGCTCTATTTGCCGATGAAGAAGTACGACGTGCAGAAGGGCGGCCCGCTCAAGGACAAGGCGGTGTGGCAACGCTGGGACGCGCTAGTCCGACTGCAGGCTTCGGGCGGCGCGCAATCCAGCGTGCTCAATGCGATCGCTGGGCGTTGGAAAAAGTCGCTGGCTCCGGTCAGTATCAGCAACGCGGCGGGTGAGGTCACCCTCAGCGCGGAAGCGAAGTTCCTCTATGCGGACCGCCAAATCAACCCGAGCCGCGTCGGCAAATTCTGGCAGATCACGTTGACCGCGCAGGCCGGTGCGCCGCTGACTGGGCTGGCGGTGCAAAAGGCCGTGTACGGGGCGGTAAAACGGCTGAACTCGGCCCTGGCCACCGATGAACCCAAGATCGATCCGCAAGAAGCGATCCGTCAGGTGCAAGGGCTCGCGCTGGACACCACCGACGGCACCAGCATCGTGATGAAGTTTCGCCAAGCGCCGGGCGCGAAGATGTCGTCCACGGACCTGCAGTACGTGCGCGTGCTGAGCGATAACAATTCAGGCTTGAATGCATCGGTGACGCTGCCGACGCATGTGGGCACGTTCACGCCGGGCATCTCGCATACCGATTCGGCGCAGGGTTTCCAAGGCGAGGTCATCGGCCCGGATCTCAGTTATCTCATGCTGCAGCATCCGAAGCTGACCGCATTGCTCGATGCGCGTGGCAGCGATGTGCCTGCCCAGTTCAAGCAACTGCTCGATGCGAATCCGCGGGTACGGGATGGCTATTTCGGCACATCGACGACGATCGTCGAAACCGTTTCGCGCTACGTGGACTTCATGAGCGCCAAGGCCCGGGCGGCCGAACGCGGGGTGCCGATCGAAACGTTGCCGATGAACAATGAGTTTCATCGTTACTACGCGCAGGCGCCGTTCGCGCGCGTCTCGCAGGTCTCCCGACACGTGCAGAGCCACGCGCCCGGTTCGACGGCTGCGGGTGCCCAACCGTTCGAGACCGCCGCGCCGCTTTCGCAAGAGGTCGATATCCCGGGCGGGATCGACCTTGAAAAGGCGAAAGACGACCTGGGCAAGATGACGACGGTCGCGGAGCGCGTCGAATACTTCGCGAACGAGGGGCGGCCGTTGCTCAACGCATTTGCTGCGATTGTCTCGAATACGCGAGCGATCAATGCCGCCGCGATGTTCCATACGGAAGCCCGCAATATCGGCATCGAAACGGGGCTGCGGGACGAGCAGGCGCTGCGGTCGCAAAAGGGCGATCAGCAGGCGGCGAGCGCGGGACAGGTGTCGCAGGCGGCTCAGAACAACGCCCCGCCGCCGGTGCTTCCTGCCGTCGAGTCGGTGCCCGCCTTGCCGTTGGGAGAGATCGAGCGCCTCGCGAACGCGACGCAGCCCTCGGAGCAGCGCGATGCGGCGAGAGCGGCGCTGCGCCAGCGTCTGTTCGACTTGTCTTAGCCGTCAGACAGCCGGCCCTTTCTCAAGCCGGCGCGCTCGCGAGGTGAGCGCGCCGGCTTGGGCAACGCATTGTGAGCTTGCCCCCGGAAAACGAATCCCTTGCTGAGCGTTTAAACTCAAGCAAGGAGAGTCAAGAAGATGAGCAAGATGACGCGGGCGCGCTACACGCTCGAATTCAAGCTGGAAGCGGT
>SCQY01000037.1 GCA_004298665.1 bacterium | reverse complement strand
CTGCGGCCACGATGGCATCCAACGCGTCCCGGTTGCGCACGCGCAACTCGTTGGTGGCAAAACGGGGATCGGCCGCAAGCTCCGGCTGTTGGATCGCCCGTTCACAGAACGTACGCCATGTGGCCTGGCTGAGCACCGCCACGTTCATGGAGCTGCCGTCGGAGCACAAGAACGGCCCGTACGGCACCAGCAGGTGATGTCTGGACCCGATACGCTGCGGGTTCTGGTCGCGAAACCACGCGAAGTAGGCATGGTAACCCATCCACGAGAGCAGAGAGTGCTGCATCGCGATGTCGATCTCGTCGCCCACGCCGGTTCGCTCGCGCGCGATCAGCGCCAACGTCACCGCTTGTGCGGCGTACATGGCCGCGGAGATATCGGCGATCGAGAGGGGCACCTTACAGGCCTCCTCGGGCGTACCGTTCATCGCAATCAGCCCACATTCGCCCTGCACCAGGAAATCGAATGCCCGCTCGCCGCGGTACGGCCCCTCCTGACCGTACCCGGAGATGTGGCAATAGATCAGCCGCGGGTTCTTCGCTGACAGCTCCGCATAGCCGACGCCGATGCGTTCGGCCGTACCCGGAGAAAAGTTCTCGATGACCACGTCGGCGCGCTCGACAAGCTTGTGGACGGCGTCCAGAGCACGTGCGTCCTTTAGATCCAGGGCCACGCTCTCTTTATTGCGCGCGTTCCAGACGTACGACGAGCTCATGCCGTGGACCACGGAGTCCCATTCGCTGGTCAGCTCTCCGGTCACACGCTCGATCTTGATGACGCGCGCGCCGGCGTCCGCGAGCATCGCGGCGGCCATAGGGCCGGAGACGCTGATACTCAGATCGACGACGGTGATCCCTTCGAGCGGCTGCATGTGTCCTGTCCTCTCACGACCCTCGTCGAGCATTAGAGTGTATCGACAACCTCCGGAATAAGACGTTGGAACGCTTCGGCGTAGCGCATCGTTTGGTTCTTGCCGAACCTGCGCCCGAATGACGCACGGTTCTGGGCGCGCTGCGTGTAATGGTCGATCATGTATTGCTGCGCCGCCATTCGAGCCATCGCCTCCGCCTTTCTTGGAAAGACGTCCGTGATATCCAAGTAGGTATCGGGACTGAAGCTGCACAGTTCGGTATGATGGGGTTCGAAGACATAGAGTGCCGGGGGCGCGATGGTCTTGAACGCAGCCGGCACCCCCGCGCCAATCGCGAGCTTACGCGCCAGGACCGCCGCACGATGAGCTTCCGGGTGGTCTGGGTTGGCCGGATCCAGCTCCGTGTGCGTGATGACGGTGTCCGGTTCGAAATCACGCATGAGCTCGGTGAGGCGGTCGAGCGCGGGGCGATCCACGACGAGTGGATAGTCGCCGAGGTCGAAGAAGTGAATGGCGGCGCCGAGGATAGCGGCTGCGGAGCGCACCTCTTGCTCTCGAATCTTCTTGACGTTGTCGACGGTTTGCGCCGGCTGCTTCCACAACTCGCCGGACTCGCCGCGCTCGCCGTAGCTCAGCGCGACGACGGCGGCCTCACCTCCGCCTTGTACGACCTTACCGATGGCCCCGCCCGCACGCCACAGCCAGTCACCTGCATGCGCGGAGATGACGATCAGCCGGGAACTCACACTAGCACCTCTGGTTCTTCCTTTCGCGGATTCGCTCAGGACAAATTGAAGAGCGCGAGCGTGGTCTCGCCGGAACGCAGGCGCCGCATGATCTCCGCCTCGTGCTCCACGCGCTCCGCCGCGGCAACGGCTAGGGCCTCTGCCTCGGCTGGCGGGACGACCACGATGCCGTCGTCGTCACCGACGATGAGGTCCCCGGGGCTCACGACGACGCCGCCGACGACGATCGGGACCTTGAGCGCTCCCCCGCCGTGCTTTGCAGTGCCGCTGATGCACGTCCCCCGCGCGAACACGGGAAAGCCCATCGCTGCGATTTCGTTCGAATCTCGGATGCAGCCGTCGATGACCAGGCCTGCTAGCCGTCTTGCCACCGCGGCGACACTCATCACTTCACCCCAATAGCCGGCTTCGTGGAAGCCGCCGACCCCGACGACGAGGACGTCTCCCGGCTCCGCAGCGTAGATCGCCTTATGCAGCATGAGATTGTCTTGCGGCGGCGATGCAACGGTGAACGCGCGGCCGCAGATGCGCATCCCGTGCGCGACCGGCTTGATAGCGCTCGGCATCGCCCCACGCCTGCCGAAGGCCTCGTGGAGCGTGGCCGACGAGAACGTGAAGATGCTCTTCGAAGCTTCAGACACACGACGTCCTTTCGAGTCGTTAGTATTCTAATCGAATCGCCGGCCGCCGTTCATCGGCCGTACCAGACAGAGAAACCCGTACACGATTGGCGGAGGCGACCAGGGGCCGCGGGGTTGCCGCGGAGAACGGTGTTACGTGCATCGTATCGCAATACTCGACGATTGGGAGCACCGCTGGGCGGATTCGCCTTCGACGGATCGCCTCCGGCAACACGCTGCCGTGGAGATCTTCGATCGCCACCTTGCAGCGCTGGAACTCACCGATCGCATCCACGGCGCAGACATCCTGATCTTGAATCGCGAGCGCACGGCGCTCGACGCCGCGGCGCTGCGCTCCCTTCCGAACCTGCGCATCATCTACAATACCGGTACCGGCTTGCCGCATCTGGACACCGCGGCTGCGCGGGACCTGGGCATCCAGATCCTCACGAGCCCCGGTGCAACCGCGCAGTCCGTAGCGGAGCACACCTTTGCGCTGATGCTGGCGGCATTCCACCGCATTCCGCAACTCGACGCCGACGTCCGCAACGGCGGGTTTACGCGCCCGATCATCAGGGATCTGCACCATAAGACGCTCGCCGTGCTGGGGCTGGGAACGATCGGCACGCGCGTTGCGCGCCTCGGCCAAGCGTTCGGGATGGACGTCGTCGCGTGGGGTCCCACGTTGACCGACGCACGCGCGGAGGCCGCCGGCGTGCGGCGCGCCGCGGATCTGATCGATCTCGCGCGCCGCGCAGACGTCTTCTCCATCCATCTTCGCGTCGTCGAGCAGACCATCGGCATCGTGGACGCCGCGGTTATCGATGCGCTTCGGCCTCATACGCTCTTGATCAATACGTCACGTGCCAAGCTGATTGATCGTGCCGCTCTGCTCCAGCGCCTGACACGCGGCGATCTCCTCGTTGGACTCGACGTCTTCGACCAGGAGCCTCCAGCTCCGGACGACCCCGTCCGGAGCGCTCCCGGCATACTGACGCCGCACGTTGCCTGGATGACCGATGAGACATGGGAGCGTTTCATCCGCAGCGGCATCGACACCATCGAGGGAGCGGTAGCCGTCAGGGATCGCCTCTAGAGCGTCCGCCCCAGCAGCTGCCCTTCATGGATGGCAGACAAAATCTTCCGCGGCGACACGGCATCGCCGATCAGGCTCAGAAATCTGCCATTTCGGCCGAACGTCTCCGCCAAGGCGTCGTTCGCAACCCGCGGCCCTGCCCAGACCGTGAGCGCGGGCTTGGCAAGCATGGCCGGCTTGCCGGAATACACGTCGCTGATGCGCAGATGCTCGGCCGTCAGGGCATCCGGCTGCATGCCGGTATACACGGGCGCCCCGGCCTCCCGCAAGCGGCGCTGCAGCCCGATGCGCGAGAGGTAGTCCAGATTCGCTCCGATGTCCGTTCTTGACGTTACGATCGAGACGCGGTAACCCAAGGCCAACAAGCGCTCTGCTGGACCGTAGGCGCCGTAGCCGCCATCCTCGTCGAAGACGACCGCTTCGCCCTCAGCGGCCCCAAGCGTGCACCAGCGGCTGTCGTCCGGCGCTAGCGGATCCAACGCCGCCAAGACTCGCGGATAGGGCTGGGGAAGCGACCCCGTGGCGAGGGCGACAACGACGTCATCCTGCCCGGCCCACGCCTTCAACTCGTCACGGGTGACGGCATGACCGCAGCGAACTTCGACGCCATACTCGGCCATGCGGGCCTTCTGATACGCAAGGATGCCGCCGAACTCTCCCAAGCCCGGCATCGCCGCCAGGAATCGAAGCTGCCCGCCGAGCTCCTGGGCAGACTCCCAAAGGTGGACCCGATGCCCCCGGCTAGCAGCCACCCACGCTGCTTCCATGCCCGCGGGGCCTCCTCCGACCACGTGCAGCGTGCGCGGCGCGTCGGCGCGCTGGGCCGGCTCCCATGATTGCTCGGCGCCCACCTCCGGGTTGTGGATACAGAGCATGCGCTTTCCCGTGTGGATGACGCCCCAACAGACGTTGCACGCAATGCAATCACGAACATGCGCATCGTCGCCCACGCGCCAGAGGGACGGCAAGTCGGGATCGCTGATCAGGGCCCGCGCCATGCCGATGAGATCGGCGACGCCGTTCGCAACCAGGTCCTCCGCAGTCCGGCGGTCCATGACGCGTCCGATGGCGATGATGGGGGTCTTCGCCTGCGGCGGATGTGCTTGCGCGATGGCGTCGGCGAACGGCGCGGGCGGAAAATGCATGTCCGGAACGTGCCGCTCCAGGCTCAGGCTGAAATTTCCTTGGCTGATACCGACGACGTCGATCAACGCATCCGCTTCGAGCGCGGCGATGATGCCCCGCGTGTCGTCCGGCGTCAGGCCCCCTTCAACGAACTCGCTCCCGCTCAGCTTGAGGCCGAGGACGAAATCCGCGCCGCACGCGTCGCGGATCCCTCGTAGGATATTGCGCAGGAAGCGCATCCGGCCTTCGGGGCTGCCGCCGTAGGCGTCCGTGCGCGTATTGCTCCACGGTGAGAGAAACTGCGTCACCAGATAACCATGCGCCCCGTGAATCTCGACTCCGTCGAAACCCGCCTCCTTCGCTACCACCGCGGAGTCGATGAATGCATTCTCGAGCTCCGCGATCTGCGCGACGCTCATGACGCGCGGAACCACGCCGCTGAGCGCGTCCGGCGCGGCGGAGACGCCCCATGGCGAGCCGACGGGACCCCAGAGCTGCTGGCGCCCCACGTGCCACAACTGAAGGCAGATCGGCACGCCGTGAGCGTGAACGGCGGAGGCGAGCCTTGCCAGGCCAGGCCA
>SCQY01000036.1 GCA_004298665.1 bacterium | reverse complement strand
AGGAGGGCGGACCCGCTGGGGTCCGCCCTCACCGCTGGACTATGGAGCGGAAGACGAGATTTGAACTCGCGACCCTCGCCTTGGCAAGGCGATGCTCTACCGCTGAGCTACTTCCGCATCTTGGCCATAACGGATCTCCGCCGCTCGGACTGGTGGGCAAGCAGAGGCTCGAACTCTGACGGGTTGCCCCACTGGAACCTAAATCCAGCGCGTCTACCAATTCCGCCACTTGCCCGTGGCCGCGACTCGAGGAATGTTACCAAACGAGACGCGACGCGTCAAGCACGCGAAGAAAGAGAATGAGGCGCGTCGCTCGACTCGCCTCATCTCAAAGTGGTGCACCGCCAGGGACTCGAACCCCGAACCAAGTGATTAAGAGTCACCTGCTCTACCATTGAGCTAGCGGTGCGCACGTGAGAGAGTACCATACCAATCACGCCTTCGCAAGGCCCCGGCATTGCGCCCTCTGGGACTCGAACCCAGGACCCACGGCTTAAAAGGCCGGTGCTCTACCGACTGAGCTAAGGGCGCGCGGGCCGTATTCAAAAGATTGGCAAAGTTCGATGACCGATCGGGTGGGGTGAATGAGGGGACTCGAACCCCCGGCCTCCGGTGCCACAGACCGGCGCTCTAACCGACTGAGCTACATTCACCGCGAATCGCCGCATGTAGTGTACCCGTCGCCAGCAGCCCTGTCAACCAACGTACCGGAGAGACGCGCGCTACGCGCAAACGACAACACCAGCTCGTGGGGCAACACGCCAGCGGCCTGCGCCACCCGATCGAGCGTGCGCGAAGGTCCAAGGATCTCGATACGCTCGCCCACGCGTGCATCGCCGACGCATGTCAGGAACTGCATGCCCATCGCCACGACGGTCAACTCCCGCGTCTGCGCGCAGACGGTCGGCTGCGAGGCGACGAAACTCCGCGGCATGCCGTCAGCGTAGCCGAAGCGCGCCGTCACGAGACGGTCGCCAGGTTTGGTGACGTACGCGGATCCGTAACCCACGCCAACGCCGGGCTCGATCTCGTCGGCACGATCGGCAACGGCGCCAACCCCCAGCACTTGCCGCAGCTTCGGCACCGGCCTCGTCTCGACGCCCATCGTCGACCCGAAGAGACCGATGCCGATGCGTACGGCTGCGCCTGGAACGTCGTCGAGCCAGAGCGCGGGCGCCGTCGAGGCTACGTGATAGCCTTGCAGCGTCAGACCGGCTGATTCGACTGCTGCGAGCGCCGCGCGGAAGGCAGAGAGCTGCCCCGGCGACTCACGCTCCCCCGAGAGATGCGTCCATGCTTCCACGGTCTCGATGCCGTTGCTTCCGGCAAGCGCGGCGGCGAGCGTCCCAACATGCGCTGGCGCCACGCCGATCCACCCGGCTACGCTCCTGACGGCGATCTGCGCGCGCACCCGCTTGCCGCGCGCGCCGGCGATGCGCATCAGCGCCCGCACTTCGTCGAGCGCCGTAACAGAGATTTCGACGCCCAGAGCCGCCGCCTGCGTGAGATGCGCATA
Organism: bacterium; assembly: GCA_004298665.1. Classification (GTDB taxonomy): domain Bacteria; phylum Vulcanimicrobiota; class Vulcanimicrobiia; order Vulcanimicrobiales; family SCRA01; genus SCRA01. The sequence goes on along the minus strand of SCQY01000036.1, from coordinate 382 downwards.
CGGAAGCGTCGCGATGCAGATGATGCGCCGACGCGAGCCCGCGCGGACGGCCCTTGCCTCCTCCAGGCTCGTGACACACCAGCCTTCAACGTGCTCATCCAGCGCACGGACGGCGCGTGCTGTGCCGATTCCGTAGGCATCGGCCTTCACGACCGCGTAGAGCCGGCGTCCCCCCGTGAAGGCGCGCCAGGCCCGGGCGTTCGACGCCAAGGCTGCGAGGTCAACGATCACCGGCCGGCCTCCTGGAGTTGCTCTGGCTCTCGGGCTCGGTTATGATGACGCGGAACGTGCGCCCGTAGCTCAACCGGACAGAGCACGCGCCTTCTAAGCGCGGGGTTGTGAGTTCGAGTCTCACCGGGCGCGCATGCCGCGAACCCATGAC
>SCQY01000004.1 GCA_004298665.1 bacterium | reverse complement strand
CGGCCAAGCCGCCGTCGCCCTGGCCTCGACGATCCTGGATCTGGTGCTGACGGCCGCGATCGCCGCCGCCGGCTTGGTGCCGCTCGTTGCGCTTCCGTTGCTCGTCATGCTCCCCATGGAGGAGCTGGTCGTCCGCTACCACTCCGACGGAGCGATCGCGGGGGTTCTGTTCGCCATCGCGGTGATCGGTTACGCGGTCCTGAACCATGGGGGCCCCTTGACGGCGACGACGCTGCTGACGGCAGGCTGGCTCTTGGCACTGCTGCTGGTGTTGGGCAGCATACGCGGCGTTGTCGCCTCGTTCAACGAATGGCGAGCGGACAAGCTCACTCGGCGCGGCGAGCACAATGCCGCGATGGCCGGCCAGCTGTCGACGCTGTTGGAGCTCTCGCGTGAGATATTGGGACAGCGCGACGTCAACGACGTGCTCTCTTCTATCGCCGTGGGCGTCAGCAAGGTCTACGGTTTCAAGTACGTCGCCATCAGCTTTCAGCGCGGTCCTGAAGGCGACTTCGAACGGCGAGTGCTGTGGGGCTTTCCGCCGGAGATCGTCGCCGAGCGCACCGGCGAAGTAATCGACCGCCAGAGCTTCACGGAGGCGCTTTCGGCAGCCGAGGAGGTCGTCGGCTTCTGCTACTACACGCCGGCCGAAGAGTACGTGGCGTTCAAGAACGAGATCTACGTGGGCGATCTGCCGCGTCACGCTCCGCGCAGTAAGCCGGGTGCCTGGCACGAGCGGGACTCGATGGTCTTCGTGATGACGGGCCACCGCGACGAAGTCATCGGCTACATGTCGGTCGACGGACCGCTCGACGGCAAGGTTCCCAGCCACGAGACCATGGCCTCCATGCAGATCTTCGTCAACCTGGCGGGGCTGGCCATCATCAACGCGGATCACTCGATCCGGGAAAGCGAGCGTGCGCGCGTCGAGGAGGATGCGCGCAGGCTGCAAATGGCGTTCCTGAGCGACGTCTCGCACGAGATCCGCGCCCCTCTGGCCACGATCCAGGGGGCGTCGTCCTTGTTGGAGAGCCACGGCGAGGAGCTGGACCCGATCCGCCGGCGTGAGTTCCTGGCCGCCTTGCGTGACGCATCGAGGGGTCTGGCGCTCATGGTGGAGGACTTGCTGCTGCTCTCCAAACTCGAGGCCGGGCACTTCCGCCTCTTTCCCGAACCCGTTGACCTGCTGGCCGCGGTGCGCGATGCGGTGCGCTCCGTGCTAACGGAGCATCCCGGGGGGCAGATCTCGCTGGCGCTCCCGCCGGAGCCGCCGCGGCTTGTCTGGGCGGATAGCCAGCGCCTGCAGCAGATCGTGATCAATCTGCTCTCCAACGCGCTGAAGTACGCGCCCAGCGACTCTCCTGTGTACGTCGAGGTACACGCAGACCCGGAGAGCGCGCGCGTCTGCGTGATCGACGGGGGGCCAGGGATCCCCGAGCACGAGCGTTCGAAGCTGTTCACGCGCTTCGGGCGGCTCAGCAACGCCAAGGCCGACTCCACGGGCTTGGGGCTCTACATCTCCAAAGGCTTGGCGCAGGCCATGGAGGGGGACCTCAACGTGGACTCCGAACCGGGCGCAGGTACCACGTTCTACCTGACGCTCCGCTACGCCGACGCACACGCGGAACCGTCCCCCTTGGAGACGAGCGACGGAACACCCGGCAACGATACTCGAGGATCTGCGTAGCGGCATTCTGCTGGCCGACGGTGCGATGGGCACGATGCTCATCGCGGGGGGCGCAGCGCCCCACACGTGCCTCGAGGCGCGCAACCTGGAACAGCCGCAGGCGGTGCGCACGATCCACGAACGCTACGTGGAGGCGGGCGCCGACCTCATCGAGACCAATACCTTCGGCGCCAATGCGCTCAAACTCGCCGACTTTTCGCTGGAGCACCGCCTGACGGAAATCAACGCCGCCGGAGTGCGCCTTGCCCGCCATGCCGCGCGCTCCGCATCTCGCCGCGTCTACGTCGGCGCGAGCGTAGGCCCGCTGGGCAAGGCGCTTCAGCCGTACGGCACGATGACGGAGGAGCGCGCCGTCGAAATCTACCGCGAGCAATGCGCAGCGCTTGCCGCAGAGCGCCCGGATGCCTTCGTGCTGGAGACGCTTACCGGACTCGCCGAGGCGCGCGCCGCCCTACGCGCGGCCCTGGACGCGGCGCCGGACATCCCGCGCATCTGTACTCTTGCGATGCTGGAAGGCGGGCAGACCCAGTACGGCGAGGATGCCGGCGAAGTGCTGCGCGCCCTGATCGACGCCGGGGCGGACGCCGTGGGCCTCAACTGCGCGCTGGGCCCCGCGCAGACCTACGAGATCCTGGCACCGATCGCCGGCGACTTCTCCGTGCCGCTGGCGGCTTCGCCCAACGCGGGCTTCCCCGGGCGGCTCCACGGCCGCACCGTCTACTTCAGCTCGCCGGAATACTTCGCCGAGTATGCCGGCGCGTTCGCAGAACTCGGCGTCAACCTCATCGGCGGCTGCTGCGGTACCACGCCTGCGCACACGGCGGCCATGCGAGCGGCGCTGCGCGGCGCGAGCCTGGGCGATCGCCGCGCCGTGCACGTCGTCAGCGTCCACGATTACGAGCGCCCGGCGGCGCCGCCGCCGCTACGCCGCGGTCATGCCTTCGAGGAGCGCCTGGGCCGCGAGTTCGTCATCACCGCGGAGATCGAGCCGCCGCGCGGCATCGACTACCGTGCGCAACTGGCGGGCGCGCGCATGCTCGAAGAAGCCGGTGCCGATGCCATCGACCTCACCGACAACCAGCGCGCTCAGCTGCACATGAGTCCGATCGCTCTGGCGAGCTTGCTGATGCAGCACACCAAGCTCGCGACGATTCTCCACTTCAGCTGCCGCGACCGGAACCTGCTGGCGCTGCAGGCGGAGCTGCTGGGGGCGGCGGCGCTCGGCATCACGGCGATCCTGGCGCTCACCGGCGACCCCGCGGCCTTCGGCGACTACCCCGTGGCGACCGGCGTCTACGACGTCACGAGCGTGGGCCTGGTCGGCATTCTGCGCGCGCTGAACGACGGGAAGCGCCATGGCGGCATCGACATCGGCCCTCCGGCCTCGTTCAAGATCGGCGTGGCTGTCAACCCGCTGGCGCGCGACATCGATAGCGAGCTTGCACGCTTCCGCCAGAAAATCGCGGGCGGCGCGCACTTCGCGCTCACGCAGCCGATCTACGAGATCGAGGCGCTGCGGCGGTTCGTCTCCGAACTCGACCGCGCCGAGATCACGCGCATTCCGATTCTCGCCGGAGTGCTGCCCCTTCGCTCGTTGCGCAGCGCAGAGTTCCTGCACAACGAGGTGCCGGGCATGTTCGTGCCGGAAGGCATCCGCGATCGCATGCGCCGAGCTGGCGAGAACGGCTCGCGCGAAGGCGTGCGTATCGCCCGCGAATTTGTCGAAGAGGCGCGCACGCTGGTCGGCGGCGCGTACGTCATTCCGATGGGGCGCTACGAGGCGGCCGCGGAGGTGATCGCACCGATCGCCGCGGCGCGATGAAGCCGCCGATGCTTCCTCTGCGGTACCGCGCTCTGCCCGGCGGCTGCCATGCGGAGATCGTGGTGGTTGTCGACGTCCTGCGTGCGAGCACCACGGTTCTGGCCGCGCTCGAGTCCGGCGTGCCCAGCGTACACGCCGTGGCGGAGATCGAGGATGCGTTCGCAATGGGGAGCCGGGGTATGCTCGTGGCCGGCGAGCGCAACGGCATTCGCGTGGCGGGCTTCGACTACGGTAACTCACCGCTCGAGATCGCAGCTGCGGGAGGCACGGGCCGGCCGCTGGTGCTCTGCTCCACCAACGGAAGCCGCGCCATGCTCGCGCACGACGGAGCGATCGTGCTGATTGGCTGCATCCGCAACGCCGCCGCGACAGCTCGCGCCGTTCTCGACGCGGCAAAGGCGGGCGACGCAGTCCTTCTGCAAGGATCGGGGCAGGACGGGAGGCCCACGGAGGAGGACGCGATCGCCGCTGGGGCAATCGGCGCGGCGCTAGCCGCGGCGGGCGCGGCGCTCTCGCTCGACGCCGAGGCCAACGGCGCGATGGCGGCGTGGGTGCGCGCATCCGCAGCACCGGCCGCTGCGCTGCTTGCCACGCCGCATGGGCGCTACCTCGCTTCGCTCGGTTTAACCGACGACGTGCTTTACGCTTCCGTGCTCGATGCTTCGCGCAACGTCGTCCGCGCGCGCGATGGCGTGCTCACCCTCGAGCCGCGTCGAGTGCACGATTGACCAGTGCGTCGGCTTCGCGATTCTGTGCGCGAGGCACGTGCTTGAGATCGATGGCCGTGAAGCGCGCCAAGAGTCTGCGTGCCTCTTCGTAAAGCGGCCGCAGGCCTTCGTTCTTCACGCGATACTCGCCGCGCAACTGCTTGATCACCAGCTCCGAGTCCATGCGCACGCGCACCGCCTCGAACTGCAGATCGAGTGCGGCACGCAGTCCCGCGATCAACGCCCGGTATTCGGCGACGTTGTTGGTGGTGACCCCGATGCGCTCGGAGACTTCGTGAAGGACGCTGCCGCTCTCTTCCGTTACGACGGCGCCGATCGCCGCGGGGCCGGGATTGCCGCGGCTCCCGCCGTCGGCATGGACGACTGCCGTGCGCGCCGGCGTACCTTGGATCTCGATCTGCATCCCGCCCGAGTACGGGAAGGCGCACCGTCGATCCTACCGCGCGCTTGCGATCCTGAGACTGCAGTCATGGCTGGGTCATGCCGGAATCCTTAGCGTGGTGGGGAAGACGATGAATCCATCCGGAATTGCCGCACCAACCGCCGAAGAGGCCAGGGAACAGATCGAGACGCTCGTCGGGTACGAGGCCGCGCGGCGAAACGATGCCTGGCGCATGACATTCTTCGAGAACCTCCGCGTGGCCGGACCATACGCGCTACGCACGGTGGCTGCGGAGGATTCGCCGAACGGTTTTCCCTACCAAGTGATCATCGTGAAAGAGATCGGCGAAGCCAGCGCAACGCTGTGGTTCGATGACGTGCTCGATCGCGCTCTTTCCGCAGGCGCCGGACTTGCCGTCTACGCGGCACTCGGCGCGCGCAGTCCCGAGTTCCTGGCCTCGTATGGCGACTTGGTGGGCGTGCGCGCGTGGGGACACCTCATCATCACGCGCCTGCAAAGCGCGGTCGAAACGCCGACGTCGGCGGAGGCGATCGAGTTCGAAGTCACGAGCCCGCTGGAAGTTGGCCTCCCCGAGGTCGCGCTTCACCGTATCGCGGCGCACATGCGCGCGCAACTGGGCGTGGCGGCTCCGAGGCTTCTCTCAGCGCGGCAGCGCGGGCAGATCGGCTGGGACCTGGTGGTCGATCTCGATCGGCAGGCCTTTGAAGGTGAGAGCCGTTTCCTCGACGCACTCTCGTCGATCAAGTGGTTCGTTCCAGCCGAGACGGCCGTCATGGCCAACCCTTTTGCAGCCGACGCGCCCGTACCGTGGTTCATCAGTGAAGAAGCATAACGATTGCATCACGCCGTCATGCGCCTAGAGCTCGATACGATCCACGAATACGTGGGCTTATTCGGCCCTGGAGCCGCCTGCCGCATTCGTATTTACCGAGGCGGCGAGGGCGAGACGCCCGTCGTGGTAGCGACGGACCTTCCCGGAAGCGAGGGTACGGCGATCAACAACGTCGCGGAGCAGCTGGCCGCGGAAGTTTTGGTCGAGCACCTTCGTGACCGTTTGAAAGAGGCCGAGCCGCTCATCTGGATCGAGCACTTTCCCGCGGAGTTGACGGGCACGTCACCGAGCGAGGACCGCTTCGCCCAGGTGACGTTTGCCCATTACCGCACGCTGCGCTTCAAAGGGCGTTGGCGCATCGGTCCCGCGAGCTGGAGATACATCAACGCCGGCGAAGTGGCAGATCTTCTCGGCGGCCCGCTCGCGACGTAGCGCCGCACGCTTCCGCTATCGTTTGGCGCCGAGCGGGTCGAGCTTCCCCACGACGAAATGCGCCAAGACGTTGGCTGCCGCGGAAGACGTCATCGTGCGGAAATCCGTGAGCGGATTCACTTCGGCGATACTGAGCGATTCGACGTGCGGCGCGAGCGCCGCCGTGACATCGAGCAGCTGGCGCGACGTCAAACCGCCCGGTTCGAATGCTCCGGCGCCGGGGGCAAACGCGGGATCGAGAACGTCGATATCCACCGCCAGGTGAAGGTGGTCGACGCCGCCGGCTAGCTCGATGATTCGCTCCGCGGCCGCCTTCGTGCCGATCCGGTCATACTCGGCCGCTGAGATGTGCTTGATCCCTCGTTCATCGACGTACTTCTTGGACGCCGGGAAATTGAAATTTCGGCAGCCCACCTGAACCAGCGCCTCGCTCTTGAATCGCGGGAGCTCGGTCACGCGGCGCACGCCGCTGGAATGCGAGAGACGCCCCTGATACGGCGAGCTATCCATGAGGTCCAGATGCGCGTCGAAATGAATCATCCCCCATGTGCCCGGGGTGCGGTCGTGCAAGCTTTTGACGATCGGGAACGTCACCGCATCATCGCCGCCCACCACGAGCGGAATGAACCCGTCATCGAGGCAGGCTCCGACGGCGCGCTCGATTCGCGCAAAACTCTCGTTCACGTCATAGGCCACGAGATCCACGTTGCCTCGATCGCCGACCAGGCCGCCGGATGTTGCGACGACCTGCTCTCTATCGAGCCAATAAACGGCCTCGCCCTGTAGGCGCATGTTGATCCATTTGAACGCCTCGCGTACCGTATCCGGGGCATAGCGAGATCCAGGCCAGCCAAGCGAGGACGTGTAGTCCCAAGGGACGCCGAGATAGGCGAACTTCATCACTTGATGACCTTGGCCACCGCACTCATGTCGATCGCATGGAGATACGTCGGCGTTCCATGCTCGATCTTCCAGAGCGCCATCGAAGGGTTGGTCGTGTCGCCGTTCTTATCGAACCCGAAAACGCCGACGATGGAATGAAACTCCTTCGTCGCGCGAAGGTGCTTCAACACATCGCCGCGCGAAGGCAGCTGCCCGTGATTGCTCGCAATCGCCCGCTCCGTCGCATTGACGATGACCTGTGCTGCGACGTAGGCATTTGCCGCGAAGGCCGTCGGCTCCGAATGATAGCGCTCCCGGTAGGCTTTGATGAACTCCTGAGCGCTAGCCATCTTCGTGATATTCGGCGCGGCGGCCGTGAAGTAGGTGTTGTCGGCCTCCGAGCCTGCGATCTTGACGAAGGCTTGGTCGTAGATGCCGTCACTGGCCACGAACGGAACCTTGGCGGGGTCGAAACCGGACCCCGTCATCTGCTTGCGCAACAGCGCGCCGCCGGTCGATGTAACGCCTCCATAGTAGATGGCATCGGGGTGCATCTGGGCGACGCGAGTCAAGAGCGGACGAAAGTCCTGCTGATTGATCGTGAGGTGATCGCGCCCGAGAATCGTCAACCCCAAGCTCTTTGCTGCGGCCGTGAAAACGTCCGCGAGGCCTGTGCCGAACGTCTCGTTGTCATCGATAACGTAGATATTCTTCAGGCCGCGCTGCTTGCAGCTGTATGCAGCGGCTCGCCCTTGCTTGTCGTTGCTTGCGGAGACGCGGAAGAACGTGATCTCGTCCGGGTGCGACGGTCTGTATCTCGGCGATTGCGTCAGCGCGGGATCGGTGGCCGCCGGAGAGACGAGCGCGAGCAGCGCCTCATTCGATACTGGAATCTCCGCGGCCGCGACGTTGGAGTTGAACGGACCGACAACACCAATCACCTGCGGATCCGCGGCCAGCGCTCGAATGTTCGTCACGCCCTGCTGCGGGTTGTGGATGCCGTTGACGGTATCGTCCAACGCATCGACTTGAAACGTAAAGCCTTTCGGTGCTTGCGCGTTGGCTTGCTCCACCGCCAGAGTCGCGGCCTGCTCCATCGGAATACCATCGGAGGCGTCGTTTCCGGAGATCGGAAGCTCGATGCCGATCTTTATGACGCGATTCGCCGCGCTCGCGGATTGGGACAACGCGACTGAGCCGAAAGAGAGCGCGAGCGCGACGGCCGCCGCGCCTAGCCTGTTCATCCTATGCATGGTCGTTGTCTATCCTTCCAATGATGACGTTGAAAAACGTATGCTCGGGTCAAGCTCGCAATGGACCATTCGCGCGCTTCTCTTCGCGATGACCACATCTAGCAGAATCGCAACGTGCTCTCACTAGCGCTACCCGATCTCGGCGTATTCCCGGGCAAGCATGTTGAAACTCTCCGGGCCGCTCTCCGTGACGAGAATATGATCTTCGATGATGAATCCGCCGACGCCATCGACATAGTATGGAGTCTCGAAAGCGAAGACCATGCCAGGCATCAGTACTTGACTCTCGGTAGCCGCTATGTATGGCCACTCTTCATGCCAGACGTTGGCGCCGATGCCGTGGCCGAAGTGGCCGCGGGTATAGCTCTCGAAGCCAAGCTTGCGCATCGTTGTCTGGGCGGCACGGTGGATTCCACTGATGGGATTTCCAGGCTTGAACTCTTCGAGGCCGGCGTGAAACGCCTCCAACAAAGCGTTGTGTATGCGCTTCTGGTGCTCGTTGCCCTTGCCGTAAACGTAGGTGCGCCCGATATCCGATTGATAACCGCCAACAGTGCAACCGACGTCGAACTTTAGTTGAGAGCCCGAGGTGACCACGGCCGTCGACGCCCCAACTCCCCACGGCTGCGGGCCGACACTAATGATGTCCCACGTCGACTCGAATGCTGTCGCCGCGCCGCGGCGCGCCGCTTCCAGGACGCCGGAGCGATAGGTGAAGGCTACGTCGGAGGCGCTGAGCCCTTCGCGTACGGCGCCGAGCGATGCCGTGATGCCTGCTTCTGTGAGCTCTGCGCCCAGACGAAGGAACGCGATTTCGGCAGGCCCCTTGATCATTCGGAGCTGGCGAAAGACGTACGAGCTGTCGACAAGCCGCACGTCTGGAATTGCATGACGGAAGCTCTCAAAGTCCGTAACCGAAATGAAGTCCATTTCGATACCCAAACAGGCCTTCGAAAGGCCGCGGTCTTCCAGGATCCCCCGCACCTCGGCAAGCGCAAGAGCGATATCATAGGTAGCAGGACGCGTTCGCTGAGGTTGCTTTCCAGCGCGGCGAGCTGCGTCGCGCACGATCACCTCCGTCGGCCGCGCGCTGGGGAGGAACGGCGTAAGATCCTCGGTCTCGACCCAAAGCGGGTGCGTGCGCACATCGCCGATCTCCGAGGCCTGGTGGAACGACCGCGCTTGGGCATCGGGGATGACCACGGCTGGGAGCACGCTCGGATCCGCCGGCATGACGGCGACCGCAGTCCCGGCTCGGCGCCAAAGTGCTGCGAAGCCGGCGTTCGCGCCGGTCGCGTAATAGAAGTTCTCGGGTTGAACGACGATCAACGCATCGATACCTTGCGCTCGCATAAGCTCAGCCGCCCGAGCATGATTCCAAAATACGCTCGCCATTGCTTCGTCCGGATCTCCCGTCGACAGCCGAACCCTCGCAGGCCACGTGGGTACACGCCGCGATTTCCTCCAACCTTACGCGGCGGCGCAATATATGTCCAATATATCTTTGCTTGTGGTATTATATCTAAAACATAATCATGGAATTACGTCATCTGCGCTACTTCATGGCGGTTGCCGAAGAGCGTCACTTCGGCCGCGCAGCCGAGCAGCTGAACATGGCTCAGCCTCCGCTCAGCCAGCAAATCCGCAAGCTGGAGAGCGAGCTTGGAGTCGAGCTCTTCCATCGGGATAGACGCCCGATCGATCTCACGGAGGCCGGCAGGGCGTTTCTCGAAGAGGCGCGCCTGACACTGGCACAGGCTGGTCACGCGATGGAGACGGCGCGCCGCGCGAAACGTGGGCTGATCGGGCGGATTACCGTGGGCACCGTGGCTTCGGCAACCTACAACGTGCTTCAAAACGTACTGCGCACGTATCGAGAGCGCTTCCCCGACGTGCGCTTAACGGTCCGCGAGCTCTCGTCGCCCGAGCAGCTCCTCGCGCTAGAGCAACGCCAGATCCACATCGGTTTCTTGCGACCACCCGTGACCGATGAGCATCTTCACGTCGCCACCGTCGCTCGGGAGCCATTCGTGATCGCATTGCCGGCGGACCACCCCCTGGCCAAAAAGAAACGCATTTCCTTGCGCACACTGGAACAAGAGTCGTTGGTGCTCTTTCCACGCAGCGAGGCGCCTGGTTTCCGCGATCAGATCGTCAACATCTGTCGGAGCGCCGGCTTTGAGCCACGACTCGTCCAGGAGGCCAATCAGACCGACACGATGATCTCACTCGTTGCGGCAGGATTGGGCGTCACGCTTATGCCGGCTTCGATCCAGCGCCTCAACCTCGCCGGCGTCGTCTACCGCCCGGTCGCCGAACAGACGCCTCCAGCGGAGCTCTACGCCGCCTGGCGCGCGGACGAGACTTCGATCGCGACGCTCGCGTTGGTCGAGGTCATCCGCATATTCGCAAGCCTCACGAAGGATCACGCGGCAACGTAAGACGGCGGCATCGGCGGACACACCAAGGACAATCGCCCGATCCCTTACAGGACGGGCGATTCGTGATGATGGTCGGGCTGACTGGATTTGAACCAGCGATCTCTAGCCCCCCAGGCTAGCGCGTTAACCAAGCTACGCTACAGCCCGACACTCGGGTCTCCGACCCGGCGCATCTGCTACGCTGGCGGGCACGGGATACCCTGCGAGCGCACAGTAAACGAGGGCACGGCAGCTGCGAAGCCGTGCCCTCGCGGACACCTTTTCGATGAAGACCTTACGAGCGTTTACGGCGCTTGCCGGCGGTAGCGACGGCGTCGCGCAGTCCCTTGCCTGCAGAGAACGCAGCCACGCGGCGCGCGGGGATAACCAGCTTTTCGCCCGTCTTCGGATTGCGCCCCTCACGCTTCTCGCGGTGGCGAACCTCGAAGCTGCCGAACGGGATAAGCTGTACCTTCTCGCCCGCCGTGAGCGACTCACGAATGGTGTCGAACACACTGTCAACGGCGGCGGTCGCCTCGCGCTTGGTCAGCCCCGTCTTTTCCGCCACAGTGGCGATCAGATCGGCCTTCGTCACGTTACTCCCTCCCCCAATAATC
>SCQY01000035.1 GCA_004298665.1 bacterium | reverse complement strand
TGGTAGCCCCAGCGGGATTCGAACCCGCGTTACCGCCGTGAGAGGGCGGCGTCCTAGGCCTCTAGACGATAGGGCCTTGGCTCCCGCGCATGGATTCGAACCACGATAAACTGATCCAGAATCAGTTGTCCTACCGTTAGACGACGCGGGACCATTCCGGCATCCCTCGATCGCCCTCGTGCCGAGATCGCGCACGATCTAAGCCCATGCGTCGCGGGACAGGGGGCATTATAACAGCCGTCTCTCGCCATGGTCAACCCCTGCAGCGGCCAAGGGCGCCGCCGCGCGTCTAGCCCGAAAGGACCTACGCATCGCCCCGGACCGGCCCATCTCCTTGGCGTCCCACCCACTATACACTGGCACCGAGGGTTGCGGATGATCGTACGGCGAGACACTTCTCGAAGTGTTGCTCGAGGGTGGCCACACGCGCAATGGGGCCTGGCCGCGTTGTGGCTAACCGCGACGCTCGTCGCAGGCTGCTCGCACAACGGCTCCAGCTCCGCAACGCTTCCCGCGGCACAGAGCGCCCCAACGCGCGCGCGCGTCTCCGTCTCGATCCTGGTCCCGCGTAGCGTTCAGCGCACGCGCCACCCTGCGTACGTCTCTCCGTCGACGAGCGCTCTCTCGATATCCGTCAACGCTGCGACTCCGGTCGTGGTGCAGCTCACACCGGGCTCACCGGGCTGTAGCGCGACGCTTCAAGGTCTGACCTGCACCGTGTCCGTCGATGCGCCGGTTGGGCAGGACTCGTTCGACGTCATCACCCTCGACGCCGGCGGAGCCGCTCTCTCGCAGGCGACCGTTCTTGCGACGATCGTCGCAGGGAAGGCCAACGTGCTGCTGTTGACGCTCGACGGCATCGTGACGAAGATCGTCGTTAGTATCGCCAACCCGCATCCGCCGGTTGGTACGGCCACCACGGTGCCGGTCGTCGTAACCGCACAGGACGCCGGCAACAATACGATCATCGGCCCAGGTACATACGACAATCCCATCACATTGAGCGATGCGGACCCTCAGGGAGCGACCACACTCTCGACGACGAACGTAAGCGCACCTTCGACGACTGTGACCTTGAGCTACAACGGACAGCCGATGGCCACGCCGGCGACGATCGGAGCATCGGCGGCCGGCGTCCCAGCGAGCTCGGTCACAAGCGCCATCTTCGCGCCTGCGCCGTCGCCTTCGCCGGCACCCACATCGAGCTCGGCGTACGTCGACTGGTCGACGTTCGGCTTCGATCTCGCCCGCACCGGCTACAATCCAAGCGAGACGACGCTCGGTACGTCGAACGCCTCCAAATTGCATCTGTTGTGGTCGCAGAACCTCGGCGGCAGCGTCGGCGGCCCCATCATCGCGGAGCCCGTAGTGGCACAGGGCGTCTCGATCGGGGGAAAGACGCAAAACGTGCTCTACGTCGGCACGCAGATGGGACTGTTCTCCGCCCTCAACGCCGACAACGGAGCGGTCATCTGGCAGAAGACGCTGGGCACCACGACGTACATCTGCTCCAAATACCCCTTTGGCATCGCGGGGACGGCGACGTTCGATCGCACGACCAACCGCGTCTACGTGGCCGACGGGCAAGACCAGCTGCACGCGCTCGACATGGCGACCGGTGCCGAAGCCTCCGGCTGGCCCGTGACGGTCGCGACGACGCCGGACCACAACTTCATCTACTCAGCGCTCACTTTCAATCCCGCAAACGGCTTGATCTATGCCGAGACGTCGTCTACGTGTGACATCTCCCCCTGGTATGGGCGCATCGACGCCTTCAACGCGGCCAGCGGGGCGCTTACCGCGTCGTTCTTCCCCACGCAGCCGCAGAGCGGCGGCGGAATCTGGGGCTACGGCGGAGCCTCGATCGACTCCGCCTCCAACGTCTACATCGCCATCGGGAATGCGGACATGACCACCGGCAACCCCCAGAACTACGGATATGCCGAAGACGTCGCGGAGCTGACGCCCTCGCTCTCGCTCGTCGCCGCGAACTATCCAAACCTGCCCGCCAGCCCCGATGCGGATTTCGGCGCCACACCGATCCTCTACCAAGGAGCGGGGTGCCCCGCGCAGCTCGCCGCGATGAACAAGAGCGGGGTCCTGGTGGTCTACAATCGCGTGAGCATCACGGGCGGTCCCGTGCAGACGATTCAGATGTCGCCCTCCGGCAGCGACGCCGGCAACTTCATCGGCCTGCCGGCGTTCTCACCGGCCAGCAATATGCTCTATGTCGGAGTTCCGTCCGACTCGCCCTCCGGCACGTACCTGCACGGTCTGGCGGCGCTGCAGATCGATTCGACGACCTGTACGCTGCGCTTGGCGTGGCAACAGACCTTCGGCCCGAACGCCAGCACGCTCTCGTACGACTCGCCGCGCTCACCGCCGTCGGTAGCCAACGGCGTCGTCTATGCAGGCGACGGCACGGGAAGGGTAGTCTGGGCCTTCAACGCGCAGAGCGGTGCGCTGCTGTGGAACAGTGGGAGCGCGATCGCAGGGCAGACCTTCACCCAGCCGGTGGTCGACGGCGGCCACCTCTACATCAGCTCCTACGGCGGCACGATCTACGCATTCGGCCCGTAGCGCCGATGCGATACCCCCACGGACACCTTCCGGTCGCACGACGGACATGCGCCATCGCTACGCTGAACGGCGATGGTCGATATCGCGACGCTCGCCGAAAGCCTGGTGGACGCCCCTTCCCCCTCCGCGACGCTGGCGCTGGCCCGTACGCTGACGCGCTTCGGAGCTCCCGCGCTTCGGCTGGCGCGGGCGCGCGGTGTACGCGTGATCGCCCTGGCGCGCGGCGAACGGTTCACCGCCCGCTCGCCGCGGCTGCGCGATCTAGCTCCGCATCTGGATACCTGGCCGGCCCCGCCGGCCGGCCTCTTCGTCGTTGAGGAGCGTACGGCATACCTTCGTTCGCGCTCGCCGCTGGCGGTAGCGCACGAGTTCGGCCATGC
>SCQY01000034.1 GCA_004298665.1 bacterium | reverse complement strand
GTGGTGGGGTTACGAAGCGATGTCGCGGGTGGCGGCGCCGGCGAAGATGCGGTCGTAGAGCGCCAAGGCGTGTTCGATGGCAGCGCTGTCCCCGGCGCGGCGCACGACCTGGACCACCATGTGGAAACCGCGCCGGGCCAGCTCGGGTTCCCAGTTGGAGCGCGAGAGCCACCAGAAGGCACAGGAGGAGATGGCCTGGTCGAACTCCGCTTGGAGCGCGGGATGGAGCGCGACCGCGTCGGCCGCCAGCCTCACGAGCTCCCAGCCGGCGCGGTGGACGTCCCCGCCGTCATTCCAGAGCGGATAGGGAACGCCGGCACGAACGTCTTCGGGCAACACGCTCCATGAGGTAGCGGGAATCTCTCCGGGCTGGGCCGGGAAGGCATCGACGATATCGCTCACCGAGGACATGGCGGCGCGCTCGCCGCTTGCGCACCACGCCGAGAAATCGGAGACGAAGCTGACGTACTCGCGGCGGTGGTGGCCGAAGGTCTCGGCGTCCATCGCCAGCAGCAGATAGCCAGGCTCGTCGGCCAGGCGCCCTTCGAGTTCCTCGGTCATCGCCTGCGCCGTGCGTGCTCCGTCCAAGCTACCGAAGGCGATGGCGTTGCTCCAGCGGTTCGAGCGCAGGATGACACGCAGTCCGCCTTCGACGGCGGTCACGTAACGGAGCGGCGGCTCTCCATCGCGTAGGGCCACGGCCACGTCGTCCGTGATCGTCCAGCGATAGCCCAGGTGCGTAAAGATCGGGGCCAGCGCCGGCGACCACGCCATCTCCGGCGGAAAGACCCCCTGCGGCTGGTAGGCCCGTCCGAAGGCGATGCGGTTGCGGTCGTAGTTGAGGCGAATCTGACGAATCGCCGTCTCCGCCGGCAGGAGCGGCAGGATCGGGTGGTAGGCGGCGGTTTCGACGAACTCGATGTTGCCGGCCCGCGCGGCGGCCGCGAGGTGCGTCAGCACGTCGTCGTAGCCCTGGGTAATGAGCTGATCCACCAGCGACCAGCAGAGGTCGACCGAGCATCGTACGGGCTGCTCCTCGAGGGCGCGCGAGAGCGGGCGATAGCACTCCTCGACGATGCGATTCAGGACCTCGGGGTACTGCCACGGAGGTTGGTACCAGTGGAGGAGAAGACCTAACCGTTTCACCGTTTGCTCACCATCTCAAGATACTCCATCGGCAGGAAGGAGCCCCGCCCCCCCTCCGGCCTTTCGCCGGTGGGACCTCCAGCCGGCCCCATGCCCTTCAGAACGTACAAACCGTGTAGAATGGACTCGTGATCCTCGACCACCCGCCGTTGGAACAGACGCTTGCCCAGCTCCCCGACGACCCCGGCGTTTACCTCATGGAAGACGGCGCGGGCCGCATCCTCTACATCGGCAAAGCCGTCTCGCTGCGCAGCCGCGTGCGCTCTTACTTCCAGGAGTCGAGCGTTCACCACGTGCGCATCCAAGCGATGGTGGAGCGGGTCGCCCACGTGCGCTGGATCGTGGTGCACAATGAGGTCGAGGCGCTCATCCTCGAAGCCAACCTCATCAAGCGTCACCAGCCGCCGTACAACGTGCGGCTGCGCGACGACAAGCGCTACCCCTATCTCAAGCTGACCAACGAGCCGTTCCCTCGGCTGGTCTTCACGCGCCAGGTGCGCAACGACGGTGCGCGTTACTTTGGCCCCTATACAGACGCCCACGGGCTGCGCGAGCTGATCGATCTCGCGCGGGTGGTCTTCCCCATGCGCACCTGTCGCGAGCCGATCGACGGACGGCGCACGCGGCCGTGTCTGCAGTACCACATCAAGCGCTGCCTGGCACCATGCGTCGGCTACCAAAGCGAAGACGAGTACGACGCGCTCGTCGACGAGGTCGTGCTCTTCCTGGAAGGCAAGCACGAACTGCTGTTGGAGCGTTTGCGCGGCGCGATGGATGCCGCTTCCGAAGCTATGCAGTACGAGCGCGCGGCGCACCTGCGTGATCGCTTGATTGCGGTCCGCAGGCTCACCGAGAAGCAGATGGTCGTTTGGCAGACGCGCATCGACATGGACTTGATCGCCCATGCGCGGGCTCAAGGACAAACCTGCTTCCAAGTCTTCATGGTGCGCAGCGGCAAACTCATTGGACAGGAGCACTTCATCGTCGACGGAGACGGCGACGCCGAGGCCTCCGAGGCGCTGTTCGGTGACTTCCTCGAGCAGTTCTACACGGCGCGGGCTCCGCTCACGGAGGCGGCCGCCTCCGCCTACCTTCCCAAGGGCTCGACCAGCGCCCTCGACAACCAGGCTCCCGTCCCGGTGCCGCAGCGCGCGCGCCGGCGACGCGGCGACGCGGCGGCGGCGATCCCCAAGGAGATCCTCGTCGAGGCGTTGCCGGAGGACGGCGGAGTCATCGAACGCTGGCTCTCGCAGACCAAGGGGCAGCGGGTGCGGATCCTGCGCCCCCAGCGCGGTCCCAGGGCCGAATACCTGCGGATGGTCGCCCAGAATGCCGAGCAAAACTTGCGCGCCTTCCTGGCTAACCAAGAGGTCCAAGAGACGGCCTCCGCACGCTCGCTCACGGAGTTGGCGGCTGCGCTGGACCTGCCGGAGGCGCCGCGGCGCATCGAGTGCTACGACATTTCGAACGTGCAGGGTACCAACGCGGTGGCTTCGATGGTGGTCTTCGTCGATGGGCGAGCGAAGAAGAGCGAATACCGCAAGTTCGCCATGCACTACGATCGAGGCCCCAACGACTTCGTGATGATGCAGGAGGCGCTGCGGCGCCGCTTGCGCTACCTGCGCCCGGAGAGCGTGGGACAGGGCGAGGGAGTGGCTCGCGAGCTGACCAAACGCGACCGGTTCTCCAAGCGCCCCGATCTGATCGTGATCGACGGCGGTAAGGGGCAGCTTGGCGCCGTGGTCGAGGTCTTAGAGGAACTAGACCTCTTTGGTATTCCCGTAGCCGGTCTGGCCAAGGAGCACGAATGGCTCTACCTGCCTGGGCAGAGCGAGCCGATCGTGCTGCCCGCAGGCTCTCCTGCGCTCCACCTGGTGATGCGCATCCGTGACGAAGCCCACCGTTTCGCCATCACGTTTCACCGCCAGCGCCGCGGCAAGGCCATGACCGTCAGCGCTCTGGACGCAGTCGAGGGGGTGGGCGGCGTACGCAAACGCCGTCTCCTGAAGCAGTTCGGCTCCGTAGCGGGTATCAAGAGGGCGGCGCTCGATGAAATCGCCGCCGTCAAGGGGCTCACTCCACAACTCGCAGCCCGTATCAAGGAGGCGCTCGCATGAACTTTCTCCTCCGGTTGCTGTTGAACGCCGTCGCCTTACTCGTCGTGGCGAGAATCGTTCCCGGTGTTCACCTGGACGGTCCGATCGCCGCCCTCATCGCGGCGCTCGTGCTGGGGGTAGCCAACGCAATTCTGAGACCCATCCTGATCGTGCTCAGCTGTCCGCTGGAGATCCTGACGCTCGGGCTCTTCACTCTGGTGATCAACGCACTGCTGTTTCTCTTCGCCAGCCACCTCGTGCCGGGCTTCAACGTCGCTGGGTTCAGTGCGGCGTTCTGGGGGGCGATCGTGATGGCGGTCATCTCGTTCTTCCTCGCATTGATCTTCCCGGTTTCGCGCGCAACCGATTGACGCCGCACCTGGTTTGGGATACTGTGGATAGGCGTATCTCGAGTCTAACGCGGGGGTGAATCAGCTTCGACGTTGGGGTTCGGCGATACGGTAGCAGGCCGAGCTGCGAGCTCTCGTAAAACGATCGCAAGGCAATAAACGCCAACAACGAATACGCTCTGGCTGCCTAATCTAGGTTAGTCACGGCCCCGGGGATGTCGCCGATGCAAGCCCCGGACGCCGTCAAGAAGTTCGGCTGGCATGCGGGGCGGCGCCCCCGACCGCGTGCGAGATTTTGTGGGGCTGCTGCACCGGGTTAGCCCCGTCTCGAGGCGTCCCGGCGAGTAAGGAAAATTCGAGGCTGAGCCTGGAGAAGCCGATCGTACGGTTCCAGCGGACCCGGGTGGCAGTGCCCGGCACCTCCACCATATCGACAAACGAGGCCCGGCGATTGCTCGCCGGGTCTCGTTGTTTTGGCCCCGATGAATCGGGTTGGCTGCCGTTCTTGCTAACCGGTTGGTTCCAGGGGTCTTGTTGTAGTGTACAGCAACACTGGGAACGCGTCGGGAACGACTGAGGCAGACTCTGTGAACGGCGCGTGCGCAACCGATACTCATAGCAAGGACGGTGGTGCCGCGGATGCGCGGAGGCTGCATGCCCTAGAAAGGCGAATCTCTCTCACCCGTGAGAATAGCGCGACTTCTCGTCGGGATCGTCCTGGTCTTCATCGTAGCCGTCGTGGTACATCGATGGTTCTTTTCGCACCCGGAGGTGCCCGGGAGCCAGATCACCGTCTACTACGTTCGAGCCAGCGATGAGAGCGTTGTGCCATGGCCCGTCTCGCTGGGTCCGGCGCGCGATCTCAAGAGCGTCTCTTTCTACGCTGCGACGCAGTGCGTCGCGGGCCCGCCGTCGACGATCGGTGATGTGGTGCGCTTTCCGCAGGGAACTCGCGTGCTCTCCGTCACCGTTGCCGGTGAGTTGGCCACTGTCGATCTCTCCAAGGAGGTCGAGAGTCTGGTCGGCGGCGGACTTCAGGAGAGCGCCGAGTTCAAGGCTCTCACCTGGACGATGACCGCGTTGCCCAAGATCAGGTCCGTGCAGATATTGGTCGAGGGGCGGCGCCTACCCACGCTCCCTGGAGGTCACCTTGAGATCGACGAACCGTTGTTACGCACGAGCTGGTAGTGCGCTTGCCGCGCTCTTGATCGCCTTGCTCGCGTTCGTGACTCCCAGGGTTGCAGGTGCTCAGAGCGGCGCCACCGTGGTCTCCATTCAGAACGCGCGCTTTCAACTCACGCGCACCGACAACGTCAACGGCGTTCTGGCCGTGGCCGTGCGCGATCCCGGTCTCGGCAATCTGCTGCGCAGCATAGGCGCAGCGATTCAATGGCACCCCGGAGAATCGTACATCGTCGTCACGGCGCCCGATCGCCGGGTCATTACGCTGACGCTGGGTGACTCGCACATCAACGTGGGCGGCGTCCTGCAAGGTCTGCCGTTCGTTCCGTACACGGACGGCGGCGAGGCATTCGTGCCGTTCGATGCCGTGGCGCGGGCACTCTATCTAGCGCCTTCGCACGAAGCGAACGAGCAGATCGAACTTCAGCCGCTGCTCTCCGGGCTCGAGGTTGTGCGCGACGGGCAGCGTACGTTGGCGATCCTGCACGGCGGCGCGGCACTGCGCTTCCGCCGCGTCCTTGACCGTCCCGATCGTTTCGAGATCGCCCTTCCGGGCTTCGCTTCGCGGCTCGACCCCGTGCAGCGCATCGGCGCTCCAGGTCTCGAGAGTTTACGCATCACCCAGCGGCACACTGCGTGGGAGTCGGCAACGGTCGTCGCGTTTTATGCTGGGCGCGATTCCACGCACGCCATTCTGCCTGGTCCCTCGACGTCGGAGCTCGTGATCGCTTTCGCTCCGCGCGGCGTCAGCCTCGAAGGCCCGCTCCCCGCCGCGCGCGCGGCGCGCATCCCCTTGCGCCCCGCGGTAGCGCCGGTGGCGCTCGGTAACGCTGCGCCGCCGCTGAGCTCGCCCGTGCCGCTTCCTACGGCCGTCTCTCGTGCGACGCCGACTGCGCTGCCTGCTATTCCCGAACCCCTCGACAGTGCCGCCGCCGCGGCAACGCCCTCGCCTCCGGCGGCGTCCGTGCTTCCCGCTGCGCCGCCTCCGGCAGCTCATGTGACGGGGTATCAGATTCAGCCGGTGGACGACGGCATCCGGCTCACGCTGAAGGTGAGCGGGACGGCGACCTACGAGTGGCACCAGCTTCGTGACAATCGCTTCTACGTCGATGTCCACAACGCGCTGCTCGATCTCGCGCCGGAGGACAAGGGACTCGATCAAAACATCGTGGCCGTGCGCACCGTGCGCGTCCATCAGTTTCAGAAGACACCCGAGCCGATCGTGCGCGTAGCTCTCGATCTCGGCGCGGACGATCGCGTTACCGTGACGCCGGGCGCCGGTACGCTCGTGCTCTTTGCGCCTGGCGCTCCGGTCGTCGGAGTGCGCATCGGCTCCGGGCGCCTGGGTCCCACCTTTGCGGACGATTCCACGGCGGACGGCGCGCTTGCCGAGAGCGGGCTGACGGTTGCGGGCGCAGCGGCAGCGGCGCAAACCCAACCGCTGGCTGCGGGAACCAATCCGAAGCTGATCGTGCTCGACCCGGGCCACGGCGGGTCCGACCCCGGCGCGCAGAATCCCGCGGCGGGCCTGATCGAGAAGAACCTCACTCTTGAGATCGCCAAGCATCTGCGTACGATCCTCGAAGGCGAGGGCTGGCAGGTCGTCATGACGCGCGATAGCGACAAGGACGTCGGCTACGCCTTCGACTCCGACAAAGTGGAGCTGCAATCGCGTGCCGACGTGGCGAATACGCGCGGAGCGCGCATGTTCGTCAGCATACACATCAACAGCTTCACTTCGTCCGTTCTCAACGGCACCACGACCTACTATTACAAACCGCAGGATCTTGCGCTAGCCAACAGCGTCGACCGCGCGCTCTCCGGTCTGCCGACCAAAGACGACGGCATCCGCAAAGCTAACTTCTACGTCCTGCACCACACGACGATGCCCTCGATCCTGGTCGAAGTGGCTTTCCTCTCGAACCCCGACGACGCACGCTTGCTGCAGTCTCCTGCCTTCATCCAGGAAGCAGCCCAGGACATCGGCAAGGGAATCGACAGCTATGCGGGCTCCAATTCGGGAGGCTCCTCGGTGCTGACGGCACCACAGTCGGCCGGCGACGTCGGTGATGCTCAGGAGGACGGCAGCAAGAAGTGATCGCGATCTTCGACTCGGGATTGGGCGGGCTCAGCGTCCTCACGCGCGTGCGTGAGGCGCTCCCGCGTCAGGACGTCGTCTACCTGGGGGATCAGGCTCACGCACCATACGGCGAGCGCCCCCTCGACGAAATCCATCAGTTCGGCGCCGAGAACTTCGCGTTCTTCGAGCGAGCGGGTGCCGATCTGCTGGCCATCGGCTGCAACACCAGTTGCGCCGCGGCGCAGACGTACGGCTGGCCCACGAAGCTTCCGGTACTCGATCTCTTCGATGCCGCCGGCCAGGCCGTGGCCGAGTCGAAGGCACGTGACGTGGTGGTCCTGGCGACCTCCGCCACCGTGCGCAGCGGCGGCTACGCGCGCGCGATCGCACGCCGCGCCCCTGCGGTTCGGGTGCGCGAAGTGGCCTGCCCCGAGTTCGTCCCGCTGGTGGAGGCGGGTCTGTCGGACTCGCCGCAGGCGCGCAGCGCCGTCGCGCGCATCGTTGACACGTTGGGCGGTCCCGAGGCGATCGTCTACGGCTGCACGCACTACCCGTTTCTCGAGCGGCACGTCGCCGCACTGCTCCCGCAAACGCTCTGCATCGACCCCGCGCTCCAGCAGGCGCGCAACGCTGCGCGCGCCGTTCGCGAACGCGCGCTTCCCGAGGAGTCGGGGGTCGTGCACCTCTACACCACCGGCGATCCCGAAGCGTTCCGCCGCGGCGTCGAGCTCCTCGTCGGCCCCATCGGCACCATCGCCCGCGCCCCCCTCGCGAGCGTCTAGCTCCCGTTCGCTCCCCCTCACGCTCACACGTACGGGGCACTCTCCTCCGGGGGACGTTCCCTCGCGCGCGCTCCTGCGCGCTCAGTCACCTCGGCTGCGGCGCCGCTCCGGCCATCCGGGCCTCCCGCGGCGCCTTGACGCCCCCTTCGGAGAGCGCCTCGTACGCGCTCACTGACGTATCAGCGGCCCGTCGCGAACTGCGGTCGCCGCAGCGTCAGCGGCGGGGCGAGCGACGTTTCTCTCGAGGGGGCTCCGAGGCGCGCGCGGAGGCAGGATGCCGAG
>SCQY01000360.1 GCA_004298665.1 bacterium | reverse complement strand
AGTTTTTCTTGAGCCGTGACACCAGACTCACAACCACCACATCTGAGTAGTTTGGTATAGTCAAACTGTTTGGTGCCGGGCTTACTCTTCGGATTCACTTCCATCTGCTTCTGAACAGTATCAAATAGCTCTCTGGAGATAATCGGCGTGTATGATCCCTTATACCATTTACCAGTGCCCATCGGAAACTCGAAGATGCCGCAGTAGTACGGGTTATTCAGCATACGATAAACCCCACTTAGAGTCAGAAGCTTGCCACTTTTGGTTCTAAAGCCTATTTCCTTCATCCAGTCATAGATTTCTCGTCCACTTGCACCAGCCGCTACTTTCTCAAAGGCTTCCTTGATCAGAGGGGCTCTTGTTTCATCAACAAAGACCTGCTTTTGGCCTTTGCCTGAATAATGGTCATTAAGATAGCCCAGAGGCGTCATATTAGGCCTAAAGCCCAGTTCGCACTTGGTTTTCATACCTCGTTTAACGTTGATTCCTCGGTTATCGTTCTCGAGCTTAGCTTGAGAACACAGAATCATCAGCAAAAACTTGTCGTTAGGCGAGTTCGTAAACACTTGGCCGTGGGTTCTGATCTCAACCAGCCTACCTTGATCCATTAAATCTACAAGTACACCTAAGTCGCCAGCGTTTCTGGATAGACGATCTGGTGCCCAGCTCAATATGCCAGTGAACAAGCCTCTCCGGACATCAGCTATTATCCCCTCAAATACTGGTCTTTGCCCTGATTGTTTAGCAGAATGGCTCTCTTTTCTGATCTCGGTAACCCGAAGGCCTTGAGCTTCAGCCTGAATTGCCATTTCTTTTAGCTGCGAGTCGATTGAAAGAGCCTGCCGTTCATCGTCTTCACTCGATTTCCTTGCATAAAGACAGTACTCAATCCGTTTTGCTTTCAAATCAGTGCGCTGAACTGGCTTGCCATTCTTCTCATTTGGTAGCTGGAATGCTGCGGTGTTAGTGAGCTGTATCTCTGGTGGGTTCATCAAGGACAAGGTACTCTAAAGGGGGTGAAAGTCTAGGAGAAAACCGTGGATCTAAGCTATGTTTGTTACCTATAAATCAATGTCGTTCATGTTGTTCATGTTTCGTACAGTCTTCTAGCTCGACCTCAATAGTGGCGTGCTGTATGTCGTACCTCTTGCACAGTTTTGTCTTGACTATTTCAACTATATTACGACTGTCTTTTAGATCAGTTTCGTCGATAGCTATATGGCAACTTAAGGCGTTGTAACCGGAGCGAATAGCCCAGATGTGCATATCGTCAACCGATAATACCTTACCGGTGTCTTTTATGGCTTGGGTTACGGCGGCAATATCCAAGTCTTTGGGCGTGCCTTCCAGTAGTATCTGTACTGCTTCACGCAGTATCTTGAGCGTGTTGTAGACCAATAAAGCCGCTATGACTAGGCCAACGGCGCTATCAACCCATGTTATGCCTGTTAGCCAGATAACTAGACCAGCAATTACCGCACCAAGGGATGACAAAGCGTCAAAGCTCATATCTATAAAGGCGCTCCGCATATTCAGGTCTATACGGTTCTTAGATAACACCAAAGCGATCGAGCCGTTTACCAGTATGCCGATAAATGCAACGACGGCTACCACACCGCCTTCAATGTTATGCGGATTACCAAGCCGTTGTATTGCCTCAACCACGATAAAAGCCGCTACTGCCAACATTATGCTGGCATTAAACAATGCAGCTAGGATAGTTGTCCTGCCATAGCCAAAGGTTTTACTATCGTTGGCATTACGCCGTGCAAGACGATTAGCGGCAAAGGATACAGATAGCGTGAATGTGTCGGTTAGGTTATGGGCCGCATCGGCAACAAGAGCAAGACTGCCCGTAAGTATGCCAAAGATAAACTCTACTATCGTAAAGGCGGTATTTAGTACCAGACCAAACTTTATACTGCCGTCATGATTATTGTGGTCATGTGTGTGATTTCCATG
>SCQY01000033.1 GCA_004298665.1 bacterium | reverse complement strand
AGAAGCAAACCCCGCACTTTCGACAACGCACCTCGTCGAGTATGCGCTCCATCGCTTACTCGAGGAGCTTGGGGAGTGATCTGCCCGCAAGCTCGCCTCCTAAGTGACGCCCCTCCTGACACAGCGAGGGGCGTCGGCCTATCTGAAACCCCTGTGTGGCCTTGTGTGGCCCTGTGTGGCCCTGTGTGGCCCCGATGGGCCCTGTGGGGAACCGCCCCAGCACCGCGGCTCTCGGGCAGAGCGGCTCCGATGGAGGGCTGTACGTGAAACCCGAACGCCGCGTAGATGAAATGCCTGAGTCGCGCGTTCGCCACCCGGCCTACTTCAAGGCCGGAACGATCGAGCGCCTGGTTAAGTGGCGCGGCGTCCAGGACGGCAAGCGGTTACCGTATACCTCCAAGTTGATCGCCGTTGCTCTCCTTGGTCACGCTCAAAGCAACCGGGGCTTCACCTGCTGCGTGAGCGAGCCTCAGTTGTGCGACGAACTCGGAATGGACGGAAAGACGCTACGGAAGTACCTTCAGCCGCTCGTGGAATTTGGGCTTATCGAAACCGATCGCGCGCGGGAAGGTGCGGCAAAGCGCTACGACTGCTCCCGGATCTACGAGCGCTTCGGTGAAGCACGGGAAGAACCGGCCTCCAAGGTTTCGACGCTCCCACAGATAGGGATATCATCCCGGACTGCACAGACCGGGAAAGCGTCCCTGTCTGCCGACTCAGTCCGGGATGATATGTCCGCAGCGGGGGATGTCATCCCGGTCAGACCGGGATACACTCCCGAAGCAGACCGGGATGCCGTCCCGGTCTCTTTAGAGGGACTACCCTCGTCCTTCCCCTCGTCTTCTTCGTCCCACCTCGACGTCAGCGCGCCTGCGGCGCGCCTGGGTATTTCACACACCACCGGGATCGAACGAGAGATCGTGGCCATCGACGCGGTGCTCACGAGCTGGGGCTGGCTGCGCCGAGAACAACGCCGCACCGTACAGCGATACGGCGCCGTCGCGACGGCAGGCGCAATCGGCTACGTCCTGCAGCAAGAGGCTCTACACCCGGGGACAATTCGCGAGCCGGGGGCGCTATTTAGGTACGCGCTACGCAGCGGGATCTGTGTGGATCTCCCGGCTCCGCAGACCGGGACTGCATCCCGGTCTGACAGTCAGCAAGTGTCTACGCCCGGATCGTCGGGAGTCGCTGACGCTGTGCGCACATATCTGCGGGGACGGTTGACGCAGCCGGTCTACGAGGCCTTTATCAAACGCGCTGACATCGATGTCGCAGGCAGCGACGTGAGGGTAACGTGCGCCGACACCTTCGCCGCTGAGTTTCTGCGTTCACGCTACGAACAGAAGGTCAGGGAGGCGGTGCACGCCGTGTTGGGCACCGAAACTCTTACCGTGACGATCATGCCGAGCGCGCACGGCCCAACACCCAGCTAGAGCCTCTCTCCGATCATTTGCATCTGGATCGAACTCTTGCGCGGCCGCCGGCGTCCTCAGCCGTGATTAGCTCGCTTCTGAACGCCGACTGATCTCGTCACCGACTCTCGCCGTTCTTGGACAAGTACTGCCGGCTCGGTAGGCGCTCCGGCCGCGCTCACGTCGTATCCGCGCTACTCGCGTCGGCGGTGCGAAGATATCGCTGGTCATATGCCCTGACAAGTTGTTGGACGTACATAGGGGATTCAGGAGAGAGACGTATTCCAAGCGGCCCACGGGCCGCCGCATTTTCGAGACCGACTCGCTCTTCAGCCGGCAGTGCCGCAACGGCCGAAAGGACCGCGTCTCGGTGCTCGATCCATGCGGCCTGGCGAGTAGCACGCGCGCGCTCCTGAGCCGCAGCGATCCGCTTTGCCTCCCGCTCAGCTGCGTTATCCCTCCGACACTCCGTGCACCACCACTCCACCGCGAGGGGCTGATGAAGATCCGGGATGTGAGCTTGCACCTCTGTCGATAGGCAGCCGAAGCAGCGCCCCTTCTTCACCTTACCGCGGCGGAGATAGGTCGACAGTTTAGCGTGGGCCCGGACCTTCGCGATACGCCGCGGGTCTTGGCTGCGCTTACGGTCGCGCTCCCGCTCAATCCCTTGGCGATCGGCGGCGCGACGAGCCCGCCATCGCCGGGACGCTTCCGCGCCGTGCTGGCGGCAGTAGTTGGCGCGCGTCCGCATGTTCGGCCGGCTGCACCCAGGGTATGAGCAGCGACGTACTACCCCTTCTCCTGCCCCGTTTCCGAGCGCTACGTCGTAAATTATCACGGGATAGACATTCGTAGATTGACCACGCTGTGCCTCCCGCGCCTGCTGGTGAGCGCGCAGATCGGCTGCTATCCGCCTGCTGGCACTACTGAAAGCATATACTATGAGAGGATATGCCATATGGTAGCCTGCTATGCAAGGTAATGACCATATGGTCTGATAGATGCAAGGTATTAGGGGATGTCCGAGGCGCACACGCACGCGATTACACGTAAGCGTATTCCTACTTACCATATGGTATATAGTCTTGCATCCTGTGACTGTATGGTGTATTAATATATGGGAAAACCCAATACAACCCTATGGTGGAGGACCATATGGCACGAACGGTGTCTGTCTACATCGAGAAGGGCGGAAGCACCAAGAGCACTACCACGGTGCATCTCGCGCACGCAAGCGCCAAGAACGGCGTGCGTGTCCTCATCGCCGACGTCGACGCCCAATGCCACGCGTCGCATTGGCTAATCCCTAGTCTCCCCTCGATCACGATCAATGAGGTCGTCCGACGCCCTGAACTCATCCGGCAGGCCATCGTGCCATCGCGAATCGTAGGCGCCGACGTCCTCTACGGATCCAGAAAGCTGCCCCTCGTCGCGGAAGCGGTGCTCAAGCAAGACGAGGACGGGAACCCGCGTAATCCCTTCGAGGTTCTCAAGCGCCTTCTCGCCGACGTCGCCGACGAGTACGATCTGATTCTGATCGACTGCTCTCCGTCCGTCAGCCTCATGAACACCAACGCTCTGGTAGCCGCCGATCACGTTCTGGTCCCGACAGACCTTGCGGACATGAGCTTCGCCGGCATCGAGGACGTCGCTCGTACCTTGGTCCAGATGCACAACAACGGCCTCATCAAAACGCTGCCGCCGATCACCGTGCTTCTCAATAGCCTCGAAAACGATGACTCCAAGACCACGCGCGAGATCCGCGAGAGGATCACCTCCATCGCGGAGCGTGAGCGAGCCCCGTACACCCTACTCCAACATACCGTACGGTATCGCAAGCAGATGAAGGGGATCTACCATACCCACCAGACCGCATTCGATCTTGCTGCTGACGGAGGCTTTCGGTACCGCCACTTACAACCTGTGGCACGCGATTACGAGGCCGCGGCCGCCGAGTTCCTGAGCCTCCTCTTGCGAACCGACACCCACCCCAGCGACGACGCCTCGAGGATTGCGCAAGCATGAGTGACGTAAGCGACCCTTTCGCCGAGTTTCAGCAGCTGCAGCGCCGCAGCGCCCCTCGAATACCAAGCGGCCAGAGCCAAGACGCCGATAGGCCACAAGCCGCTTCGCCTACCACGACGGGCGCCGACAGCGACGCGCCGGTCCCGCAGATAAACGCTGCGCGTCCCCCGGCGCCGGCGATTCCGACTGCAACAGCGAGAGCGGAAGAAGAAGAAGAAGAAGGTCGCGTTTCCGAGCGCCGCGGTGCCGGACGTGACATCTTGCTCGGCGTGTACATCGATGCGGAAATGGACGGCTTCGTGGACCGATACGCGGACCGCCGAATCGAGGGTTTGCGCAAGCGCCCTAGCCGCTCACTCGTTGGCTACTGGCTCATGGCACTTGGAATGGAAGCGCTCAAGTCCCAAGGCGAACCGGCGATGCCGCGGGCGATAGCTAAACGGCGCTCGCCCGGCGATCGTGTCGGCTGAAGAAGACTGACGACCGAGATCGGCTCAAGCAGTCTGGAGTGTCACGACGATAGAGATGAGCCTCAAGAGCTGACTCGTCACCCGTTAGATTCGGCTCGAGGCGCACCAGTGCGTCTTTGTGTCAGGTCTCGTCGGTCATCGCTCTGAGGGATCACTGATTCAGCGCCAGCATAGGATTACGATCTGAGGCGCACTCAGCGCACACACCGTCCTCAGGCCGGCGCTGCACTTCGTGGACATTGCAGACAGGGGTCGGCGGATGTTCGCGTAGCCATCCCAAGACTTCGTAACCGTGGATACGCCACCCGCCAAGATCTTGCGGGAGTTGCGCGATGACGTCTTGTTTGAAAGCCTCGTAGATGCTCTCGATTTCAAGAAACGGGGCCGCGAGATGCAGGAAATCGGCTAGCAGGCACCGCGCGAGCTCAGTCGGTCCTTTTCCGGCGAAGCCCCAGCTAAAGCCGGTCGCGCTGTGGCGCACGTGATGCGTCAGCGGTGCGCGGGTCGCGCGGCGCGCGTGGTCGACGCGCTCGACGTATACGCGGTCATACCCGGGCCCCTCGGTAATCCCGTAGTAGGTTACGCTGTCGGCGTCAGTGCTCGCGCCGGCGAGCATCGCCCACTGGATCCATCGGTAGACCTGCTCCCGAGGCACCGAGCCATACCTTGGCCCCGGTTCGCTCGCAACGATTGCAACCGGACCTCGAACCTCGGCTGGAAGCGTGAGATTGATGTCCCCGCCGAACTCCTCGGACTCTCTCCAGAGCACCAGTAATCGCGGATCGTTCAAGAGCTGCTCGCGCACCGGCGTTTCCCACTGTGTTGCTACTTCATCACGCGAGGATGGGAGCCAGCCGAGAGTCGGCGCTTCACCGGGATTCTTGA
The DNA here is from genome assembly GCA_004298665.1 of bacterium. Lineage (GTDB taxonomy): Bacteria > Vulcanimicrobiota > Vulcanimicrobiia > Vulcanimicrobiales > SCRA01 > SCRA01. The sequence goes on along the minus strand of SCQY01000033.1, from coordinate 25,701 downwards.
TGATCGCGAGGATCTGAGAGCTGTCCATTAGCTGTCCTTTCGCAGGCGGGCTTCAGGCGAGCGACACGCCGTCGATGGCCGGGGCGTAAACGCCGGGGGCGACCTTGGCGACGATCCCATCGTCGACGAGGCCCTTCAACGTATTTGCGATCGCGGCGCCGATGTGGTGATGCGTTGGATGCTCCGCCTGCAGGCGCTCTCCGGACTCCTGGACGACCTCGCTGGCTCGGAAGCGCCTCAAAGGTACGACCTCCGCCAGGCTGCGCTTCCACGTGCCGGCGGCATAACGCTGAGACGCTGCCTTGCGCCACTCCGCGGTCGGATTGATCGATCCCGGGTTGCGATCTCGGGTGTCCAGGAAGACAAGGCGGGGAGTATCGTTCGCAGCCGTCGCGATATGCCCCAGTCGCCGGCGCCCGAGGGTGAAGGCGCTCAGTGCCGCCATCACCGCCTCGGTAATCACCCGTTGGAGTTCGAGCCGCTCGTCTGGACTGAATACCTCGACGTTCTCCATTGCTCTCCTCTGTTGCGCGTACTCCTAGCGCTCTTTTCGATGCCAAAGTCTACCATCAATTGTACTATTATTCAAGAGTTTTTACTATTTGTTTTAATATTCCCAGCCTAGCCCCGTTCGTCCCCCGATGGTGCTCCACCAGGGAGCACAACTCCCCACCCACCTTTCCGTTGCCTGCGTGGAAGTAAGCGCGTTGCCGGATCCCACGTGCTCACACCCGAGCGCAAGTTTCCTAACACGCCATGGGATCTCGCAGCAACGCCAACTCGGCCGCTACGTGCGCAGTGACCCCACTACCGCTTCGCTTGCGCTACGGTAGGTGACGGTGGACCGCCTACCCCCTTGAGGTCGCCACGGTCGCCATGGGTCAGCTCCATCGGCAGCGCGAGGGAGCTACCGCGGGTGAAGCGTGTGCGAAGCTTATCGGCGCCGGCTTCTCTGTCGTTCCCCGTCCGCCGGTACTCCGGGGAGTTGAGCGAGCATTGACCGTCAGCCCTGGGGGGAGTGGAGCAGGAAACGCCTGGGGAGCGAAGCAACAACCCCACCCACCAGGAGGAGGGAAGTTCATGTTCAATCCTCGAGCGACTACTCGCCCTATCGCCGGGGTGCTCGCGTTCTTCACGATCGTGGCCCTCGCCACCGCCTCGGCTCATGCCGCCACGATTGGCGGGATCAACGTCGGCGATGGCAACCTCGACTCGGTAGTCTCATCGCTCGGCTTACACACTAGCTTCAGCTTTTCGAACATTTTGGGCGCGCTCATCAAGTTCGGCGGCTCCTACACCATTGCGCACTCAGTCTTCGAGCTGCACGACGCCTGGAAGCAGCGGCAGTACCGAGCACAGGACTTCGCGCACCTGCTGGTCGGCGCGGGTGGAACCGGCGTCGTCGTTGGTGGTGCGGCCCTGTTTATCTCGCAATTCATCGGCAACGGTCAGGGCGCACTACTCCCGTAAGCGATGCTCCACGAAGCCTATCCCAACTACCGAGCGCTTGCCGATCCTAAGCGCCACCTCATCTTCAACTTCGGCGACAGTACGCAGCTATGGGCAGCGCTCCTCTTCCATGGCGCAGCGTTTATCGCCGTACTCCTGATCTTTCAACAAGCGCTCCTTGGCCTCGCAATCGTCATCAGTTGCGTCTTACGCGTCATGGAGATCCGTAGGCATGTCGCCGATCCGTGGTACTACCCCTTGCGCGCTGAACCCCACTACACCGCGTTTGCGCCCGAGCGTCCAGCCACGACAACCATCCGCGAACAGGCGCGATTTTTCCCTGATGACGCCATCCGCACCGCCCATCTGTCGCCCCTCGAGCGGTTTTTCCGCTACTTTCGCCGGGAGAGCATCGATGCGCCCGAGGCTACGCGTAACGCCATCGTCGCCCCACTCTCGAGATTGGATAGCGAGGTATTCGGGCTCCCTCGGCCGCCGGCCATCGGCTGGCGCTATCCCACCGGGCGGGGCATTTTGCATGCCATGAGGACACTACCCATCTTTCGCGCACTCGGTACGGATGTGCCATTACGCCGCGCGCGCCTCCACACTGGTACCCCACACGCCCTGCCAGACTTCCTCCCGTGGCGATCCAAGCCGGACCACCGTAGCATTCGTACGACCGACGAGGTCTTCGTCCGCTCTTGGCGTGTGAGTGGCGGCACTGCTGACTCGATCAACGAGCTCGCGCAGATTAAGGCGCGCCTTGACAATGCGCTGATTCAACTTTTCGACGGCGCGACGGTCCACGCGCTCATCGCCATTCAAAAGGATCGCCGTAGCGTTCCAGAGCGCCCTTATCCTGTAGAAGCAGCGGCTCTGACCGCACTCGAGCATCGCCGGCTCCAAGAGCACACTTCCAGGATCAGCGTCACGGTCGATCTCCACTTGGTCTATGATGCAAGACGGGATCCCGAACGTCCGCGTCAAGGCGCTGACGGGAAAGCCGTTTCCCTCGCGACCTACCAGCGGTTCGTTGGGCTGGCTACGAGCTTTGAGACTATGCTCGAGCGTGGCTTTGCAACCGTCGAACCACTCGCGCGGACCGACGACGATGACCCGCAAGCCGCCGCGGTCGCGCTGCCGCTTACCATCGGCGGTACGCCTCTGCGCCTGCCCAACTTGCGGCCCGATGCGCATCTGGCTGAAGTGCTGGGGCGCCATCACGTTAGCCTCGATCGCGACAACGCTGGTGTACCCAATGGCCACGTGCGGATTGACGATCGTCTCGTGGATGTCTATGACCTCTACGACCTGCAGGCACAGAGCGTAGCACCCGATATTTTGCGCCTTCTCGAAGGACACGAGGCGCCGATCTTGCTCTCGCTGCGTTGGATCGCCTGCACGCGGAACGAGCAGAAGAAGGAGACACGGGAAGGTTATAGTCAAGCCCTTCGCTCCACCGAGCAGGCGCCGAGCCTCAGCGGGGACGGCCGCATGCCTAATCTTGCCGCAGTGGAGGACGTCGGCGAGTCCCTTAACTTAGATCGCCTGATCGATAAGCACCAAGCGCGCCTTGGTTATGCGAGTGTCACAGTAGCGCTGTATGAGCACATCGGCCAGGACGGGCTCGATGCAGCGCGCGAGCGGCTATCGCTACGTTCCCAGCGGCTCACCGGCGCAATGGGGCACGAGGGCTTCAACTTGGCGGCGGCGGCCCCGCAGACTAGTGAGGATCCGGCGGACACGACCGTCGTCGTGCAAGCGATTCCGGCTCTCTTTGGGATGCTCCCGGGGAATCTCCGCGACAATCTCCTGCGAAACCCTATGCCCTCCGGTCTTCTAGCCAATCTCATTACAAGCTATTCCCCGTGGGCCGGGAACGAGCACATTGTCGACCCGGATCAGCTCTTTCGTACCACCGACGGCGACCGCGCCGGCGCACTGTTCGTCACAACCGGCATGGATCGCCGGCGCTTCGCCTGGGCGCCGCAGAGCGATCGCCGCGGAGGGCATACGATCCTCCTCGCGGATACGGGTTCCGGTAAATCGACGCTGATCGCGCGTATGATCTCGGAATACCTCAGCTACGACGTTACGCTTGAACTCGGTGCGCGTGTGATTCTGATCGATCGTGACGGCTCCCATAAGATTCACGCTGCGCTGCATCATGCTCAATTTCTCACGTGTGGTGACGGCGCGACGATCGGACTGAATCCGTTCGCCGACGTGGAAAGCGAAGAGGGGCGCGCCATCCTCCAAAAGACTCTCGAGGCTATGGTCCGCGCGCGTGGCGCCGATCTCACTAAGCCTCTCCGCAAGGACCTCGACGCGATTCTCGCGTGCGTGAGGCGCCTCGCGCCCCAGGAGCGTATCGCTGATCACGCCATCTTTGAAGCTGAGATCGCGCAAGAGACGAAAGATCTGTTCGCACGTTACACGAGTCGCGAGGGGTGCCACCTCTTCAGCGGTCTCGCGGACCCCTTTGCGTCGCGCTACACGTACGTCGACGTCGCTCCGGCGTTCGCCTCACCAGAACTGCGGGCGCCAACCACCCTCGCTCTCTTGCACGCGATCGAGCTCAGCGCGAAAAGCGGTCGCGGACCAGTCCTTCTTGTTGGGGAAGAGTTTTGGGAGCTCCTACGCGATCCGGTCCATGCCGACATCTTCCTCGGGTGGCTCAAGCGATTGCGCAAGTACGGCGTCTGGATTTGGCTCGTGACCCATGGGCTTGAAGATCTCGATGTGATTGAGACGCGCAGCGAAGCCATGAAAAACACCATTCGCAATTTCGTCGTCCTACCATCCTCCAAGTATTACGACCAAAACCTACTGTTACGACTGCAGTCGATTGGTATTTCAGCGGCGCGCGCGCAGCAGCTTGCACACTATGCTTCAGCAGGTGGTGGAACCTCCGAGGCTGTCGCGGAGTTCGTCCACGACCGCTACCATCGCATGGTGCCTATTGATGTTGGCCCTATCGGGCGAGCTATCTGTGGATCAACCAGTGAAATAGCGCGTAAACGTTTCGCTGAGCTTCTATTGCGCTTCGACGGTGCCATCGGTCCGACGCTGGTGGCGTGGGTGGCCGAGAACGGCGGTAGCTACGCCGAATCGTGGATGAACAAAGCCCGTGAGCTGGTCGAAGAATACGATGCCCTGCGTGAACAGATGAATCAGCCGTCTCCACGGTACGATCCGCGCCTTTTCGACCCCGACGTCACGGACATTTCGCCTGCGCTCGTTGCGAGCTGAAAGGATCTATCTCATGGCGTCATCACTTACGCCCGAGGAGCACGAAGAGGTAGCGTTACGTTTCGGTGACGCCTTTGAGGCGCTCTTCCCCTTTGGCATCATGCGCCCCCGACCCACCCGGTGCGACACTTGCGGCGAGGCGATCGATGAGCGACGCGCGTGCTACGTCGTCAGTGATCTGCCGATCGCGCGGTCTTACCGGATCGCGGCGGTGTACGATCGCCCAGCTTGTTTACCCGAGCGCTATAAGCGAGTCGGTGCACAGTGGGATGGACAGAAGTGGTGCACGGTTGATCAAGAGTCTGGCGTGCTCTTACGGGCGCATGCGCTCGAGGTACGCGCGCTCGATGGCGCAGAAGAAGCAATACTCCTATTGGCGCCTCACGAGCGAGAGAACGCCAACATCGTAGCAACGTTACGCGGGTTCTTCGAGGCCACACCAGAGGAGTTATCCTCCCCTGAGTGGCTGAGGGTACTCGACCGCACGACGCTCACCTTTGCGACCGGGCATCGCGTATCGTTAGCCGCTTTCTTATCCGGGCATGAAAGCCATTTCAACAAGAAAGAGCTAGGGGAAGAGACGGTAGATAGGTGGGGAGCCACCGAAGAGCGCCTCGCCTGCTTCAGTGAAGAGTCAGCGATTGTGCTTGGAGAGACTGCCCGATGAATGGCCTCGACCGCTTCGCTGACACCACCGCCTTGGAGGCGCTTCTCCGACGACTTACCCTGCGTCACCTCACGCTGCCCCAGGAACGGCGTACCTCCTCCTTAGACCGGTTCTTCGCCAAATGGTGCGAGCGCCCTGAGGACCAGCCGCGCTTCGTTCTTCCAGACAATCTTTCCGACCCTGTTCGGTTTGAGATTGGAAACAGCCCTGATCCCGTAGTCGCATATGCCGCGGTCGAGCGCGATTTCGTAGGAGCGCTCGAGTCGCAGCTGCTGCATCCCCCGCGTATTGGCACTCCTCGCAGCAACGCCGAGGCGAATGCCGATCGCGAACGTCTCGCGCAGCTCGATCTGTTCATGAGGGACCATCCCGACGCAATGGCACTTGAAGGCGTCCTCGCACTCGATGCTGATGGAGAACCCACGGCGCGCCTCGAGCCAACTCATATCGTCTTCGATGGAACGCTCGCCGCACGCGTCCACGCAGAGTATAACGAGATCCGCAAGCGCGAGCAGGACCGCTCCAATGCCCGGACCGCGCGGCGTGAATCGGGCGCCGAGCGAAGCTTTACCGTACCCCAGGTGCACCACGACGGAGCCCTTGCCGTTGCTAGCCTCCGCGCCGCAACACGGCTGAACGCGCTCTATCGCGTCCCGAAACTCGGTGACGCGATCGACGTAGCGAACCTAGAGGGTGAGCCTGAGAGCTTGATCGGGCTAGCCGCGCGTTGGAATCGCGTTTTCAAAGACGGGCCACTGACGGGGCGTATCTCACAGGCACGCTTGGTCGACTATGCCAATCGAACCGAGTGGCGACTTGCGCGGCGACTGAGCGGCGCGGCGCGCGCAGAATTCGAACAGTCTGCACACAGCGTTGATCTTCACAGTCGATTTTCGTCTTGGATGGCGCGGCTTGAGGACCGCCGCGCTCAGCTGCGTGCGCGCCTGCGTGAGGTCGCGCCCTTCGACCCCGCACACGATGCGCTTTCGGCTGAGAACGCTGCCCTTGATCGTGAAGCTCGCGCCGGCAAGCGCGCATACACTCGGCTTGATGCCTTCGAGACGATGGTTGCCCGCGCAAACGAGGCGCGTGCCGAGCGGCGTGATTTCGCGCGGCGCGAGCGGACACTCGATGTGCTCCATGACCGGTTTGCGCGTAACCGGGCGGGCGAGGACTTACGGTCCCCGATTGATCGCGCGCGCGACCTTCAGCGTCTTCTGGCAGCACGTCGTGAGGCACTCGACGGCGCGGACCTGCCAGCCTTCCAGCACTACGTGTTGGAGGCGTATTATCGTGAAGCCACACGCACCCTCTCTGGTGGCCACGATCAGCTCGATACGCTTACGATCGACGCAGCTACAGTACCGGTTACCGTCGACTTCTCGACGCTGGATACCGAAACTCGCTCTGCTGGTGAGCAGATCGTAATTGGCCTGCTCTCGCAACCGCGGGACCCTCAAGCAGTGCAGCGGTTTCGTGATGCGCTACGCCTCCACGTATCGCTTGATGCCATAGCAGCCCTCGCCGAGCACCCGGAGGAGCTCGCGCACTTCAACCGTAGCGTGCGCGAATCTCTCGAGGCACTGGCCGCCGTCTACCGCTACGGCACGAAACCGCTCCTTGACGCGCTCTCGGTAGCTGCATCGGGCGACGTAGACTCCGCCGCTCGAATGAAGCCGTTCTTTGCGAATGCTCGTCTGGCTGCGCTACCACACGCGCCGGTCAGCCTCAGCCCGGACTCTCGTGAGGGTGCCAGGGAGGTGGCTTACATCGGCCCACGCATTCCGTCGTTCACGCTCTGTGTTGCGCGCACTGACTTAGAACCGGCACTCAGCGCTGATCGTGATCTAGCGCGTTGCCTCACGAATCGGTTGACTGCCGCACGGCTCGCCCAGCTACTACTCGCTCCGCCGGCCACGCGCGCGCAAGCTCTGACGAAAAACCCGTCGCTGCACGAACCACTGGCGATCCTCCATGCTAAAGCCCTTGCGGAGCTGGATCCTGAGCGTGGAGGCTCTACGGCACTGTTTCGCATTCCTCCAACGCTTGCCCGCTATATCCATGCGCCGCTCGAGAGTGCACTACTACCCGCCGCGCTCCGCACGCGCGGTCCGTCGGAGCTTCAACGTCGCATCGGCATCGTGCCACTCGATGGCGAGGGCCAACTAGTCCATCGCGCGAGCGGGACGATCATGGCGCTGCACGCCCTTGTTTCGACGAGTGATGGAAGGCGCATTTTCGCCCAGCGGCTAACGCCTGAACACCGAATTGTGACGCCGCCTGGTGCCCCGCGCAACCTCGCCGCGCTCGAGATACACGACGGCTTTGCGCCCACACGTCCTATCGCCGGCTTGCTGGCGGTCGTTGAAGCGCCGTCGGGAGATCGCACTGTCGTCCCGCTGCACGGCGTCGCCAGTACGCAGGTCGGTGCCGGGTCGCGCAGTGACCGCTTTGCTGTCGACCCGACGCGAACGCTCATCGAGGCGATGGGCGACGGACGTCGAGTGACGTTTGAGAGTGCACGCGAGCGCTTCGGCATCACACTCGCGATCGAGGCGCCGCAGCGTCCAACCTTCGAGCGTAATGCAGGGCCTGCTGCCGCTGACCATGAGCCGATAATGGTCGACGGTAAGATTGCCGAATCGTTCGTGCAACCGGAGCGGCGGGCTGCGACCCGTGGGGATGTCGTACGCCCGCGCATTGCTCAGTTGGCGATGGAAGGCCTTTCGGTACGAGATGGTTTCATCGAAGCGATGGAAGGGAATCAGCCGCACCGCCTCCCTCTGCATACACTCCCGGCGGAGGCCCGGGCGGCGCTTGAACGTGGTGAGTCCTATCACGGCCTCTTTATCATCGCGCCACAGCTGTTCACGCAGAGCCTCTCTTATCAAGCCGTCACGCCCGTTCTCGCGCATGACAGACGAGCGAACGACTACGAACGCGTCCTAGATCTTGACTTGCGCGCGGCTCTCCCGCCGCGTTCCCGGGATCTCCCAATGCATCTCGTAGCCGCCACAAGCTACGAACCCATTCCAGAATCGGCACCAGCGCGCTTAGTGTTGCGCACCCGCTCTTTCGGCTACTACGCAATCGAAGGGCCTGATCGCACAACCATCGTTGAATATGCACCACATGGTCGTCCGACTACGACTCTAGCGCGGTTTGCCAGTGACAACGATCAGAACGAGATGGACGAAGCGGCTGCTGGACAATCGTCTCGTAGGCGTCATGCTGACCTGAATGAGCCGCTGGCCCTCCCGACCTCTGGGATGTTTACCGGTGATGGCAGCCGCTGGACCATTCTTCCAACCCCGGACGCACAAGAGGGTCTTGCTGTACTTACTCCGCACGAGGTGGAAGTGATCGGCATCCAAGACGTGTCGCGCCCACAACGTTACCGTGTGAAGGAACGTGACGTCATTGACCAGGACGAGGAGAAGGTGATTGTGGCACCCGGAACGGCGGTCCCACGTGCCGACATCGCGCGCCTGACACCAGACCAGCGATATTGGCAGGTGCTCCATGCGGACCAGGAGCGGATATATCTCATCGATCCGGTTGCGGAGGGGCCGCGGGTGGTGCTTGCCCTTGGGCGCGATGAACTGACTGACGAGGGTCAGTCGCAGCTACTCCATCGGGGTGACGTGCTGAGGCTGGGACGCACCACAGATCGTTACCTTCCCGGAGATAGTTACCTTACGATGACTATCGAATCGCCGACGACAACAGTCCGCGAAGCTCCCTCGCTCTCGCGTTAGTGAATGCCTTACTCCTGTACGGCGTGCGGTGAACCCCTCCAGCTCCACCGCGCCCACTACCGAGTTGATGGGGGAGCCTTGCTAGCCGCCTATTGCCGCGCAGCGTGCGCCGCGGCCGATGACTGCGTACTTGGAAGGACGCAGCCGGAAGCCCCAGCTACCTGGGTCGCGCTCGATGAGCATGATGTCTGCGTATTTCCATGGAGCGCGCCTCCACAAACCTTCGCCGAGCGGATAGCTGCCATCTATGGTATGCCCGCGGCTGCCGCGGAGGCGTTGGCCCTGCTAGCCGAGGACCCAAGGCGACTACTCCACCCTTCGACGTTGCTTGCGGCGGCTCGGTTACCGGCAACGAGCAATAGCGACAACATCACGCTCAGTAGCCTGCTCGTGGACGCATTCTCACGCACGAGCGGAGACCTCCTCTCACGCGCGCAGCACACGGTCGCGCAGCTCTGTGATCTTGTGCCACCACGAGAGTTCCTCGCTGCTACGGATCGCGAGGCGGCCCGTGGATGGCTGGCCGACGGCGGCGTGGTGCTTAACGACGACGCGGCGATCGCAGAGCTCGAAATTATCGCGCACGCTAGTGCGGGAAACGATGCCTGGCCATTGCCATCGGGCGCATTTCGGCTCGCGGCAAGAGCGCCGATAGGAGCCCGGTTGCGCGCGATGCCGGCCACCGAAGAGGCCCTCCAATTACTGCTTGCCGACCTTCCCGCGCATGCCCACCTCCTCCGATTCGCTCCCGGCGCCTACCAAGGGGTACCCGCGGAGATCGATCATGCACGCGCGCTGCTCACCGGAGATCCCCTGAGGCCTCTCCCCGCGCGGGTACTTCCCTCGGTGCTCGCGCGTCTGCCGGGTATCCTGGAGCATCCTAGCCTACGCGGCCGCGTGCCTTCCGTTCAGACCGCGGTTGCGCTGCTCCGCGGGCTCCGTGTCGGCCAGGCCGACGACGAGGAGGAGCTCGAGGCGACACGGACTCTCGCTCGGCTGCTCGCGGCACCGTTCTTACCCCCGCTGGCCCGACGTCTCGAACTCATTGCGCCAACCGGATGGGTTGGAGGGCGCATTCGCATGGCCGTCGGGTACGACGCTCAGGGCTCCCTGACGCGCGACAGAGGACAGATTGCGAGGCCGATCGCCTGGCTTGTCACAGCTTCGGCCGACCACGATGTGTTCGTGCTCGTGTCAGATTGCACCGTGACGTTGCCGGTCGGCGCGGCCCTCGGTGGTGCGATTGGGCTCGTCTTTGATCGCGACGCCAACGTGCTACGCCTCGTCATGGATCCGGCACCGTCGACTCCAATCGTTGAGCTGATCTCGCTGCGCGCGACGCGCGTCGAGCCGCTCGTTGGCGATGGTTCAGGGTGGATCGGCCGCTGTATGAACGGCCAGCTCACGCGTGCTGAGGGTCCCGCACCGCTGGGTCCAATCTTGATCGATGATGCCGGGCGGTGCGTGCTGCTGCCGGGGTCGCGTTCCCTCGAAGGAAGCCTTGCACTAGCGTGTGGGGTTGATCCGGCCAGTTTACGATCCATCGTTACCCAATCCACGCCTATTGCACGCGCTCAGGTGGCGTGGGGACCGTGTGCGCTCGCCCATGTCGACGGCACGGTCCTCGTTGCGCCTTGCACCCCCGGTGAGCGTCTTCCGGACGTGCGTCTACTTGTGGACGATGCCCCAATCGCGGAGGGCAGCAGTTGGAGTGTACTGGGACTCGAGGAGGGGGTTGCGATGCTTGGCAACGTGCAAGATCACCTCATCGGAACGCGCGAGCTGCCGGTCAGCGAGCTCCCCTACCGATTTCGAGGAACTCCCCAGGTAGGAGGGGAGTTGATCGGAATCCACTAGGGAGTGCGTACGGTGGAGATGAACCTGTTCGACGTGACTCCACAACCCCGACCCTATCAAGCTTCGGCCATCGACGCTACCGTTGAGGCGTTCCGGGGCAGCACTCGTGCTGCACTGCTTTGCCTTGCGACGGGAACCGGCAAGACATACACTGCGGCAGAGGTGATGCGGGAGGTCGGTGTCGGACGAGACGGCCGGACCGTGGTCTGGGTCGCGCACCAAAGGGAGCTCATCGACCAGGGCTACCGCGCGGTTGCGCGCCAGATCCCCGCAGCGAAACTCGGCTACGAGCTCGGGTCACGGCACGCCCACCGTGAGCATCAGGTAATTTTCTCCACCGTGAAAAGTCTTAGTGGCGCGCGCGGAGCCCGTTTACTCCACGCGCTACGTGACAGGCTCGTAATGTTGGTAGTCGACGAGGCTCACCGATCTGCGGCGTCGACCTATCGCCACCTCATCCGCGCAGTCAAGGTCGGCTGTTCACGTGCTAGGGTCCTCGGCTTGACAGCTACGCCAAACAGGACCGATCGCGTAACCCTGGCTGATCTGTACGACGAGATCACTTATTCCTATTCTACCCGTGATGCGATTTTTGATGGCTACCTCGTGCCGCCGCGTGGTTATCGCGTGACCACGACCACCAGCTTGCAAGGTGTCTCAACGCATGGTGGAGATTTCGCCGACGGTGAGCTCGGCCGACGGCTCAATACCGAAGACCGCAATAAGCTTGCGCTACGCGCGTGGCTCCAGTACGCGGGTGGCACGAAGACTCTTGGCTTCTGCGCGGGGATAGAGCACGCAACGGACTGCGCGCAGTGCTTCACTGACGCCGGCGTTCCAAGTGCTGTAGTCCATGGCCGGCTACGCGACGCTCAGCGCCTACGTATCTTCCGCGCATTCCGTGCCGGTGAGCTGCTCGCGCTATTTGGCGACAAGCTCTTTGTCGAGGGCTTCGATGATCCCACGGTAGAAACGATAATCTTTGAGCGCCCAAGTAAATCTGCGATATACTACCAGCAAGCGCTTGGGCGCGCGCTACGCCCGCACGCGTCCATTGCCGAGCAGCTCGCGCAAATGCAATCGCGCGAGGAGCGCCTGCGTTGTATCGCGCAGTCGGTAAAGCCATACGCGAGGGTGATCGATCTCGTCGATCTGAGCGCGAACGGCGTCATGGAACTCGCGTCCCTCTTCGGACCACGTTTGGCTGAAGGGCGCGACCTTGTGTCCCGCATCGCTTCTGATGAATCGCAACCGCAAGCACCTGCGAAGTGCATCGGAGTCCGTATTGCGCCGAAGGACGACGGCGTCCAAGCCCAAGAAATCATTATCGAGCCGTTTGACATACTCGCCGCGGACGCAGAACTTGCCGATACGGAAAGTCCCTTTACCTGGCACTCAGAGAAACCGGGAGAACGCATTCTGTACCTCCCGGGAATGCCGGTCGGTATTCGAGCCGACGGCACTCGTTCACTCACGTTTGAGCACGCATACGCGGCCGCCGGCTCCGTACCATTCGAGGACCGTCTTGCACGTGCCGCGAGTGCTGATCCGCAGGCGCAACTCGGGCGACAGGAGACACAGCTCGTCGTCTCTGCTGACCCGTATTGTGGCTGGAGTGTGCGCGAGCGGTACTCGCGCAACGGAGAGCCGCGGGTCGAACGAATCATCGGAGAAGCTGCTAGCGCGCGAGAGGCCATCCAGCTTGCCGAGCGCCATATCGTGGTTGACTATCGCCACCTCATCACGCTACTTGACAAAAACGCCCCCTGGCGCGGGCGGCCGGCAAGTGTGCAGCAACGCGAGCAACTCGAGAGTCTTGGGCTCGATCCGGATGTCTACCGGACCCGTGGCCAAGCCACAGATGCGCTGGCTGCGGCGCTCGCTGGGAACGCGGTATGAGCGTTATAAAGCCCGGATACGCCATTGGGGCCAGCGCGGTGACCGAAGCGCTCAATGACGGCGATGCGCATGGGGAGATGCGGCAGATCTACCGCCGGACGCTTGGCCCGATCGAAGCCCTCCTAAAAGAGCCGGATGTAGTTGAGGTGGCGCGCCTCCCCGATCGCGACGGCCTTATCAAAGTGCGCCGGATCTCCGAACGTGGGCAAAGCGAGAGTGTCACCGAGCATCGGCAGAACGAGACGGATGCTCAGCGCCTTGCCCAACGTATCGCACATTCCACTGAGCGCAGCTTCACTGCTGAGCGACCTGAGTTGCGCACGACCATGCCGGTGTACGGCTACCGATTCACCGCGCTCATGCCTCCGCTTACGCGTGGAATCTACTGGACGATTCGTCGGCGGGTTGTCATCAAAACCACGCTTGAAGAGTACGTTGCCAAGGGGCAGCTCACGAATGATCTCTACCGAAAGATTATCGCTGCTATACGAGGGAATGCGCGCTTCGGTATCGTTGGCCCACAATCGACCGGGAAAACGGTATTGGCGACGGCCATCCTGCGTGCCACTGCGACGATTTACCCTGCGACGTTCTTCTTGATCGCTGAGGATGCTTGGGAAATCGAGCTTGATCACCCGCTCGTTCTCTACATTTCGATCCTGGACGAATGGGGCCTTGGCCGCGAGATTCCAACGATTCTGCGCACGGGGGCGCTCAGTGTCTCCATCGGGGAGGTCACTTCTGGCGCCGATGCTCTCGTCGAAGCCTGGATGACCGGGGTCAAGCGGACGTCCGTACTAACCATTCACGGAGACGCCCCCGAGAATGCCTACCTACGCCTCGAGCAGTTACAGCACAAAGAGGGCAAGCCGGTGATCCGGATCGCGAACCAAAAAGCCGTGACCCATGTCCTCCTGATGGATAATTCCGGGCCCGAGGGACTCCCCCGTGTCGTCGGGCTTTACCGGCCCACCCACTACGACGAGAGTGGCTACTTCCTCGCCGAGGTGTAGTGGAGTGGCAGGGACAGCTCCCCCTCGGGGGAACTTCAGACCAAGGAGGTGCTCGGCGATGGATCGACGGGGGTTTCTTGCCGCGGCCGGCTCTGGGCTCGCAATCGTGAGCTCGCCTCTTCCCGCGCGCGCTGTAGTTTCGCTGGTCTATGACCCGATCGCTGCAAAGCTGCAGACCGAACAGATTCTGCAAAAGAATGTCGCAAATAAGATCGCGCTTGCGAATGATCTCAACGCTCTGCGAATGGCGTACGCCATGATATTCGACCACGAGAATTTCATTCAGTCGGTCTGGCCGGCCATTGGTCAGAACTTGAACCTCATCGCCAATCGGTGGGGGAACGTCAAGCTGCTCAATCTGGCCGGGAGCGATCTTTTGAACGCGTTGTCCGCGAGCTACCCTGCCTACATTGACACGAGCGGCATGCTGCGCGACGTCATGGGGCGTCTGCAAGAGCAAGGCATCAACCAGGTCGCGCAGTGGATCGGGCTGATCCGTGCCGATCACGCCTTGGCAAACAAAGAGCTGCAACGTGCCAATGACAATACGAAGCTCGCCGCAGTTGCCAAAAGCGCGAAAGATCTCATGCAGGCGCAAATCAACGTCACCTCAGCTGGCGTTTCGATCGCTGGCGCTCAAGCGGATGGTATCCAGCTCTTAAACACGCAGATCGGGGCGCTGGTGAATGCGACTGAAGGGCGACAGGCCCAGGATGTCGCGAGCGCGGAGGGGTCCGCCGCACTGATCTTCGGTGCTCCAACACAGGGAACGTACCATTCGGCGCCCACCGCACCCGTCACCGATCAGAGCGTTCGGCAAGCCGCCGATGCGGCCTTGAACGTGCCTATTTTGCAGCCAGCGGCTCGCGCAGCTTATCAGTCGCGCACCCGCCCGTGAGGCGACGCCTTATCGGGGCGTTCCTTTGGCTGTTGCTCTTTGCCAGCGGGACCACATTCGCGCAGGCAGAGGTGTCGGTCCCCACCCTTACGCCGATCTCCACCCCGACCCCAGCTTCAGACTCCGCTTCAGTAGCCGGCATCACACCGGCGCCCGGAGCCACTCCCTGCACGTTGTTCGACGGTCTCTGCAGCGGCCCGCCGGCCGGCAGCTCACCCGCCCCCGGCGCGACTCCCCAGCCATGTACGCCGATGACCCCGACCGCGTGCGATGTATCGGCACAGGAGCCTGCGTACCTAACAGGCCTTGACGCGTTCCTCGCGCAGAGCTGCGATAGTTGGACCGGTCAAGGCGGCAAGCTCAACGGTCTCGTGAATGTCGCACAAGGCATTTATGACGTGCTGACGATGAAACCCCTCTCGGCAGCGCTCGGCGTCTCTGTCGCCGGTCTTGCAATCAATCTCACCACGCTGCTCTTCGTTGGCTCTCTGTTCGCGATGCTCGCTGAACTACGGAGGAACGCGCGTAACCTCACAATCCGTAACTTCCTCGTCGACCCTGCTACGCGGATCTTCTCGTATTTCGCCGTCGTGATGCTTATCACGGTCGTCTCCGGCTACGGCGGGCATGTCACCTGGGGAGATAGGGCGCCAATCCCCGGCGCTGGCGGCACGCTTGCCGCGTCGCTTCCGGATGCAGGTATGACTACAGCAGGGACGCTGCTTTCCAGCCCGCCGGTGACGGAATACGTCATCGGCGCGATGCATAGCAAATGGGGGATTACACCAGTCCCCGTCCCCACAAGCGCTGGGAAGATCGCTGGCTATGGCGCGTGCGCCGCGGTGAAGGGCTTTCTCTTCCCTTTCGATATGGGAGGGCGAATCGCCGCCGCGCAGATCAACGCCGGATGGTTCAACGTCTTGGTTGACTTGGTCGTCGGCTTGATCTTCTTACTGTTCACCATCATTCCATACGCGGCGCAGATTGTCGCATTCGTGATCCTATTCTTCGAGCGCATCATCCTCGGCGTGAACGGTTCGATCATTGCCTCGCTCGGTATCCTCACCCTTGCTGCCCTGGTGTGGGATAAATCGAAAAGCTATGGTCAGAAGTACTTTGATTCGCTGCTTAACCTCTACGTGTCTGGTCTCGTCCTGGGCGTATTCCTCTGGATCACGTTCAATTTGCAGATGCTTGCTCAAGCTCAAGCTCAAGCCCAGCTTGGCCCGGCCGGCAGGCTCAGCTTCGCTGACGGCGGCTTTTGGGTCGCGATTACCTGGATCTTTGGCGTATTGATCATCGCGTTCGCCTTCATGACCGGGCGTGCGGCGCAACAGATCCTCACTGGGCAACTCGGAATGAGCAGCGCGTCGATGCTTTCCGGCCTTGCCGCAGTTGGCGGCCTTGTTGCCGGCGCTGGAGCCGCCCTGAAGAGCATGTTTTCCGGTAAGAAAGACGCGATCGCGCCGGCAGACAAGGATGACAAAGACGGCGCGGTAGCGATCCCGTCCTCGAGTAGCGACAAATCTGGTAGCTCCTCAACGGGTACGTCGTCGCCGCCCTCGTCAGCACCGGAGGCCGGGGCGCCTCCACAGGGCCCGGGTGAAGTTGCCCCTGAGAGCGCTGGTGATACCGGTAATGCCGCGCCGATACGGGAGGAGCAAGGTTCGCCGGCTACCCCGCCAGGCGAACGCGGCGATAAGCACACGTCGGCATCCGGCGAAGAAGAAGAAGAAGCATCGGAGCCTGGGGAGGAGGGTAATTCGTGGACGCCTGCGGCGCTCGCCGGCGTTGGCGGCGGCCTCGCGGGCATGCGCGATCACTTGCGGCAACAATTCGCCCGAGGACGCCAGCAGCTCGCCGGCAGCCGCGCTGGACTCTTGGCACGCCAGGGCGTCCGTGCCGTTGGGGGTGGGCTGACGCGTGCCGCGGCGGTTGGCGCCGCTGTCGCCTATCCGGCGCGAGTCCTCGGCCACCACGCAGCACCGCTCGCGCGACAGATGGGCAACACTATCCACGCCGCAGCGCATGGTCAGCACATCCATTTCGGCCATACGCTCGGCCCGGACGCTCCGCATCGCGCGCCAAGGACTGCGCCTCAGCCAGCCGGCGATTCCGGTGAGGCAAACGTGCCGGCCTGGAGTCGCCAGGAGGCGCTTGGAGCTATGCAGCAGGCCGCTCCTACCCTCCCCCCGACCCAGGCGCATGAGGTCGGCGCAAGCGTCTCCGCCGGCGTCCGTGCGGCAGACCAAGGCAATGCCCTCGAGGCCGCCTCAAGCTGGCTTGCAGCAGCCGCCATCGCCGACACGGCCGTTCCCCCGGAGCCCGGTCCGGGGTACGGCGCTCTGCGGACATCGGCGGATCGGCTGCGCGCGGCCGCCGTCGGTGCGGGAGCGCCGCGTAGTACGCCTACCATCGCTCGTTTGAGCGGTTCGGCTACGCCGCTCCCGCGCATCGCCCGTGGTAACCCACAGCGCCTGGCGCCGATCCAGCAACATCTTCGCACTGCCTTTGAACAGACTCGAAGCCTGCAGTTGACGCAGGCGCCGACCGAGCTGCGCGCCGCTGCGGCCCTAGATGTCGCCCTTGATGCCGCCATGCGCAACCAGGACCTGGGCGCGGTAAGCGAGGCGCTCAACCGCGCGCAGACCCTCGCGGTCTCCGCCAGCGCGGCCGATGGACCGAATACGGCGGTTTGGCAACAGATCGCGCAGCAGCTCAGACCACCCGTTCAAACTCCACCATCCGAACCAATCTCCACCGGGATCTAGGCTTGCACGACCTCCACTGTATGAAGTAGAGTGGAGTGGATGCGACGGCTACTTATCGCGCTCTTGATACTCCTCCCTTTGGCCCCTGCTAGGGCCGATACTGCACCGAGACTTGGGAATCTCTCCACTGCGATCGCTGCCGTCAACGGTGCCCGCAGCTCGATTACCGTCTCGGCCTACACCCTGTCACCTCATCAGGAGTTCCTTCGCGCGCTCGAAGCCGCGGCCGCCCGTGGCGTGCGCGTACACCTTGTGCTTACCGGGGATGGATTCGACTACGCGATTGCCCAGAACCGCGAGATCGCGGCACGCCCGGTCGGCATGCGCGTCGAGCTACTATCCCGTCCAATTCACCTTAAGGCGCTCGTGGTCGACGGCGGTCGCATCGTTGCGCTTGACGATGAGAACTTCTCACGCTGCGGGGCTCTCGTAACCCTCGATTCGGACTATGCGCTTCCGGTCGAACGTGCCGCCGTCGGCGATCCGCAGGATGCCCTCCCACTGACTCTAACGAAGAGCCGTTCGCTCGCGCTTGAGGCCGCGCTTATCGATCACGCGCGACACGACGTCACCGTCGAGACAGAGTCGTTTAGCGGAGGGAACGCGGTTGCAAACGCGCTCGCGGAAGCTCTCGCGCGACACGTCTCCGTTACGCTCACGGTCGCATCCCCGGAGGCAATGAGGAATCAGGCGGAGCGGGCTACACTCGATGCGCTTGCGCGCGCTGGTGCGACAGTGTACTTTCAGCATGGGACCGCGAAAGGAGCAATAATCGACGGACGTGTCGGGTGGATCGGCTCGAGTAACGCGACCGAGGGGCTCGAGGAGCAGATCGATTGGGGTTACGCGAGCGATGATCCGCAATTCGTTCGTACATTGGCACGGGATCTTGCGCATCCACCCTGCGTGTAGCGAATACCGCACAAGAAGAATCACGTATGCATCCCTTCCAATCGAGTGCGATAGGTATGTCTGACGGAGGATCGGCTCAGGTGGACATGCTCGAATCTCTAAGCCGCTTCATAGCAAGTGGCGCTCTCGCATTCGGGACACCACTCCTCTCGGCACACGAAGCTGCAACGGCACTAGGAGTGCAGGAGGCTGATGCAGAGAGTATGTACGCTGAGCTCGTGGCACGGAAGCTGCTTCGCATAGAGGACGGCGAGTATAGGGTGAATGTTAAGCGGCCCCCAATGTCGTTGGAGGAGCAGCTGTTCCTGACGATGGTCAGCGATGTGTGCTCGTCGGCATTTCGGCGGTTTGATCTTGACGCTGACACCATGCGGCGCCTTTCGATGCTCGCTGTGGAGCGGGTGCGTGGAGAGCGCGACGATGGTCTTTCCCAACTCGTAAAGGGCGTTTGCGGTAAGTAGATGGAACCAACGATTGTTGGCTACGCCGCGGCGGCCATGACCACAGGCTCGTTCCTGCCGCAGGTTATCCAAACGGTGCGCACGCGGTGATACGTCGGGCCTCTCACTTGGCATGTACGTCATCTTCGTCGCCGGCATGGCGCTCTGGATCGTCTACGGTTACTACCTCCGCTCAGCACCGATGATGCTCGCCAATAGGATCACCGTGGCCCTCGCCTCGGTCATCCTCATTTGTAAGATCGGCAACGTTCGCCGCGACGCTCACAGATGAGACATACACCATCGCTCACCTAAGCCTAAGACAGTGCTATTCGCCTTCGATGCGGCTCAACAAGCCTTTTTGCTGCTGCGCACTCTGCTCAAGGTTGCGCGATGCACGATGCGAGGCCAGGTAGGGTATTTGCCCCCACTGGTTGATGTAGCGGGCTATCCACCGCCTAAGACGGTACTGATCGCTCTCAGAGAGCCTAAGGATGGCCATCCGCACGGCGTGCAGAGCGGGGCCGCCCATAGGGGTAGTCCTGAGCCAACGGACGAGCGCCAGTCGCTCTTCGTCGGAGAGTTCGAAGATCGCATCCCGCGCTTCGAGGAAGTCATCCGAGTGCGGAGACGGTGTAGGAGCGGGCATCGAACAAGTGTTCGTTGGGCGGCAGCCGAAGCCTCCGCTCGGGGGCACGGTACGGGCGCCGGCGCGGAGCTAACCTGCGAAGCGGCGGCGTAGCTCGTCGACGACGTCTGCGAGGGGGACCAGACGCCCTGGGGGCACCTCCGGGCGAGCATGGAGAGCCCCGTCCCGGTACTCGCGCACACGTACAGGCTCACCAGAGCGATCAAGCGCGTCCTCGAGTAGCTGCACGAGAAGGATGCGTCCGGCGCGGCGCTCGATGGCCCACTCGCCGGCGAGCATCGTTCCAGGGATGCGGCTCCTCGCCGTAGCGCGTGAGGGGCGCACCATCTCACCCGCATCGCGCAACTGCCCGAGCGGCGCTACGCACTCCTCACCTTCACGGCCTGGACCAATGATCCGCAGCCGTGCTTCCTCCGCGGCCGTCGCCTCGAGGACGTAGGCTAGGTGCCAGGCCGATCCACCCGGGAAGAACACCATGAGCTGCCCATAGCGGAGCGGCGACGGGTCCTCTTCGTCCATGCACCCGCTCGCTTCGATACCGCCGCGAGATCAGTCCCGCCAGATGCCCGAGGCAATGATATCGCGCACCCGGCGGGATCGGCGAGCGCGCACGGCTCGAGGTGAGGCGTCGCAGCTTACGGTACGGCCACGCACAAGGCAAACGAAGGAGCGCTCCCCGCCTCACTGCAAATCCGGCTGTAACGACGAGCTGACCGGAGGACACGTGGACGACCGAATCGACGACCTGGAGCGCCGCGCGCGGGAGATGGGGCAGACGTTGCTCGACCTCCGCCAAGACGCAGCAGCACGCATTGTGCACGAGCTCCTGGAGCGGATGGCCAGCCGGTGCCTGGTCGACGACGTCGCGGCAGCGGCGCGGAGACTGGTAGACGACGCGCGACGCCATGCCAAGACGACCGCGGTGGACGACGGTGACCTCGACTTTGATGACGATCTCTTGGATGCCCTCGTTGCCGCCGTAAGGGTCCTCGACGGCCACAGCGGCAGCCCCGGGGTTGCACCTACGGGAGATCGCCAGCAGGCTACTCCCCGACAGAAGTCTACCGTCCGGCGTACGGGGGCACTCCCCCGGCGTGAATGATGGCGACCTAAGACGCCTTCTCCGGGATCTGCGCTCCCCGGAGAGCACGCCACGTGGCGACGTCATGACGAGTGTGTGGCCATGGCTGCAAGTTGAACTCGAGGTGTGGCTTCTGCGTTCAGGTTAGGTCAACAACGCCTCGAGTAATTGCGCTCTCCCTCGTTATACCACGGGGCAAATAGCCTGATGCTCTACGTACGTTATTCCGTCAGGTACGATGACGCACTCGAGGGGAGTGATCTCGACCGCGAGTTGGGCGAGCTGCTGCAACGAGGGAGTGGAAATGCCACGCTGCTCAGTGTCGCCCGAGACCTGCCATGGCGGCCGTGCGTGATCGTAGTGCGCTACAAGTCAGCGCTTCCGCTCGAGCATGAGGAGCGCCGGGCGGAAGAAGGACGAGCAAGGCTACTAAGTGGTTATTTCCCCGCCCATCAGCGCGCGGCTTTGTTAAAGCACGGCTGCAGATGATGAGGCGCGCAGCCAAGCCAGTTCTCCGCGCCGGTCTGACGCGGCTCTATTGAAGCGAATGCCGAGGAACCCCGTTGATGCCAGGGTCCTTGGTTCTCTAGGTTATTGACCATTTATATGTGCCACTACTCGTCGGCGAGCTTGCATCTTGCCTGGACCTCCGCTGGGTCATGTCGGGGCGCAGTCGCGCCTCCGCGCCGCGACCGCGGCGCAACTCGGAACCTGTGCGGCGCTTCGTGGCGGCCATCGGGCAGCTCGGGCAGGGTCTTGCGCTAAACTCGGCTTCCGTATGGGGTAGAGTCCAGATTGAAGGTGGCGCGCTTCATCGTGTCCAGGGCTTCACAGCCCCAAGTAAAGAAATTGCAGCTTGTTGGAACACTTTGGGTGGTGTCGTGCCGTATAAGAGGTATGGCCGCTATGTTGGAAGATCACAACTCCGATCTACGCGAGACGCGTGATGAGCGCGCGAGCGACCCTCAGGGCTACCCGAGCCTTCATGTTGCCTCACCTGGTCTTGTCTTCGGCACGATGCCACTTCCCGTTCCGGGGAAGGCGGGGGCGCTCGAGGTCATCTTCTTGCGCTCGCCTCGGCGTCGCACCGAGACGCTGTCATACCATGCCGAAATGTTCGAGTGGAACGTGCTCTGGGAGTCCGCGCACTTGCGCGCAGAGCTATTCGACTATTGGAAGCAACGCGACTTTCCCGTATCGGACTGGCTTCTAACGTACATCGACCGTAACATCCACTTCGTTCCCGACAATCCGTTGAACCCATCCGAAACGTTTCAGCCGCTCTATTCGATGTTGCCGGCGCCTCTCTTGGCTCAGGTCGGCCTTCCGGCCACAGGTCGCGGCTTGTGGCCGGCGTGCCAGGACATCTACGGGGATATGCCGCGCGGTGCGCAGGCGCGGTTTGAACGTGCATTATCGCTCCACCTCTGGCCTCGGTTGATGAGGGGGAAGGCGTACCATGCATTTTCTGAGCGGGATCCGATTCACATCTTGACGCATTCGCCAATGTTTTGGATGCCGCACGCGTTGCACGTATGTTTCGAGCGTGCATCGTGGTACGAGCGGGACGCGGGCGAATGGACCGATGAACAGCGTCACAAAGTCGAGGAGGCAAATGCTCATCCAACCAGCATCGAACTTGGCGTCGCGTACAAGGCAACGCGACACGGCGGTCCGCTATGGGTCGGCGAAGCGGAAGCGGCCGAAGCGACCGACGAGATGATCGAGCTCGCTGATAGCGGCGGACGCTTGCGGTCACTGATAGACGCGGTGCTGTCGAACCGTGCCCATGATGATTTCTCGCCCTATTGGACACACGAGCGAGAAGACTTCGAACGTGCTATGTATCATAAGCGCGCGAGGATCTCGGTTGCTTTTGTCGAGCTGCCTGAGCAGGAGGCCATACACAGCGCATTTACCGAGCTTGTCGAAAGTCCCGAGCATGATGTCGTAGATCGGTTAATGTTCAATGACTTCCTAACGCTTCTCGATGAACAAAATCGCAGCATCGTCATTTGCATGCGCCGTGGCTTGACGACCGCTAGCGAGATTAGTCGCGCGCTCGGATACGCGAACCACTCCCCTGTTACAAAGAGGCTTCACAAGATTCGCGCGGCCGCGCGGAGATTCTTCCTGGAGGACCGCAGCGTATGACGTCGCACAACGGCTTCATCACGCGCCGGACAACAAACAGCACGCAAGGCGGCGACAGTATCGGCACCGGACGCGCGCAATCAACACTGCCAATTGGTCGGCAGGATCTAAATCTCCTAAGTGACGTTTACGCAGCTGACGTCTACCTACGAGGCACGCGAAAGATGATCGTGAAGTGGCACGATGGTTTCCGAATTCTCGAAGCACATGCGTATCAAGGTTACTGGACGATATGTATTGAGGCGATAAACGGGGGCCAACCGTGCTGGCTTGCCGCGGTCGACGTCGATCTTCGTACGCGAAAGGTACATCGTGTGCGCGGCATTGGAACGTCCAACATGGCGTTCATTCATCGCACTCGCCCTGAGGCTGAAGTTACGATCGATCGCTACCGTTATGTGAACGGCAAGCGCGATACCGCCGCATAGGACTTCACGGCGTTACTGAAGCGCGGGCGTCTCAGCTGCCGCAAGTGATGCCGCCATCGGCTTGCGGGCTCGGTGTTCCCGAGCGCGCGTTAGCCGGGGGCCATTCCCTTTCACCGCTCGCGTCGATGGCTATGCGTGACTCGTCGCGTGGCTTCTGCCCGCCGCTGACGAGGTGTCGCTAGGATCGGCGCGCGTCATCGTTGTCGTCACCAGAGAGCGCCTATGCAAATAGTTGGGTAAGACACACCGGGATCACGTTTGGACATCGACCATCTCTGCTCTGGCGCGTCGAGGCATTCCCTGGCCATGCCCAATGAGGCTCTTACGCCGATGCTGCTCCTGAGCGGCGCTCATCGGAGGCGCTTCCTGGGCGTCGCCGCGACGAATGCATCGCCGTGGCTCCCGATGGAGTTCGAGGAATTGCTGCGTTTCACGGAGGCTTACAAGGGTGGGCGTGCCGCGGTCGGAGCTTGTGCGCGGCCATGATGCAAGATCCGTCTCCAGAGCATCGCGAGTTGCCGCTTATAGCCCGAGCTTCGCCCCGGCCGTATTGTTCCAGAGCCGACCAGCCCGGAGGTATTCGCGCAGCGTCGCGAGCGACGTGTGGCCGGTGATCTCCATGACCTCGAGCTCGGAGGCCCCTTGGCTAAAGGCCGTGGTGGCGAAGCCGGCGCGCAAGCTGTGGCCGGCGAAGTCCTCGGGGTCGAGGCCGACGGCGCGGACCCGCCGCTTGACGATGGCCGCTACGGCCTCGCCGGCGAGTCGACGGAAGCCCAGGTGCTGGCCACCCTTGGCTACGGCCACGAAGAGCGGACCGCGGTCGATCCGCGCGGCCTCCAGCCACACGCGCAGCGCGCGCACCGGGCAGGTCTCCTCATGCTCGCCGTAGCGGATCGGAACGTCGCGGCCCGCCCCTTCCTGGTCGGTCTTCGAGCGACGGATCGTCAGGCGAATCCCCTGTGGATACCACGCGACGTCCTGGATCTCCAGTGCTACCAGCTCGCTGCGCCGAAAGCCGCCGGCGAACCCAATCAGTAACAGCGCGCGATCGCGCAGCGCGCTCATCCGCCGCCACGCCGGCCCCGCCTCCAGCTCCTGGGTGATCGCCCCGATGACGCGACGGATCGACTCGGCCAGGAGCGCCTCCTTTTTCTTGGGGCGGGTGCCGTGCTCGCGGCGGATGCTGCGCATGATCGCCCGCACGACGCCATGGCGCGCCGGGTTCTCTCCGTCGACGTACCCGGCGAGCTGATGGGCCACGGAGATGGCGGCGAGTTTCTTCTCGATCGTCGAGGGTTTCTTGGTGCGCGCCAACTCCGCCAGGTAGTTGGCGATGGTCTGCGGCTCGGCTGGCAGCGCCAGACGTTGCCGGATGGCGCACCACTGGGCGAAGAGACGAAAGTCGGTCGCGTAGGCTCGTTGCGTCGAGTGTGCGCGCGATCCCTCGGCGTAGTGCCGCGCCTCCTGCGAGAGCGTGTCGGGGAGCGTGGCGTGCAGAGACGTAAGCGCGTGCTGCGCATCGCGGTCCATTGGGCTACTCCTCCAGCGGCTGCGCGGCCTCGTAGCGGGCCTGCACATTAGAGGCGAGGGATTCTCTAACGCCCTGATCGAGATAGTCCAAGGCTTCGCTCACGACAGCCACCGAGCCGTCGAAGAAGCCGGCCTGGAGCGGACCCCACGACGCGCCCGCGGCCGCGGCTTCGTTTCGGAGCCGTTCGCGCACGGCGTGTTGAGTCACCCCTGGTGCCGGGGGATACCAGCGAATGTCGCGTGGCGGCTTGGACATCCAGGCATAGACCAGCGCGAGGAAGCCTTCAAATTCGAGGAACGTACCCTTGAAGCGCTCCGTGAGGTGCACCGGCGCAAACGCGGGACGGAGCGCAGCGCGCAGCCGCAGGCTCTCGCGGTAGAGGCTGGCTGGCTCATCCAGCCAGATCGCAGTGTAGATAGGGCGGCTTAAGAACGGTTGGAACGGGGCGAACACGTGGAGGACCGAAAGGAGCGGCTCCGGTCCCACGTGACGCTCGACGCGGACCTGCGTTCCCACGAGCAAGCGGTGCAAGAGTTGCCATTCCTGCCGCGCGAACGCCGCCAGCGCCGCACCGTAGAGGGCCAGCACGGCAGGGTAACGCTCAATCGCGTGGGCCCCGTATGCTCCGCCGCCGGTATGAACGACGAAGCGACCAAGGTCTGCGATCGCCCGCGCCCACAACTCCGCCTTCTCCGGAGCCCACCAGCAGCCGGTCACCAGCATCGCCACCAACGGCGCGACGTCGGCCTCATACGTCGCCAGCCGTTCGCGCAGATCGTCGGGGTCGCTGATCAAGAGGATTGGCGACTCCGCAGCGTACTGCGCGCGCAGGCGCTCGACCTCATCCAGTACGAGATCCTCGAGATCGATCGCGTGACCGTCACGCAGGTAGCGCTTCACGCGATCGGCCGCGAGTGCTGCGGTCAGGGGCGGCGGGGC
>SCQY01000359.1 GCA_004298665.1 bacterium | reverse complement strand
CGCCTCTACGATCCGGCGCGCATCGTGGCCATCAACGACCACGTTTCGCCGGCGAAAGATACCGAGACGGCCATCCAGGCTCAAGTGCTGCGCACCTGGGCCAAGCGCCAGAGCATCGAGCTCTATGACATCGGAGACAACGGCATCTGCCACGTGGTCGTGCCGGAACGCGGCTTCGTTGAGCCGGGGATGACCCTCTGCTGCGGTGACAGCCATACCTGCACGTTGGGCGCCTTCGGCGCCTTTGCGCTGGGCATCGGCAGCACGGCTCAAGGCGGGGCGATGCTTTCGGGCTGTCTCATCCTTCAACGGCCCAAAGTCTACGCCGTCGAGTTGACCGGGAGCCTCGGCCACGGCGCGACGGCGAAAGACGTGGCGCTGGCCGTCGTCTCCCACTTGGGGTTCCGCGGCGCCACCGGCTACGTCATCGAGTATTGCGGCGCAGGCTTGGCGTCGCTCTCGATGGAGGAGCGCATGACGCTCTGCAACATGGCGATCGAGGCCGGAGCCACGTCCGGGATCTGTCCCGCCGACGAAACGACGTTTACATATCTCGCGCAAACGGAGCGCCAGCGCGGCGTTCCGGATTGGGAGGCGCGCCTGGCGCGGTGGCGTACCCTGCGAGCCGACGACGACGCCGCGTACGACGCGCGCGCCAGCATCGACCTCTCGGAGCTCCGCCCGCTGGTATCGTGGGGAACCAACCCCGGCGAGTGCGCGCCCATCGACGGCACCGTGCCGCAAGACGCGCCGGCGAGATCGCTCGAGTACATGGGCCTCACCGCGGGGCAGTCTCTGGGCGGGCTGGAGATCGATCAAGCCTTCATCGGCTCGTGCACCAACGCGCGGCTCTCCGATCTGCGCGCCGCGGCCGCCGTGCTGCGCGGACGCCGTGTGACCGTGCCCACGATCATCACTCCGGGCTCGCAGGCGGTGCGCCGCGCTGCCGAGCGTGAAGGCCTCCATGACATCTTCCAAGACGCGGGCGCCCTCTGGACCCATTCGTCGTGTGGGCCGTGTCTGGGAATGTCGATGGGCGTCCTGGCTCCGGGGATGCGTTGCGCCTCGTCTTCCAACCGTAACTTCCCTGGACGGATGGGAGCGGGAGGACGCGTCCATCTGGCTTCGCCCGCGGTGGTCGCTGCCAGTGCCGTAGCCGGGCGCTTGACCTCGCCGGATCAGCTGCCGGAGCAGGGCGCCATGGTCGGGGGGGCGGCATGATCATCGAAGGCGAGATCCTCTTCGTCGACCGCGCCAACGTCGACACCGATCAAATCATTCCCGCGCGTTACCTCACGGGCATCACCAAGAGCGGCTACGGCCGCCATCTCTTCACCGGCATGCCCGGCGGCCCGGAGCTGCTGGCGAGCAAACCGGCGGCCACCATCCTCGTAGCGCGCGAGAACTTCGGCTGCGGAAGCTCGCGCGAGCACGCAGCCTGGGCGCTCGCGGACCACGGTTTCCGCGCCGTGATCGCCGAGAGCTTCGCGCGCATCTTCCTCGAGAACGCCTACACCAACGGCGTCGTCCCCATCGTGCTCTCCGCGGCGGACGTGCAGGTGCTGGGCGCCTGCGAACGCCTGCGCATCGACGTGGCCGATCAGTTCGTCGAGACGCAAGGACGGCGGATTCCCTTCGATCTCGATCCGTTGCGCAAGGCCTTCGTGATGGACGGCGGCTTCATGGAGTACCTGGCCAAGAAAGTCGAAACCGTGCACGCGTGGGAGCGCTCACGCAGGTGAAGTGAAGCCGTAGGATGCGATCCAGCGCAGGCTCTCCTGCGTCGTGCCCAACGGACGGTACTCCAGGCCCACCCAGCCTTCGTATCCAGCGTCGTCGATCGCGCGCAGGATGCGCTCGTAGGCCAGCTCCCCCGTCCCCGGCTGGTGGCGGTCGGGGGAGTCGGCGATCTGCACGTGGCCGATGCGCCCCACGTGGCGCGCGAAGGTCGCCAAGAGATTGCCCTCGCCGCGCTGTGCGTGGTAGCAGTCGAATTGAAGGCGCACGTTCTCTGCGTCGATGTCATCCAGCAGACGCAGCGCGCGCGCCGTCGTCTCGATGAAGAAGTTCGGCGTATCGATCGCGTTGAGCGGCTCAACCATCAGCGTGATCCCGCCTTCGCGCAGCCTGCCCGCCGCGTACCGCAGATTCTCGACCGCCGTTTGCCACATGATTCGCTCGTCCAGCTCCGGCTTGCGAATGCCCACCAACGCGTTGACGCGCGTGCAGCTCAGCGCGCGCGCCGCCTCGAGCGCCCGCTCGACGCCTTCGCGGAACTCCTCGCGCCGCGCAGGGTCCAGGGCGAAGCCGCGCTCCCCCGCCGCGAAGTCGCCCATCGGAAGATTGAAGAGCACCAGGTGCAGCGCGTGCTCGCGCAAGCGTTCGGCGTAGTCGTCGACGTGTCCGTACGGCGAGGGAAACTCGACGGCGTCGAAGCCCGCGGCTGCCGCCGCCGCGAAGCGCTCGTCCATCGGCTGTTCGGTGAAGAGGAAGGAGAGGTTGGCGCAGAGCTTCGGCATCGAGTGATCCTTATCGGGGAAAGGCGGCGGCCACGCCGCCGTCGACGGTGAGCACGCAGCCGGTCGTGGCCTCGGCCGTGGCGAGATAGCGGAACGCTTGCGCCACATCGGCGGCCTGTACCTCGCGCCGCAGTAAGTTGCCGGCGAAATACGCTTCGACGCTGACGCCATGGGCGGCGGCACGCGATGCCGCCAGTTCCGGCGTGAAGAGCGTCGTGCGGACGCGGTCGGCATTGACGGCGTTGGCTCGGATGCCGTAGCGCCCCCCGTCGAGTGCGTATTGGCGCATCAGCGCCAGCGCCGCCGTCTTCGCTACGCCATATGGGCCGAAGCCTGTGCTCTGCGCGAAGGTCTGTTTCGAGAGGTTGAAGAGCAGCGTCCCGCCGCAGCGTTGCGCCACGAACGCTTCGAAGGCGGCCCGCGCCAGGCGCTGATGCGCGTAGAAATTCACCTCGAGCGAGCGCGCCAGCGCGGCCTCGCCCTCCGCGGTGTGGAGCAGGCCCGAAGGCGCGATTCCCGCATTGCTGACGAGGATGTCGATGCCGCCGAAGGCGTCGCAGCAGCCGTTCACCAGTGCCTCGCCGGCTCCCGCGCCGGTTACGTCGCAGAGCAGCGAAGCGATGCGCTCGCCGAACGGCGAGAGTTGCTCGCACGTCTGCTTCAGGGAGTCGGCATCGCGATCGGCGATCAGCACGTGCGCGCCGTGACGGGCGAACTCCGCAGCGGTAGCTCGACCGATGCCGCTCGCGCCGCCGGTCACAATGGCGATCCGTCCGTCGAGCGCAGCGGGGGCATGTGCCGCATTTCGCAGCTTCGCCTGTTCCAGCGTCCAGTACTCCATCTCGAAGATTTCGAGCGGCGAGATGGGTTCGTACCGGCCGATCGCCTCGGCGCGCAGGATCGTGCGCGCCGTGTGTTCGGCGATATCGCGTGCCGTGTGCGCCTCGCTCTTGGTAGCCCCCCAGGCGCAGATGCCCAAGCCCGGAACCACCGCGACGCGCGGCAGCGCATCCAGCGGCGTACGCTGGCCCAGATGTGCGATCCCCGCCTCGACGTAGTTCCGATAGCGCGAAGCATAGGCGTCCAGAGCGCGCTCGACCGTCGCGTGCGGCGCTTCGCTCGCGCGCAACTCCAACAGCGCGGGCCAGGGCCGGGTACGCAGAACGTGGTCGGGGGTGATCGGCCCGCGCGAGCAGAGCTCGGCGGCGTCCTCACGCAGCGAGAGCGTTAGCGCCTCCTCTGTCTGGCACCACGCCGTCACGACGCGCATGCCGCGCTCGGCGAGGGCGCCGCGCAGCGAGAGCGCCACGTCGCGCCGCCGTGCACGATCGGGCGGTGCAGGGGCCGCGAGGGAGAAGGCGCGTGCGCGCGCGAGTTCGTGCTCCGCGGTTTCGACGGCATCGATCATCCGCTCGTAGGACTGGCGCGCCGTCTCGCCGGCGGTGAAGATACCGTGCTTGGCCAGGATGATGAGCGATGGGTTGGGGTGCTCGCGCAAGCGCGACGCAACGCGCTTGGCCAGCACGAAGCCGGCCATGCAGTACTCGAGCACCAGTGCCTGTGGTCCGTAGAGCGCACGGGCGCGCTCGACTCCGTCGGGCTGATCGGTAAGCGTGAGGATCGCGTCGGCGTGCGTGTGATCGACGAAGCGTTCGGGGAGGAGTGCGTGGAGCAGCGCCTCGACGGACGGGCTGGGCGAGCGATAGTCCAGCAGATGGGTGCGTTGCTGGTTGACCATCTCCTCGTCGCTCAAGCGCTCGCACTCCAGCATGCGGCGCAGGTGCGTGAGGCGCAGGGCAGGGAAGCCCAGCGGCTCGATGGAGGCGAGGTCCCAGCCGCTGCCTTTGACGTAGAGTACCTCCACGTCGCCCTCGACGGCGTCGCGCGCGATGACTTTGACGGACGTGTTGCCGCCGCCGTGGAGGACGAGCGAGGGATCGCTGCCGATCAGGTGCGAGGTATAGACGCGCAGCGCCAGAGCATCGCCCCAGGCGGCATAGCGCGCGAGATAGCGCCGGGCCTCGCGCTCGTCGTACCGGTTTGCCATGGGCACGCCGTTTCGCCGCCCAAGGGGGGCTCTTCCGCCCCACCGAATAACCAACGCTCCCATGTTCGTTCGCACGCTCTCACCCGCGCGCGTGCGCCGCGGTCCGCTGGCCGCCGCCGCCATCGCCCGCGCCGTCGCACTCGATGCCCTCGACGCGGGTCTCGCGGATCGCATCGGCGCGCGTGCGGCGGTCTGCGGTCTCGCCGTGCTGCGCGACGGCCCCACGCTCCAACTCGCCGGTACCCAAGCGCAGTACGACGCGGCGGCGCGCGACGCCGAGGGTGCCGTCGCGGAGGTCTTGGCGCAAGCGGCCCACGCCGTGCGCAATGCGTTGGCGCCGGCTCGTCGCCTGCGCGCGGGCCATTTCGTCCTGGACCTCGAGCGCGTGCTCGTGATGGGTATCCTCAACGTGGCCAAGGAGTCGTTCTACGACGGCGGGCGCTACGCCGGTGTGGACCGCGCCCTGGAGCGCGCGGAGCAGATGATCGCCGAGGGAGCCGGCCTCATTGACGTGGGCGGGCAGTCGTACAACGCTACGACGCCGGCCGTCAGCCAGGAAGAGGAGATCGCGCGCGTCGTGCCCGTCGTGGAAGCCTTGGTGCGCGCGTTCCCGGACGTCGCGCTCTCGGTCGACACGGTGCGCTCCGGAGTGGCGCGCGCCGCGCTCGACGCGGGCGCCGCGATCATCAACGACTGCAGCGGTAATGCCGACCCGGAGATGGCCGCTGCGTGCGCAGCCTATAGCGCGGGCGATGTCGTCATGCACCTCAAGGGGCGGCTCAAAGTACGTGAGCCGGAAGCCTACGTCTACGACGACGTGTCGGCCGAGATCGTACGCTTCTTGAAGGAGCGCTGCGACGCGGCGCTGGCGGCCGGCGTGCACGCGGAGTCGCTGGTCGTCGACCCGGGCCTCGAGTTCGGCAAGGAGCCGCACGACGACCTGACGATCGTCGAACGCCTCGAGGAGTTCCTGACGCTGGGGTATCCGGTGCTCGTCGCCGCATCGCGCAAGAGCTTCATGGGCCGCCTCTTCGGCCTTCCGGCCTCAGAGCTGCTGGCGCCCAGCGCAGCCGTGGCCGCTTGCGCCGTCTTGGCTGGGGCGCGCATCGTCCGGGCTCACGACATCCAATTCACCGTTCGGCTCGTCAAGATGATGGAGGCGATCTCCTCAGACCGCAAGCGAGAGCTCGTTCGCGTCGCGGGGATGCCGCTAGCCGCCGCTACGGCGGATCCGTAGGAAAACCGATGACACAGACCGTCTATCTTGGCCTGGGCTCGAACTTGGGCGATCGCCAGGCCAACATGCTCCAGGCCCTGCAGAAGCTGCGGGCCCATGCGCGCATCGTGCGCGTCAGCGCTACCTATCGCACGCAGCCGTTCGGCGCCGTCAGCGGGCCGGCGTTCCTCAATGCCGCCGTCGAAGTCGAGACGGATCTCGAACCGCCTGCTTTCGAGCGGGCGCTGCGCCGCGTCGAGGAAGCCGTGGGACGGCAGCGCGGCGATCTAGGCGTCGGCGTGAAGGCTCCAACGTCCGCGCGCTGCATCGATATCGACATCCTGCTGTGGGGCGAGCGCTGTGCGGACTTCGGCCGCTTCGCCGTTCCTCATCCCTATCTCGCGGAGCGCCCCTACAACCTCGTGCCGCTGGCTGAGATCGCCGGCGGGGTTCGCGAACCGCGCAGCGGGCGCACCATCGGCGAGCTGGCGGCGACGATCGATCGCAGCGGCGTCGAGCGTCAGCGGCGCAGCCTCCACTTTCAGACGGATCGCCAGGATCAGGAGCCGGAGGTGCACCTCGCGCTCGATCGGGTGGGCGTCTCCTCCGTGCGCCGTGTCCTGCGCCTCGACCTCGGCGGCCACGAGCAGACGCTGATCGGCGAGTTCTCGATGCTGGCGGATCTGCGTCCCGAACAGTCCGGCGTCCACATGTCGCGCTTCTCCGAGCTGCTCGAAGAAGCGTTGCTCGAAGTGCTGGAACACAGCGAGCCGCTGCGCGTCGAGGAGCTCAGCGCGCGAGTGGCGCGCGAAATCGTCGTCTCCCAGCGCGCCTCGCGCGCCGAAGTGCGGCTGCGCGCCGATTTCGGCCTCGAGCGCTGGACGCCGGTCTCCGGCAAGCGCGGCGAAGAGATGTATACGCTGATCGGGCTGGCCTCTGCCGATGCGCGCCTGCGCGGCGAGCGGGACCCGCTGGTGCGGCGCGCCGTGGGCGTTGAGGCAGAGGGAATGACGGCCTGCCCCTGTGCGCAGTCGATGGTGCGGGAGCACTCGCTACACGCGCTGATGGATGCCGGCTTCGATCAGGCGCAGGCGGAGCGCGCGCTCGACGTTCTCCCCGTTGCCACGCACAACCAGCGCGGACGAGGCACGGTGCTGATCGGCCTCGCTGAAGAGGCCACGGAGAGCGTACATCCGGAGTCCCTGGTTGAGATCGTCGAGAACGCCATGTCCAGCGAAACGTACGGATTGCTCAAGCGCCCCGACGAGTTCTTCGTCGTCAACAAGGCGCACCAGAATCCCAAGTTCGTCGAGGACGTGGTACGCGGCATCCTTGCCCGTGCGCTCGGCGTCTACGCCGACTTCCCGGACCAGACGTTCGTTGCCGCGACGCAGATCAACTACGAATCGATCCACAAGCATGATGCGCTCGCTGAAGCGTTCGGCACCTTCGGAGAGCTGCGCCGCGAGCTAGGCGGCGAGCGCGTCGCGCACAAGACCGATCTCCAAAGCTGGCTTACGGTGCATCCCGACCGGGCGGTGCGGTGATCTCTCCGCTGGAGATCTGGGCCTCGCCCGAGCCGACGGCAGCGCGGATCGACACGCTGACGAGACGGGACCAACTGCGCGAGACGGGCCACGAAGCGCGTCTTGGCGACATCGATCTGTTGGCAGACCTAGGCGTCGACGGAGTGCGCTATCCGGTGCTGTGGGAGAAGACGGCGCCGCTGGAATCGCGCGAGGCGGACTTCTCGTGGGCGGCCCCGCGTTTGGAGCGTCTGCGCGCCCGCGGCGTGACGCCCATCGTCACCCTGCTCCACCACGGCAGCGGCCCCGACGATACCTCGCTCCTCGATCCCGCGTTCCCCGAGCGCTTCGCGCGGTACGCCCGCGCGGTGGCGGAGCGCTTCCCCTGGATCGAGCGCTGGACGCCGATCAACGAGCCTTTGACCACGGCCCGCTTCTCGACGCTCTACGGCCACTGGTATCCGAACTTCGTCGACGATCAGCGCTCCTTCGGGCGCGCGGTGGTGAACCAGGCGCGTGCCATCGTTCGCGCGATGCGTGAGATCAGGCGCGTCAATCCGGCGGCACAACTGATGCTGACCGAAGATTTGCAAGCCTTCCATGCCGGCGCGGAGCACGCGGCGTACGCCGAGCACTTGTGCGAGCGCTCCTTTCTCTCCGTGGAGATCCTGATGGGGCGCATCGTCCCCGGCCATGCGATGTGGCGCTATCTCACGCACGAGTGCGCCGTCGCCGCGGGGGAGCTTGCGTGGCTCGCGGATCGTGCGACGCCGCCCGACGTCATGGGCTGGAACTACTACCCGCATTCCGAGCGAGCGCTGCTCGACCGCGGCGGGCGACATTGCTGCGACGTCTCGGCGGTCTTCGTGCGTCCGGAGGGCATCTCGCCGCGCCCGCTGCTGCGTGCCGCATACGAGCGGCTCGGCCTGCCGATGGCGATCGCGGAGGTGCACCTGGACGGCGGCGAAGGCGAGCGCTGCCGGTGGATGGCGCAGCGCTGGCACGACGTCCAGGCGCTGCGCGCCGAAGGCATACCGCTCGTGGCGCTAGGCGCCTGGGCGGCATTCGGCATGGTGGATTGGCGTTCGCTCTTGCGGAGCAGCGAAGGGTGGCGCGAAGACGGTATCTTCACGCTCTCTCCCGCAGATCGTCAGCCGGCGCGCAGCGCCGTCGCGGACCTCGTGGAGCGCTTGGCGCGCGGTCAAGCCCCGCCGGAGTACCAGCCCGGGTGGTGGGAGCGCCGCGAGCGGCTCGAACGCGCGGCGGCGATGGTTGCGCCATGAAGCCCTGCGACGGTATCATCGTCGGCCTCCACCTGCGCTGGCGCGGCGTCTACCAGCGTCCGCAGCACGTACTCTCTCGTTTGGCGCGCGAGTATCCCGTCGTGGTCCTGGAGGAGCCGCTCTTCGCGTCGGGCCCGAGCCGCTTTGACGTGGAGGAGCCCACGGCCAACGTCACGGTGATCCGCCCGGTGGTGGATGCCGACGGCCCCTACCTCGCCTCGAAGATCGCACCGGGAGCACTTGCCGCGGTTGCGCGCCACGCGGCCGCGCGCGGCATCGAGTCGCCGGCGCTCTGGCTGTACACGCCGATGATGGCGGCGCTGGCCGATGCCTTCCCCGAGTCTGCGCTGATCTACGACTGCATGGACGATCTCGCGTCGTTCGCCTTCGCGCCGCGCGAGATGGGCGAGCGCGAACGCGAGCTGCTGGAGCGCGCCGACGTCGTCTTCTGCGGCGGCCCTTCGCTCTACCGGGCGCGCGCCGGGCATGGAGCCAAGGTCCGCTGCATCCCCAGCGGTGTCGAGTTCCGGCGCTTCGCGGCGGCGCGTACGGCGGCGCCGGCCGAGCCGATCGTTCCGCTCGGCGGGCGCATCTTCGGCTACGTCGGCGTGATCGACGAGCGTCTCGACTATGCGATCGTGCGGCGCGTGGCGCACGTGCCGGGCGCGCATGTCGTGATGGTCGGCCCCGTGGCCAAGATCGATCCGCGGGAACTGCCGCAGGCTGCGAACATCCATTACGCGGGCCAGGTCGACTATACCGATCTCGTGCGTTGGATGGCCGGTTTTGACGTGGCGATGATGCCCTTCGCCATCAATGCTTCGACGCGCAGCATCTCACCCACCAAGCTGCTGGAATACTTCGCGGCGGGGAGACCGGTCGTGACCACGCCGATTCGCGACGTTGTCGAGCGCTACGGCGGACTGGTTACGCAGGCGCGCACGCCCGAGGAGTTTGCGCGCGCCTGTGTGGAGGCACGCCCCGATCCCCGGCGCGACGACGCAGCCGGCGCCGCTGCGCGGCTGCAGAGCTGGGATGCGATTGCCGGCACGATGGAGCGCGCGATCCTCGGCGTGAGCGCGCCGGAGATCGTTGCCGAGCGCGCGGGCGCGTGACCCGTCCGCGCGTCTTTGCCAACGGGCGCATCTACGCTTTCGATCCCGCTGCTGGAACCTATCACCGTTATCGCGAGCTGGTGGTAGAGGGCGGGCGCATCGTTGCGCTGGGCGAGGGTCTCTGCGGCGCCGGCGTCGAGCGGATCGATCTTGCGGATAAGACGCTGCTGCCTGCTTTCGCCGACAGCCACGTCCATCTCACCGACACCGGCTGGTTTCTCGGTGAGCGCAGCCTCGGCGACGTCGCAACCTATGCGCAGTTCGAGCGACGGGTTGGCGCCCTTGCCGGCGGCCCGATGATCTTCGCCGGTCAGTACGACGACGCACGTTGGAGCGACGGACGCGAAGCCGATGCGCGCCCGCTGGAGGCCGCGTTCCCCAATCGCTTGGCGATGCTGGTTCGCGTCGACGCACACTCCTGCATCGTCAACCGCAAGACGCTGGCCTGGCTCGATCTGCCGCCTGCGCTGGAGGGGATCGAGCGCGACGTCGCTGGAGTCCCCACGGGGCGCCTCTTCCTCGACGCCAACTGGCGCGCGCAGACCGCTTTCATGGCAGCGCTCCCCGAGCGCGAGCGGCGCGCCGCCGAACGGCGTGCGTTGCAGGAGGCGTTGCGCCGCGGCGCGCTGCATCTGCACGTGCAATTGATAGGCTTCGAGGGGCGCGAAGCGTTCGCCGCGGAGATGGAGGCGATAGGCGCGGTGGCGCGTGCGACTGCGCCGGAGCTGGCCGGGAAGATTCATTGGAAGCTCTGCACGACGGACGTGGCGATCGCCGCCGATCTTGGTCTGCCGTACGTCGGCGGCGACGTCTTCCTCGACGGATCGATCGGCAGCCGCACGGCCGCCGTCGGCGAGCCATACCTGGAAGGCGGCGGCCGCGGTAAGCTCTTTCACGGCGATGCGGAGGTCGTCGCGTACTACCGCACGGCGGAGGAGCGCGGCATCTCCGCAGGCGTGCACGCCATCGGCGATCGTGCACTGGCGCAGGCCATCGCCGCCATCGAGGCGGCGCTGGGCGGTTGCCGCTCGCAACGTACGCGGCACTTCATCGAGCACGCGGAGATG
Organism: bacterium; assembly: GCA_004298665.1. Classification (GTDB taxonomy): domain Bacteria; phylum Vulcanimicrobiota; class Vulcanimicrobiia; order Vulcanimicrobiales; family SCRA01; genus SCRA01. The sequence continues at coordinate 3,849 of SCQY01000359.1, read as the reverse complement.
CTCTCCCCAGAGCAGATCGCGCGCTGCGCGCGATTGGGCCTGTACCTCTCGATGCAGCCGCAGTTCGACGCGCTCTGGGGCGGCAACGGCGGCATGTATGAACGGCGCCTGGGGCGCACGCGCAAGCGCGCGATGAACCGCCTGGCAAGCATCGTCCGGTCCGGCATCACGGTGGCCGGCGGCGACGACAGCCCCGTCTGCCGCTTGGCGCCGCTCGAAGGGATGGAGGCGTGTCTCATGCACCATGAGCCTACAGAGCGTCTCGATGCGGAGCAGGCGCTTACGCTGTACACGTACAACTCGGCGCGCCTTGGTCACGCGGAGCTCCGCACGGGGCGCCTTGCACCGGGGCTGGCGGCCGACCTCGTGATCCTCGACCGCGATCCGCTCGCGGAGCGGTCGTTTGCCGCTGCCCAGGTGCTTGAGACGTGGGGCGACGGGCGGCGCCTCTACGATTCGTCAACGGCGCCGATGAAACCCGAATCGGTATAGCAGCCGCTTCGCACCGCGTGCCGAATGCCTGCGAGCATGCGCGCGCGGCTCGAGTTCTTCGCGAGCAGGCAACTGGCGCCGGCCAAGTGGCATTCGGCGGCCCAGCGCCGCTTCAGGGTGGAGGATAGCACGGCGATCGTGCAATCTGGCAACACAAACCTTAGCTGGCGAAGCGACTCGATCGGATCAATCGAGAGATGATCGAAATCGATTAACAGCACGTTCGGGGCGTACGTACTCAGTTCGGTGACCTGGACGTCTTGCGAGCGCTGCGGCCGATCGTAGCCGCCTTGCAGCAGCAAAGCGGACATGAGCTCAGCGGCGACGCTTTCATGGGCTACAATAGCGGATCGGGCATTCAGCATGGTAGTCCGTGCTTACTAGCGGGCGAATGCCCGCTGCGTATGCTGAACACAACTTTTGCTCGGCGGATTGCCTGCCCCTTGGCTTTGGAAGCCACCCTGGCACGGGGGCGACAGTTGTCTCGCCGGGGCAGGGACCAAATAGATCATCGCATAAAACCAAGCGTAAGTCCATACGTGATAATAGGGGGGACGCCATCCCTCGATTGGAGAGATGGGGAGGATCTGGCCGCCGTGACCTCACGTAAGCAGAATCGGCTCGAGGATGGGGATCTTCGAGCCATTGAGTGTCTGGCGCCGTCTGATCCGGCGCGCGATCTCATTGCAGAAATCTTACGTGTCGTTCTGGTTTCGCACTGGAGCTTTGCGCGCTTCAAGGGTAATGGTTCTTCTGATACGTTATTCTTGCCCGAAGACGATGCGGAAGAACCACACCAAGCATTCGATCATCTCAAGGCAGAGTTTGATCTGCAGCGCCAGCGCAGTGCGACCGGCTCGCGCCTGTCGGCCACGCTGGGACAGCTTGAAGCGCCTTATGTAAGTGGGATAACGCTGCTTTTCGCCGACAAGCGGACGAATTTCGGGATTCTGAGCTTGCTGCGTACGGACGAGCTCGGGCCGTTTACGTCGGCGGAGATTCGCGCACTGACGCTCGCCGTGGATTCGGCGGCCGATCGGCTCTCCGGCTTCACGCTCACCGAGGCGCCCGCTGCGAAGGCGTCGCTGGCCGGAGACCGCGAGCCGTCGGATACACCGTCGATGTATGTCCTCGATCAGAAGTTCAGGGTGATTCTCACCTGGGATGCGCAAGAGCAGCGCAACGTCGCGGTTACGAATGCTCATGCGCGGCTTGCCGATCGCTTGCCGCGGATCATCGAAGATGCCGTACGTGACGTCGCTTCAACCTGGAGCTTTGAGCCGGCCACGCATACTAGCGGCAGCGCGCGCCCGGTCCCATTCCTCGTGGTTCGGACGCAGCCGTTATCGGGGCCGACCGGACTCTTTATCGGCGTTCTCCTCGAGCGCGCTCCGGGCAGTCATGTCTTTGCGAAAGCCGCCGATTCGTTCGCTTTGTCGCCGCGAGAGCTTCAAACGTTCGCGTCGCTCGTGGAGGGTCTGACGCTGAGCGAGATCGCGGACAGGATGTCCATCACGTCATCGACCGTGCAAGATCATATCAAGAGCATGCTGGGAAAGACGAACTCCAAAAACCGCTCCGAGCTGATCGGGAAGATCCTCAGCCCTCGGCATCTCGACGGCTAAAGACGTAGCGAGCCCCTCGTCCCCTCATTTTCACGATTGGCGGCTGGCAGCCAGCCGTGTATAGTGTAACCGTATGGTGATCGATGCGTCAGCACAATATATTCACATCATGTTGCACGGCGAATACGATATCGCCCGTCAGGAGGAGCTGCGATCGGAGCTCGAACCGGCGTACTGTGCGGCGATGGCTCTGCTCGATATGAGCGCCGTATCCTATATCGACGCCAGCGCGCTCACCGAGCTCATCAGATTGAGAAAGCACATGCCGGAGCCTGCGATCATCCGCATGGTCGGCGTGATGGCAAACATCCGTAGGCTGCTCAATGTGACAGGGCTCGTCAAGATGTTCGAGATTTACGATACCGTGAAGAATGCGCTGACGGAGTGGCAAATGGAGCAAGGAAGTCCACGCCGCTGATCGATCCACCGGCGACTACTCCAGCTCCGCTGCACTGGATGAGTGGCGTGCTGCGCTTCGGGGAACGCGTCGTCTTCAGCGTGGTTGGCGTCTTACTCTTCGCAGCCGCGTTGACGCTGTCGATCCGCTCGCTGGCAGTACTCTATGCGTTGATCATCGGGCCGGCCGGTTCGGCGATTCGGCTCACCGCGGCCTTTCTCGACCTCGTGCTTTTGGTTCTCATGATCGCCGAGCTAGGGTACACGGTCTCTCTTTCGCTGCGCGGCGCGGTGCTGAGTCCAGAACCATTCCTGATCGTCGGATTGATCGCGGTGATCCGGCGCATCCTCGTCATCACCGTGCAGGAAGTGCAAGATAAGGCAACCACGGCCGGTATCAATATGATCCCCCAGAGTACGATCGAGCTCGCAATCTTGACGCTCGTCGTGATCGCGTTCGTGTTTGCGATCTTTCTGCTCAGGAGACGCGCGCTGACGTAACCCTCCGCAGGGCGCCGCGGCGCTGTGCGCGGGCATGTTTGGAGCCATAGCCCTCGGTGCGCAGGCCGATCCGCCGATTAGAGCGTCTGTTCCAATGAATATGTCACCGATTTTCAGCCGCCAAACGTGGGAATGTAGGACACGGGGCGCTCGCGTGTAGGTGCAACCGGGGCGTCGCACTCTCGAGCGCTCGCCGCACATCACCTTCGAGGAAGCGCATAACCTCTTCTCGGCGCTTCGGAAAGGCGACCCCGACGAAGGCGGTGTGATCAAGGAGTCGATCAAGAGCGTGCTCGCGGGCATCCTCCCACACCGCGAGAGCACAGACAGGTTGTGAGCATCCGGTGCTGACACCCTGCGACTCTCCGATCCGCGAGGTGGAGGTAAGCGCGTACCGTGTGCCGACTGACGGGCCAGAATCGGACGGGACGCTGGAGTGGAATGCGACAACGCTCGTGCTCGTGGAAATCAAAGCCGGTGAGGAGGTCGGGGTCGGATACACCTACGCCGACACGGCGACGGCGAAGCTCGTGGCGGATCTGTTGCGCGACGTCGTCGTCGGAAAAGATGCGCTGCAGACCGGCGCGCTTTGGATGCAGATGGTAGCGAAGGTGTGATCAAGCAAAGCCGCGGCGGGCGCATCATCAACATCAGGCCGGTGCACGAGGATGTGACGATGCCGACGAACAGCCCGTATTGCGCGTCCAAGGGCGGAGTACGCATGCTGATGCGGACCGTCGCCGTGGAGCTGGCCCCGTACGGGATCACCGTCAACGACATCGCCCCAGGGGCGATCGACACGCCGATGGATGCGCCCCTCGAGCGGGACCCGACC
>SCQY01000358.1 GCA_004298665.1 bacterium | reverse complement strand
ACGCTGCTCTCGGCATTCTTGAATTGTTTCGTACGTCTTCTGCTGCTTGCACAACAAAAGGCGCCCGAGAACCCACAGACTTTATGCGCTTCTGTCCTGTTCAGTTTTCAAGGAGCCGCCCGATTCGGAAGCCGGTAAGACCGGCTTGCCGGCCGCACCATAACGGTGCGGAACTCGAGCACGCACCGTAGTATACGACGCGGCCACGTACGAAGTCAAGTCTTGTGCGCGGCAATCTTCAACGACGCGACGAACGCGCGCGCGGCGTTCGCTGCGGAATCGCCGCGGCGCCCGCCAAGCGCATCGATGAGAGCGCTGCCGACGATCACGCCGTCCGCTGCGAGAGCGATCGCTTCGACGTGCTCCGCTTTGGAGATGCCGAAGCCAACGGCGAGCGGAAGCTCGGTCAGGCCGCGCAGGCGATGGACCTGGTCGACAACCGGGGCGGTGTCGATCCCGCCGGCACCCGTGACGCCCATCCTCGAGACGACATAAAGGAAGCCGTCCGATGCCGCAGCGATCTGCGCCGCTCGTTTGTTCGACGTGGTGGGCGCGACGAGTTGGGTGAGCCCCAGGCCACGCGCCTGCAGCTCGCTGCGCAGGCCGCCACACTCCTCAAAAGGGAGGTCCGGCACGATCGCACCCAAGGCCCCTGCAGCCGCCAGCCGCTGGGCAAAGCGCGCATGACCGTAACGCTCAATCGGGTTGGCATAGCCAAAGGCAATCAGCGGGGGGCCCCCGGCAACTCTCAAGCGATCGAAGAGCGCCAGCACCGCTTCGAAGGTCGCTCCGCCGGCTAGGGCGCGCTGCCCGGCAGCTTGGATCGTTGGCCCATCCGCCAGCGGATCGCTATAGGGAATCCCCAGCTCCACTGCATCGGCCCCCGCCTCGGCCAAGGCCAACACGACGGCCATGGTGGTCTCCGGATCCGGGTCACCCGCCATGACATAAGGAATCAGTACCGGGCGCCCCTCACGGCGCGCCCGGGCGAAGATCTCCGCGTACCCCGCCATTAGAGCCGTACCCCTTCGAGTGCCGCTACTTGCATCACATCTTTGTCGCCGCGCCCGGAAAGCGAGACGACGATCGCCCGCCGCGGCTCGCTCTGGCGCGCCAACTGCATGGCGTAGGCGACGGCGTGGGCACTCTCCAGCGCCGGCACGATCCCTTCGAGGCGTGACAGTAAATGAAAGGCCTCCAGAGCTTCGCGGTCATCGATGCCCACGTACGCGGCTCGCCCGGCGTCGTGCAAATAAGCGTGCTCGGGCCCAACGCCCGGATAGTCGAGGCCGGCCGAGATCGAGTGGGTCTCGCGAACTTGGCCCTCGTCGGTCTGTAACAGATAGGATCGCGAGCCATGGAGGATGCCCACGCTTCCGGCTTCGAGCGATGCGGCGTGCTCGCCGCTGGCCAATCCGTGGCCCGCCGCCTCCACGCCCCATAGGCGCACGTCGGCATCGTTCACGAAGGCGGTGAAGATGCCCATCGCGTTGCTGCCGCCCCCCACGCAGGCAACGATGTCGTCCGGCAGGCGGCCCAAGCGCTCCAGCGATTGTGCGCGCGCTTCGTCGCCGATGACGCGCTGGAACTCCCGCACCATGTAGGGGTACGGATGAGCGCCTACCACGCTTCCGATGACGTAGAACGTGTCCTCCGCGCAGGCTGCCCAGATGCGAAACGCCTCGTTGGTGGCATCTTTCAGCGTTTGCGTGCCGCTGGTCACGGAATGCACGGTCGCGCCCATCAAACGCATCAGGTAGACGTTGAGCGCCTGACGCTCGACGTCTTTCGCCCCCATGTACACGTCGACGGGAATGCCCAGCTTCGCGCCGATCGTCGCCGTGGCTACGCCGTGCTGGCCGGCGCCCGTCTCGGCGATGATCCGCTCCGCACCCATGCGTTTGGCCAGCAGCCCCTGACCTACCGTATTGTTGATCTTGTGGGCGCCGGTGTGGTTGGTATCCTCCCGCTTGAGGAAGATACGCGCGCCGCCGCAATGTTCGCTGAGGCGCCGCGCCTCGTAGAGTGGCGATGGGCGCCCAACGTAGTCTTCAAGCAGCGAGCGGTACTCATGCCAAAAGAGGGGATCGGCGAAGGCCTCGCCCATCGCGGTCTCCAGGCGCTCGAGTGCTCCGTGGAGCACTTCCGGTACGTACCGCCCGCCGAAACGGCCGAAGTACCCGCGTTCATCAGGCTGCTGCATCGCTCTCCCTTACCGCGCGCACGAACGCGCGCATCAATTCCCGATCTTTCCGGCCCTCACGCTCCACGCCGCTCGAGACGTCGACGGCGAAGGGATGCAGGCGGCGAACCGCCTCGCCGACATTCTCCGGGCTCAGACCGCCGGCAACGCAGAAGGCGCCGATCTTGCGCAGCGGCTCGATCTCCGACCACGCGAAGGTTCGTCCCATGCCGCCGCGCTGAGCGCTGGCCGTATCGAAGGTGATCAGCCCGGCGCCGTAGCGACGCACGTCCTCGAGATCCGGCGCGCGCTCGCCGACGTGGAGCACCTTGATGAACGGACGCCCGAAGGAGGCGCAGAACTGCGGAGACTCCAGGCCGCTGAACTGCAAAACGCCCACGCCCGCCTCGAGAGCGCTGCGCACTTCTTGCGCGCTGGGGTCCACGAAGACGCCCACCAGCGGGAGCAGCGCGGGAAACGCGCGCCGTATGGCCGTGACCTCGCCAAGCGCGATGCGCCGTGGCGCAGGCGCCAGGATCACGCCCACCGCATCGGCACCTGCCCCGACAGCGTCCGCGGCGTCTTCAGGCGTGCGCACGCCGCAGATCTTTACGCGCGTCATCGTGCCGTTTCGATGCCCCGCAGCTCGCGCAGAACGGCCGACGGGTCGGCGCTGCGCATCAGCGACTCGCCGACGAGAAAAGCGTGCGCACCGGCTTGGCGCAGGCGGCGAATCTGCGCCCCGTTCTGTAAGCCGCTCTCGCTGACCACCAGCACGTCCGGCGGAACTGCGGGAAGCAGCTCCTCGGTAATGGCCAGGTCGACATTGAAGGTGCGCAAGTTACGATTGTTGATGCCGACGACACGCGCCCCCGCGCGCAGCGCACGCGCGAGTTCGCCCGCGTCGTGAACCTCCACCAGCGCATCCAGCGCATAATGCTCAGCTTCGCGAATCAGCGCCGCCAGCTGAAGATCGTCGAGCGCGGCGACGATCAGCAGAACGGCATCGGCGCCATAGGCTGCCGACTGGACGATCTGGTACGCATCGGTCACGAAGTCCTTGCGCAGAATCGGACAGCTCACGTTAGCACGCACCACGTCGAGATATCGCAACTCGCCGAGGAAGTGATCGCTCTCGGTGAGCACGCTGACGGCGTCGGCGCCGGCGCGCTCGTACGACGCGGCGATGCGCTCAGGGTCGAAGTCCTGGACAATGAGCCCAAGCGACGGCGAAGCACGCTTCACCTCGGCGATGATTGCGGCTTCCTCACCGCGCGCACGCAGCGCCTCCAGAAAACTGCGCCGCTGTGGGATGCGCTCGACGGCGCGCGCATGGAGCGGACCCCATGGCTCCTGCTCGCGCTCGCGCTCGAGCACTTTGGCCTTGGCCTCCAGCAAACGGTGCAGGATATCGCTCACCGAGCCTCCTCCGCACGCACCGCCTCGCCGCGATCGTGCGAGGCGCGCATCGCCTCGAGCGTAGCCAGCGCGCGCCCTTCGAGGATACTGCGCCGCGCCAGCGCTAGGCCCTCGCGTACGTCCTCCGCCGCCCCCGCGACGTGCAGGGCAAGCGCCGCATTGAGGGCCACGACGTCCGCGCGCGGGCTGCGCTCACCGGCCAAGATCGACTCCAGCGCGCGCGCGTTCTCGGCGGCCTCGCCGCCGCGCAGTTCGGAGAGCTCCGCGTGCACCCCGTACTCGGCGGGGTCCAGCCGCCCCGTCTCGACGCGCCCATCGTGCACCATCGTCACGAGCGCCGGCGCCGCCCCCGAGAGCTCATCGACGCCATCGAGCGAATAAATCACGGCGGCGCGCTCGCAGCCCAATCCCAGCAGCGCATTTGCCACCAGGGGTACGAGTGGCTCCCGCGCCACGCCTACTACTTGCCGATTCGCCCCCGCCGGATTGGTCAGCGGGCCGAGCACGTTGAAGATGGTGGGCACGCCCAGATCGCGACGCAGCGGCGCAACGTTCTTGAACGCGGGATGGTAACGCTGCGCGAACAGAAAGGCGATGCGATCCTCGCGCAGCCGGCGCGCTGCCTCCTGTGGGCCCACCGATATCTCCACGCCTAACGCTTCCAGAACGTCGGCGCTGCCGCACTTGCTCGACGCAGCGCGGTTCCCATGCTTGGCAACGGGGATGCCGGCGCCGGCCACCACCATCGACGCGGCAGTGGAGATGTTGATCGTATGCGCGCCGTCGCCTCCGGTGCCCACGATGTCGAGAACCAGCGGCAGATCGTGCTCGACGTGCAACGCGCGCTCGCGCATGGCACGCGCCGCGCCCACGACTTCGCCGGCCGTCTCGCCTTTCACGGCCATGGCCACCAGCAGGCCGGCCACGCGCGTGGGCGGCTCCTCGCCGTCCATCAAACGTCCGATGGCCAAGGCCACCTCGTTCGCGCTCAAGTCCTCGCCGCGCATCACGCGCCGCAGCAGCTCGACGATCTCACTCACGTTACCGTGCTCCCTTGCTGGGTCCGTACGACCTCCAGAAAGTTTGCGAAGATGCGCGCGCCGACGTCCGTCAGCACCGACTCGGGATGGAACTGCACACCGTAGAGCGGCAGCTCCGCGTGCTCGACCGCCTGCACGACGTTGTCGTCGCTCCAGGCCACGACGCGCAGCGGCTCGCGCAGGCTGCTCTCCTCAACTGCCAGCGAGTGGTAGCGCGTAGCAGCGAAGTCCTGCGGCACTCCAGCGAAGAGGCGTCCGCCGTCGTAGCGAATGCGCGATGTCTTGCCGTGGAAGAGCGCGGGCGCATAAGCGATGGTGGCACCGAAAGCTTGGGCCAATGCCTGATGCCCCAGACAGACGCCGAAGAGCGGCCGGCGCGCCTGGGCCGCCGCCGCGATCAGCGCGACGCTGATGCCGGCATCTTCTGGGCGCCCCGGTCCGGGGCCCACGACGATACCGTCGTCGTTGCGCGCCATTGCCTGCTCCACACTGAGCCCATCGGCGCGAATCACTTCCACGGCGGCGCCGGCAGCGGCCAGCGCGTGGGCAATGTTATACGTGAAGGAGTCGTAGTTGTCCAGCAGGAGGACGCTCGGCGCTACCATGGCGAGATCTCCAGTGTCTCGGCGATGATGCGCGTCTTGTGGTGCACCTCGGCATACTCGGACTCCGGATCGGAGTCCGCGACGATACCGGCCGCAGCCTGAAAGTAGACGCGGCCGTCCCGCACGTGCGCGCTGCGCAGCGTGATGCACGAATCCATGTCACCGTCGAAATCGAAGTGGGCCACGCTGCCGGCATAGAAGCCCCGCGTCACGGGCTCGAGCTGGTTGATGATCTGCATGGCGCGGATCTTCGGCGTCCCGGTGACCGTGCCGGCCGGATAGGCGGCCTCGAAGAGGTCGACGGCGTCACGATCATCGCGCAGCTCGCCCTCGACGTTCGAAACGATGTGCATGACGTGGCTATACTTCTCGATCGCCATCAACTCGTCGACGCGCACGCTGCCGTAACGGCAGACGCGTCCCAGATCGTTCCGCGCCAGATCCACGAGCATGACGTGCTCGGCGCGCTCCTTGGGATCCGCAAGCAGCTCGCGCATCACGCGCACTTCGGCGGCCGGATCCTCGTGGCGCGGCCGCGTCCCCGCTAGCGGACGCAGGCGTGCGGTCGAGCCGTCCAGGCGCACGAGAAACTCGGGCGAGGCGCCGAGTACGGCGCCGTATGGCGTGTCGAGGAAGAACATGTACGGCGAAGGATTCTTTGCACGCACGCGCCGGTAGAGATCGAAAGGCTCGCCCTCGGCCGCGGCGTCGAAGCGGATCGAGAGCTGGAGCTGGTAGACGTCGCCCTCATAGATGGCGCGCTTGGCGCGCTTCACGCCTTCGAGAAACGCTTCGCGCTCCAACGAGCGGTGGAGCGGACCAGCTATCGTAAAGCTGCCGGGGAGCGAGGGGCGCGTCCAGAGCAGGCGGCGCTCGTACTCGGCCAGGCGCGCCTCGACGCCCGCGCGCTCGCTCTCCTCACGAGAGAAGCCCAGCAGCGTCAGCGTGTGGCGGAAGTGGTCGAACACCAGCCATGTCCCCGGCACGACGGCATAGATCTTGGGCAGCGGGGCATCGGCAGGGAGACGCTCACCCACGCGCTCGAGGGCCCGCACGAGGTCGTAGCTGCACAGCGCCACGACGCCGCCGGCGAAGGCCAACTGCTCGCGTTCCAGCACCTCGAAGCGGCGGATCAAGCTGCGCAGCGCACCTAGCGTGGAGGCGCGGTCGTCACCGTCGATTGCCTCGACTGCCAGAAAGTCCAGGCCTAAGAAACTATAGCGCGAGATACGCTCCGTCCCTTCGACGGACTCCAGCAAACACGCACGCCCCGGCTCAGCCAGGGCGTAAAACGCGGAAATTGGAGTGATCGCATCGGCCACGAACGTGCGCGAAGAAGCGCGCAGGGCCACACGACCTCGACGGTCCTCCTTCACGCAACGATTGGCGCTGACGAAGTCATTGCGCCGAACTCCAGCGGCCTCCATCGATCGCTCAGCCGGCCACCAGCTCGAGCAGTGACACCTCAGCGGCATCGCCCTTGCGGATACCGATCTTGAGCACGCGCGTATAGCCGCCCGTACGATCCTTGAGCGTTGGGGCGATCTGATCGCAAACCTTCTGCACGACCTTGGGGTCGAGCAGATACGACGCGACGAGACGGCGTGAGTGCAGATCGCCGCGGCGCGCGGTGGTCAGCAGACGCTCGGCGATCTTCGAGACTTCCTTGGCCTTGGTCGACGTGGTTTCCACCTTACCGTGCAGGAGGAAGGACGTCGTCAGGTTGCGGAGCATCGCCCGGCGGTGCGCATCGGTGCGCGAGAGACGCTTGGAAGCTTTGTTATGGCGCATCGGGGTGAACTATTCTCCTTACGGCTGCCGGAGCGAGAGACCGCGCTCCTCCAGCTTTTCCTTGATCTCGTCGAGCGACTTCTTGCCGAAGTTACGCATCTTGATGATCTCGTCCTCGGTCATATCCAGCAGCTCCGAAACCTTGGAGATGCCGGCACGCTTGAGGCAGTTGTACGAGCGAACCGAGAGGTCGAGCGTCTCGACCGGGATGTCCCACTCGCTCTGAACGGGCTCAGCGATGGGCTGCTCTTCCGACGTGAACGTCGCGAAGAGCGCGAACTGCTCGCGCAGGATCTTGGCAGCCGTAGCCAGAGCTTCATCCGGAGTGATCGAGCCGTTGGTCTCGATCTCAACCGTGAGGCGGTCGTAGTCGGTGACCTGGCCGACGCGCGTGTCATCGACGGCGTAGTTGACTTTCCGGATCGGCGAGAAGATCGAGTCCATCGGGATGATGCCGATCAGGTGCTCGACG
>SCQY01000357.1 GCA_004298665.1 bacterium | reverse complement strand
ATCGACGAGTCGCTGGTGGAGGCACGCAACGCGCTCTACAATCTGCGCCCCTCCACGCTGGACGATCTGGGACTGCTGCCCGCGCTGCACTCGCTGTGCGCGCGCTTCCAAGAAGAGAGCGGCGTGCATGCGCGTCTGGTTGCGGAGACGCTGCAGGAGCTTCCGGACCACTACGAAATCGCGCTCTACCGCATCGTTCAGGAAGCGCTGAACAACGCGCGCAAACACGCGCAGGCCTCCAACCTTTCCGTACTCGTCCGCAAGCGCGGCGAGCGCCTCACCGTAGAGATCCGCGACGATGGGCGCGGTTTCAATCCGCGCTCCCAGCGCCATTACCGCAACGCGGCGCACTTCGGCGTCGCCGGCATGAAAGAGCGCGCTAAACTCTTGGGCGGGACGCTTGCCGTGCGCAGCGCACCCGGCCACGGCACCTCGATCCGCGTCATCATCCCCCTGCCCATGGAGGTACGAGCCCTTGCCTAGCGCCGAGCCCTTGAAGCACACGCCGATCCGCGTCGCCATCGTCGACGACCATCGCATGGTGCGCGAAGGGCTCATTGCGATGCTCCGCCATCACGCGGGCCGCATCGCGATCGTCGGCGAGGCAGGCGATATGCAGACAGCCGTGGAGATGATCGCACGCGAGCGCCCCGACGTGGTGACACTGGATATCCGCCTGCCGGGCAGCAGCGGCCTCACCGCTTGCCGCGCCATCCGCGACCGCTTCCCCGACGTGGCCGTGGTCGTGCTCACCGTCTACGAGGACGAGCAATACATCGTCGAGGCCCTGCGCGCCGGCGCCCGCGGCTACCTCCTCAAGCGCGTCTCCGACGCGGCCCTGGTGGACGCCCTCGAGGCGGTGCTGCGCGGGGAGACGGTGGTCGACCCCGCGCTCGCCGCCGCCTACGAGCGCCTCCAAGGGCCAGGCCGCAAGCGAGGGGGCAACTGGCCTGGCGGCGCGGTCGGCCTCACGCGGCGCGAGGGCGATGTCCTTGCCTGCATCGTGGAAGGGCTTCCCAACGCCGCCATCGCCGGCCGGCTGACCATCTCCGAGGAGACGGTGAAGAGCCACGTCAAAGCGATCCTGCGCAAGCTGGGAGCCCGCGACCGCGCCCAAGTGGTCGGCATCGCCTTGCGCGAGCGCCTGATCTCCGCCGGCCCGCCCGCGCCGCCCTAAGCCTCCTCTGGATCCCGCGAGCGACCTCGCCCCTTGACGAGGAGCGAGCCTGCCTGATACTCTAACCGGGCCGAAGTAGAAGCCCCGCTTCTCACCGGACGGCTACTGCCGCTCCGGTTCTCGCACGAAGCCCTCGTGCAGGACGCCGCTCGGCAGCGGTGCGTGGAGCGGGCTCATTCAAAGGAGTATCGCTCATCGCTAGACCCATCCGAATCAACGAACAGATTCGCATACGCCAAGTTCGCATCATCGACGACGAAGGTGCGCAGCTCGGCGTGATGCCGACGGAGCAAGCCCTCGACCTCGCCCGCAGCAAGGGGCTCGACCTCGTCGAGGTTTCGCCGACGGCAGTTCCGCCCGTATGCCGGATCGTCGATTACGGACGTCTCAAGTACGAACAGTCGAAGAAAGACAAAGAAGCGCGCAAGAAGCAGGCGCACAACGAGCTTCGTGAAGTCAAGCTGCGTCCCAAGATCGACCAGCACGACTACGAGACGAAAGCCCGCATGGCGCAGCGGCTGCTCAGCGACGGCGATAAAGTCAAAGTAACCATCATGTTCCGCGGCCGCGAGATTACGTACGCGAACTTCGGCCGCCGCCTCCTCGACCGCATGGCGCAAGACATGGCATCCGTTGCCAACGTCGAGCGCGAGCCGCGCCTGGAAGGCAAGAACATGTTCATGATTCTCGCGCCGCGCGCGGAGGTGCGCGCGAGTGCGAGGCAGCAGCCGGCGGCCGCGGGTGCGCCCAAGGAGCCGGATCAAGGAGCGACCAGTGCCTAAGATCAAGACGCACCGCGGAACCGCCAAGCGCATCAAAGTCAGCGCCGGCGGGAAGATTCAGCACCAGCCTCAGTTCAGCGGCTGCCACCACATTTTGACCAAGAAGAGCTCGAAGCGGAAGCGCCACTTCCGTAAGAGCGCGATTGCCGCGCCGGGCGATGCCCGCCGCATTCGCGCGCTCGTGCCGTACCTGGCATAACGGAGGGGGACGAACTCATGGCTCGCATCAAACGCGCCGTCAACTCGCACAAGCATCGCCGCAAGGTCATGAAGTTGGTCAAGGGATTCCGCGCGGCTCGCCGCCGGAATTACCGCGTTGCCAACGAGGCACTGCTCAAGTCGCTGGCTTATGCCTTCCGCGACCGTCGCGTTCGCAAGCGCGACTACCGCTCGCTGTGGATCTCGCGCATCAACGCCGCGGCCCGCCGCGAGGGCATGAACTACTCGCGCCTGGTCAACGGCCTCAAGCGCGGCGGCGTGGACGTCAACCGCAAGATGCTCGCGGACCTCGCCGTCAACGACGCGGCCGCCTTCGGCAAGCTGCTGGCGCTGGCCAAGCAGCACTTGAGCGCCTAGCAGCAAACGCGCGATCGAGAGCGTCGCTCGCCCGACCGCGAACTCGTATCGAATCCCGATGGCGTCCCACGCAATGCGCGTGCGGGCGCCATCGCGCGTTTTGGCAGGCAACGGCGGCAGTCCACCTAAGTCCCGTCACGATGGTCACCACCGCTGGAACACACAACGAGCATCTTCGCGAGCTGCGCGCCTTACGCGAACGCAAAGGGCGGCGCCGCCTTGCACGCTACCTGCTCGAGGGACCGACCCTGCTGACCGAAGCGCTGGAGAGCGGCGTCCGGATCGAGACGCTGGCGCTGAGCGAGGAGGCTTACGACCGCCATCGGGCGCTGGCCGAATGGAGCGAGCGCAACGGCGCCGCTGTCTACGTGGTGGAGGAGCGCGTGCTGGCGGGGCTCGCCGACACGGCAACGCCGCAGGGCATCGTGGCCTCCGCCGTCGAGCGTCTCTTCTCTCTCCCGGAGGTGCTCGACGCGGGCGGACCGACGCTGGTACTGGCCGGCATCGGCGACCCCGGCAACGCCGGTACCCTCCTGCGCAGCGCCGAAGCCTTCGGCGCCGGCGGCGCCTGCTTCGTCGACGACGCGGTCGACGCGCTCAGTCCTAAAGTCGTGCGAGCGGCGATGGGGGCACTTTTCCGCGTGCCGATCGCACGCGGGAGCGGCGAGGACCTCGCGCGTTTGGCGCAGGAGCGCGCGCGCGCGATCGTGGTGGCCGATCTGGAGGGCGAACCGTGCGACCGCTTCGAGTTTCCGGCAGACTTTCTGCTGGTCATCGGACACGAGCGGCACGGGCCGGCGGCGTGGCTCGAGCGCGCCGATGCGCGCGTGCGCATCCCGCAGCAGGGCCGCGTCGAGAGCCTCAACGCGGCGATGGCGGGGAGCATCCTGCTTTACGAAGCGGCCCGCAAACGCCCGTGACCAGGGGGCTTCGCGGATTTGTCAAGACCCTTGAGAGGACCTAGGCCCTATGCTATACTGATGCCGCCGGACCACCGGTTACGAGCCTGAAGAGATGGGGTAACGCCAGACGATGCTAACCTCCGAGTTCTTCTGGAAGATCTTCAAAACAACGGGATCTATCAAC
>SCQY01000356.1 GCA_004298665.1 bacterium | reverse complement strand
ACCGCTTCCAGCTTGAATTCGAGCGTGTAGCGCGCCCGCGTCATCTTGCTCATCTTCTTGACTCTCCTTGCTTGAGTTTAAACGCTCAGCAAGGGATTCGTTTTCCGGGGGCAAGCTCACCCGTACTCGCGTAGCATAAATATTCGAGCAGAATTCGCCCCTATCGGTTCTATCGTCATAGTGGGAATCACACCTTTATCAATCGGAATACAGGAGCACATCGATGATGAATGTCTCGATCCTCGACCCCGATGCACACGGGTTGCCGGAGCAAGAGTTGGCATTGCGCCAATGGATGCTCGATTGGTATGACCGTGCCTTGACGGAGGGCCATATTTACTCGACTTACGAACTCGATCTGCAAACGGCCGAGCGGCTCGAAGCCTATTTCAAGGTGGGCCTCACGCCCGGTGACGGTGTCGATGCCCTGTTCGGCACCCTGCATTGAAACTCGGAGCAGCCGGCACCGCGTGTCGGCTCATCGAACGGCTCGTCTACGACGCGCTCATTGCGTCGCAAGGCCATGGCGGATGGAATAGCGGAATAGATCCGCGTTGTTGCTGACGCCCAGCTTCTGCATCATCCTGCGCTTGTGCGTACTGATGGTTTTCGCACTCAACGCAAATGCTTCCGCGATCT
Source organism: bacterium (assembly GCA_004298665.1). Taxonomy (GTDB): domain Bacteria; phylum Vulcanimicrobiota; class Vulcanimicrobiia; order Vulcanimicrobiales; family SCRA01; genus SCRA01. The sequence goes on along the minus strand of SCQY01000356.1, from coordinate 152,947 downwards.
CGTTGACGCTGCGACCGCTTGAAAGCAAACGCAGCACTTCGAACTCTCGATCCGACAAAATTTCATGCGGCGGCACGTCTGACGAATGCCGCTCGAACACCACTGCATCGACGAGCGTCGGATCGATGAAACGCCCGCCCATCACGAGCTTGCGAACGGCCGCCAGCAACACCTCTGGATCGCTGTCCTTCGTGACATAGCCGCTCGCACCTGCGCGCAGGGCGCGCGACACGACTTGCGGCTCGTTGTGAACGCTCAAGATCAGGATCGGCATCTCCGCATATTCGCCGTGCACGCGGCGAATCAAGTCGACGCCGGAAATCCCCGGCATCGTGATGTCGAGCATCAACAAATCGACTTCGGCGCCGCGCAGCTTGCTCAGCACGTCCGCGCCGCTCGCGGCTTCATCGATCACCGTCATATCGTCAGCCGTAGCGACAATTTGCTTCAACCCGCTGCGGACCACCGCGTGGTCATCCGCGATCAGAATCTTGATCATCCTCACTTCCGCTTCCCACAGGAATACTAATGGACACCACCGTACCGGAGCCAACCACACTGTCGATTTGCAGTGATGCCCCGATCAACCGCGCGCGCTCACTCATGCCGAGCAAACCGTACGAACCGCGTTTGCAGGCAGTCTGCTCGAAGCCGCAGCCGTTGTCGCTGACGTTCAAGACGAGCCCGTCCTCGCCGCGCATCATCGTCACGTGCACACGCGTGGCGCGAGCGTGACGCGCAACGTTCGTCATCGATTCCTGCACGACGCGGAACAAGGCCGTCGCGTGGGCATCGCTAAGGTTGGGCTCGTCCGCATTCAGCACGAGCTGACAAACGATACCCGTTCGCTTGCCGAAGTCTTCGGTCAGCCATTCCAGCGCGGACACGAGCCCGAAGTTCAATGCGGCCGGACGCAGGTGGTTGGCCACGTTGCGCACCATCGACATCGTCTGCTCGACGAGATCGCGCATGCCGATGACTTTCTTCAGCATCTCCGGATGGCCGCCCGAGTGCATCTTGAGCAACGATATGTCCATCTTGAGCGCAGTCAGCAATTGACCGAGTTCGTCGTGAATCTCGAGTGCGATGCGCTTGCGCTCTTCTTCGCGAATTGCCTCCATATGGGCACCCAGTTGACGCAACTGCTCGCGCGAGTCGAGCAGTTCCTGCTCCATGCGTTTGCGCTCCGTCACGTCGTGGAAGCCGACATAAATCGCGGGCTCGTCCTGAAAGCTGGCCAACCGCGCGGTCATCGTCGCCCAGAAAGGCGCCCCGTCGAGCCGGCGCACCGGCACTTCGGTGTCGGTAACGTTGCCGCCCAGCCTGGCCCGTTCGAGCAGTTTGCGCCGTCCGTCCGGCTCCACGTAGAGTGCGTCGAGACAAATACCCGGCAACTCGGATTCGGTTACGCCGAACAACTCCAGCCATTGCTCGTTCGCGTAGAGCATGCGCGGCTCGGCCGCCGAGCCGATGGAGAGCGGAACGGGGCTCACTTCGACGATCTCGCGCAATCGCGCTTCGCTGAGCGCCAGTTGCGCTTGCGCGCGTTCGCGCTCGGCGATCTGCTCCCGCAGTTCAAAGTTCGCGCGTGCGAGTTGCTCCGTGCGGCGCGCGACGCGCAATTCGAGCTCGTCGCGCGCCGCTTCGGCCGCGTGCCGTGCCTGACGCTCAACCGAGGTACGGCGCTCCTCGAGATAGGCGTGGTAGACGCGCTCGGCCATCGCGTTGATGGCCGACACCACGCGGTCCAGCTCATCGGGAACGCTCCGGTCTTTGCGATCGAGTCGCAGCGGCATCGGCCGTTCTCGAAAATCGTATCGCGCGACAGCGCGGGCAATCGCCGTCAGATGCCGCGTCACGATCCGATTCAGGAGCCACGTAATGAATAGCGCCACGAGAAACGTATTGGCGGCTTGATTCACGAGAATCCGTGGAGCGATATTCGCCAGCGAACGATCGTAATAGAGCTGCGTCGCCGTCAAAGCTACGGTGACGGCGCAGCTGAACACGAAAACGATGGCGAACAGCCGCAATACGACGCTGCCGCGCAAGCTGTTCGTCGAACGCACGAGACGCGGATCATTGAGCATTGCGGGAGCCATCGGCGGGCTCGACGAAGCGCACGCCGGGGGCGGCGCGCAACGCCGCGGTATCCTTCTCGATGTCATGGCCCGGGCCGATCACGCCGAGCGAATACACGCCGTCTTCGTTCGGGCCCGCGACGATCTGCAGATGCAGGGCCACAAGCAACGCCTGCAGCTTGCCGGCCGTCATAGAGGGATCCACAACGAGGCGGATCTCTGCCTGGGGCAATCCCGCATCGGGCGAGGACAGCGTGTGATAGCTGCTCGTGTTGCGGTGCGACGTACCCAGGCCAACGAGGCCACCCGCTTCGAGCAGCACCATCGCCGCCAAGCCGCACGCGACCCAGGCCCAACGGCTGCGCCCAGTCCCACCCGCGCGGGTATAGCGAGCCGCTTGCTGCTCGTGCGCATCCACGCTTTCGAGCAGCCGCTCCAGCCCCCGCTCGACCGGCAACGCCACCTGCGCATCGGCATCCGCATTCATGGCCGCATGCACGCGTTGTTGCCGCGTGAGTTCTGCCCGGCAATGCTCGCAGTCGCTCACATGCGCCTCGACATCGCGGCGCGCCGAATCGGAAGCGGTTCCATTGACGATCCATGGCAACAGATCCCATACGCGCAGATGAACGCGCTGGCTGCCGTCGTCGATTGAATTATTTTTCATTGGTCGTCCTCTGCAAAGCCGGCGAGTGCCGGCATGACGTTGCGCAACTTCACGCGGGCGTGGAACATTCTTGCTTTCACCGTACTCAGCGGCGAATTCGTCATTTCGGCAATCTCTTCGAGCGAATGTCCCATGACGTAGGCCATTTCCATCACCAGGCGCTGCTCGGGCGTAAGCCGCGTCAAGCCCTTACTGAGCCAGTCGATCAATTCGTGATCCACCGCGGGCTCGCTCGCGACCCTGTCATGCTCGGTTTCCAGCGGCTCGAACGGCAAATGCCCTTGTCGCAACGCCTTGAGCGTCACGCGGTAGGCAATGCCCATGATCCACGTGGATATGCGCGCCTGCGCCTTGAACTCATGCGCCTTTTGCCAAACCACGAGAAACGTGTCGTTGACGACTTCCTCGATCAAATCCTCGCGGCGGGTAAAGCGAACGAGGAAGCGGACCAGCCGCCGGTGGTATTCGCGGTAGAGCGCCGCCAGGGCAGCCTTGTCGCGCGCGATGATGCGCTGCAGCAACGCCGTATCCTCGGCGTCGTTGCTGCGCGAGGCGGCCGGCCGCGCACGCCTTGCAGTGGGTTCGATGATCGGCAACATGGGATTCTGGATCAGCCCGGTTCGATATTTCACTGTAGGTACCCGCCAGCGAGAAAAAAGTTGCAACGCCGTTGCATCGATTCGATGCATGCATCACTTTGCCGTCACCCGACCCGTGGCGCGCGGTCAGGAAACGCGGAATCCTTCGTAAGGAGAATCCGACATCGAACCCGCGCAGCCCGGCTCAAGCCCATAGCCTGCGGATCGTCTCACGTAGGGATATCGGCAAGGGCATTTTTCATGGTCTAGGAATCTTCGCATCCTTCGACTCGGTACTCGACACTAACGGACGACAAGACCTCATCGGTCGATGTCGCGGAGGCATGACTTCGCCGGATCGCGCAAGCGTTCCTAAAGAACGAAACGACTGTCATAACAAAACAGGATGTTTCACCGCCCGGTTGGACGACGCCGTTGCGAAAGGTGCAGCGGCTGCGCCGTTAGCGCACGCGACGCTTCTCGTCGACGATGCGCGCTGATTGGAGAATAAAGTGCGACTCGCTCTTGTTACCGACGACCGTCAACTGACCACCAGCCTTGCGGACTGCTTCGCAGAGGAGGCGATCGAGCTCGATGCGTTCAACGCCGAACTCGCGCTGTTCCGCACGATGCGCACGACCGCATTCGACGCCGTGCTGATCGACGCGAAGAACAATTCGATGCTCGTCAATTCGCTGCTTTCCTGGCGCAATTGCAACGCCGATCTTTCGACACCCGTCATTGTGCTGACACCATTTTCGAACTGGTCTGCGATGTTGCGATGGATCAACGCCGGTGCAACCGATGTCGCAAACCGATTCGAACTCGAACAAGTGCGGCTGCGCGTGCATGTTGCCTTGCAGCGCCGCAAGCAAGAACACCGCGACGACGTCGTTTCGCTCGGCCCTTATACGTTGCGGCGCGACGTGGGCACGCTGGAAATCGACGGCGAGGAGATTCCGCTGACACCGCGCGAGTTCGCCATGGCTTGGCTGTTCTTCTCCAGCCCCGGGAAATACTTGAGCCGCGCGCAGATCGCGAGCAGCGTGTGGGGTTCGTGCGAAGACATTGCGAGCCGATCGATCGAACAACATGTCTACAAGTTGCGGAGAAAACTGCGCCAGTCGGGACGCGCGCTCGCCAATCTAAAGACCGTCTATTCGCTCGGCTACAAGCTCGACATTTGCGCGTTCGAGGCGGCGCAGGACGAAGTGCCGCTCCAGGCCGACGCATCGCGCCGGGTACCGTCCTCGGCCGACATGTCGATGAGCCGCGTGTCATCGGCGATGAACGCAGTCGAATTCTAGCGCTACCAATCCTTCCTTCCGCTTTCACACCCGCTTTCCCCCTCCCCGAAGTCCCCGCATCGATCATCGACGTTCGATGATCGATGCGCTCAATCCTTCCTCTTCCCCATCAACGTCGACTCCTGAACCGTCGAAGTGGACTGCGATGGTCGACGTTCACAGCCACGCTCGATTGGCGATTGCGCCGCTCACATACGTTGCATTCATTCGTTTCGCCGGCGTCCCGTGTAGTTCGCCGGCAAGCGAGGCCGGGCCGATGACAGCCGCGTATCGTCGAATCCGAGCGATGCGCCATGCCGCTGCGTTCCGCTAGGAGCGCGCTTCGGTGCCTCGTCGCGCGGCGAAATTCAAAGCACCGCCTCCCGGCAGTGCGGACCCCCAATTTATGATCACGAGGCTACTCATGAGCGTATCGATCGACAACTCATTCGGCACCAGCCTGAACTCGCTCGACTTTTCGAACTCGTCGCAGTCGAGCAGCAACAACCCGGCGCAGCAGCTCGAGCAAATCTTGGCAGAAGTGCTGCAGATGATCGAAGACCTGCTGCAACAGGCAATCCAGAAACAAAACGCGCAAACCGGCATGGACACGAAGGGCGGCGGTGGCGGCGGCGCGCCTGCGGGCGGTGGCGGTGCGCCTGCCGGCGGTAGCGGTGCTCCGTCGGCAGGCGGGCCCTCGGACGCGGGCGGTCCTTCGGATGCCGCCAGCGGCGGCCAGCAATCCTCGCTCGATTCGACGCTGCAAGACATTCTGTCAATGCTGCAGCAGCTCGAATCGCAGAATAGCCAAGCCGGCGGCGGCCAAAACAACAACGACCAGATCATGCAAATGCTCGGCCAAATCCTCGACATGCTGAAGCAGCAGATCGAAGGTGGCGGTTCCGGCGGCGGCGTGGGTGGCGGAGGCATGGGCGGTGGTGGCGCAGGCGGCCCGGACGGTGCAAGCGGCGCCGGCGGCGCGGGCGGCCCTGTCGGTGCAACCGGCGCGGATGGCGCCGGCAGCGGAAATCAACCACCGTCGATCGAATCGATGCTCGCCGAAATCACGCAAATGCTGCAGCAACTGCAATCGCAAGGCAGCCAAGGCGGCGGCAGCGGCAATCGCGGCGCAGGCAACGGTGGCGGCCAAACGCAGAACGAACTGCAAATGCTCGGCGAAATCACGCAAATGCTGCAGAAGATCATGGAGCAGCAAAAGGCGTCGGGCGCCAGCGGCATCTGATATCAAGCGACCTCAGACGAAAGTGGCCGGTGCGATGCGCCGGCTTCTTCGGTTCTGATCCGCACTCTTCCAAGGAATATCCATGGGACTCTTTTCATCGATCAAACACGGCTTCGAGCACCTCGGGCATGACATTGCGCATGCGGCGAAAGAGGTCGGCCACGGCCTCGAAACCGCGGGCAAGGACATTGCCAAAGTGGGCGAAGGCGTCGTCAAGGGCGTCGAAGAAGTCGGCAAGACCGTTGCCAAGGACGTGGCGAGCGTGGCTCAGCACACGATCGAAGCCGCCGACGACGTCATCCACGGCCATTTGCAAAAAGCCTTGAACCAAGCGATGCAGGCCACGCAGGATCTGGCCAAGACCGCCTACGATGCCGGCACGGCCGGCGAACAAGCCACCGTCGATTCGCTTGCTCACATGCATTTGAGCAAGAAGATGGACAAAGCGATGGGCAAGGCCGAGAAAGGCATGCAGAAGGTCGGCGAAGGCATCAAGACCGGCGTCGGCATAGTCGGCACGCAGCTCGGCAAAGATGTGAGCACGGTCGGCAAGGATCTCGCCAAAACGGGCAGCGACGTCATTCACGGACATTGGCAGCAAGCGCTCGACGATACGGTCAAGACCGCTCAAGACGGCTTTAATACCGCTTACGATGCGAGCACCGCGCTCGGTCACGCCACCGTCGATTCCCTCGCCAACATGCATTTGAGCAAAGGCATGGACAAGGCGATGGGCAAGGTCGAGAAGGGCTACGACGCGCTCGGCAAGGACATCAAGTCGAGCGTGGATCAAGTCGGAGCCGAAGTCGTCAACGGCACCGAAGGCGCGATCAAGGCCACCGTCCAAGCAGGCAAGGACGCCGTGCACGGCCATTGGGGCGCCGCGCTTGGCGATCTCGGCAAGGCCGGCATGGATACGCTCGAAGTGGCGTCGGACCTCTCGCCCGAAGGCGCGATGGCTGCCGTCGGAACGAACATGCTCGTCAATGCGCACATCGGCAGCCAGCAACTCGATGAGGCCATCGGCGGCGCGCTGCACGGCAACGTTGCGCAAACGGTTAAGGGCGTCGTCAAGAACGTCTCCGAGATGGAAGTCGGCAACGAAGTGCAAGACAAGCTCGGATCGTTGGCTTCGAAGGTCATGCCCGAAGGCGGATCGGGATCGGGTTCGGCTTATGCCGGCGTGGCGGCAGGGGCCGCGATCGGCATCGCTGGCAGCGGCGGTTTCTCGGTCGGGTCGAAGCGTTCGCATGCATCGCTCGAAGGCGGCGCCGGCCATGCTGGCGGATCCTCGAGGGTGAAGCTCAGCGAACGGCTGAGCGCCATGACGGGCCGCGGCGGAAGCAAGGGCCGCACGGCCGAAAGCGAGCATGCCGGCGTGGGCGAGTCGGAAGACAAAAAGGCGAAGGAAGAAAAGAAAGCCGATAACGCGCAGAACGCATCCAACAACGCAGCCAATCAAGCCGGCGGCGACAACGGACAGCTCGAACAGGAAATGATGCTCGAGATGTTCATGCTGCAGGCAGGGATGAACCGACCGGACGGCGCCAAAAAGCGTCGCGCTATGCTGACGGGCGACGCCTGAACGGTCAGCCCGTTCGCTGTACGCACCTCAAACGGGACCGGCTCGCAAGGCCGGTCTTTTTCTCGCGCTCTTGTCCGCCCTGATGCACGGCTGGCCCTCTTCCGCGTCGATATGCAGCCTCACCTCCTTAGCCGCAGCCTTTCTGTCCAAATAGGCCACGACTTCTTGCGCCACATCGACGCCGTTCACTTCGTCGAAGCGGAAGTTCTGCGCTTCGCTGACTTCCGCCAAATGAAGCAACGGCCGAACTTGCCGAGCCATTAGTCCGGCAGGCCTCGATCGATGATCATCACACCGTAGTCGGCTTGGTCAACGCCATACGTTGCCTCGCCGATGTTTCCGAACAAATCCGCCTCGATGCCGGACGCCGCCAACGATTGGCGCAACGCACGCTCGCCCTTGTTTCCGCCGAATAGATAGTCGATAGCCTACTGCCCTCTCCCTCTGCCGTCGAATACCGCAGCACGCGGCGGCGACTTCCCGGCTATCCCGCTACTGCGTCACCATCCCCAGCGATTCCGGCGTCTGGCATCCGTCGCACGGCACCGCATCGTCGGGCGAAGCCGATACGATCCGCGGGGTCAACAGAAACAGCCGCTGAAACTTCTGCCCTTGATGGTGCTTGAAGCGAAACAAGCCACCAATCACGGGAATTTTCGACAACACCGGAATACCCGACTCGCTGCGATCGTCCTGATCGACCGTATAGCCGGCAATGAGCAGGCTCTGCCCTTGATTGATCAGCGCCTGTGTATCGATCGTGCTCTTGCTGACGACCGGTAAGTTGCCCACGTTCGAACTCGTCAGATTGCCGTCTTCGATGTGCACGTCCAGGCGAATCTCGGGTTTGCCCTGGTCCGATACGATGCTCGGCAGCACACGCAGCGCGACGCCGGCCGAGACGCTATACAAGCTGCCCGATTCGAAGCCCTGAACCGGCACGTAGAAGGTCTGCTTGTTGTCCATTACCGCTTCCATGTTGTCGAGCGTCGCCACTTTGGGGCTCGCGGTGATGCGCGCATTGTCGGTCTGCTCGAGCGCGCTGATGCGGCTCAGCAGATAGCGGCCCGTACCGCCGATAACGGCCGTGAGCACCCCGCCGGCCGGCGTGGCCGCTACAGCGGCACCGGCCGCACCCGCCGCCGAGGACAACGTACCGATCGTCCCCGCGCCGCCCGTTGCCGGAAACCCTTGGGGATTGACCGAATCGGGAAAACCCGCCTGCGTGTTCTGACCGTTGCCGGTTTCCACGTCGAAATGGCTCGAATGGAGCCGCCAGTCGACACCCAGCTCTTTCAGCCCCGTCTCGGTGATCTCGATGACGCTCGCATCAATCTCGAGTACCCCCGGTCTGCGATCGAGCGAGGTAATGAGCTTCTCGAGCGCAGGCATCGTCTCTGCGCGAGCGCGGACGAGAATGGCGTTGTTGCGCGCATCGGCGCGGATGATCGGCTCGTCGGAATGCATGCCGCCTGATGAAGGATCGGCGCCGATGCCGCTCGCATCGTTGGGCAGCGGCGCCGTCTGAGCGCTCGCATTCGCATCGCCGCCGCGCACACTTGCAGGCAGGGGCGGATTGATGTTCGGTCGAGCAGCCCCGTTGCCGCCGAAGAGATTCGGTAGCGGCGGAAACGAACGATCGCCCGCGGCCGCCGCCGGATTGCCACCGGTTCCGCCGATATCATGCATGCGATAAGCGTCGTCCCCTGGCGCGGCCGGCGCATCGGCTGAACGCGAACCGGCGCTGTCGGGATACAGGCTGCGCAACGTCGATGCGACGCCGGGCACGACGACAGGCTGTCCATTGATCATCAAAGAGCGGTCCGTCGCCCACGCATAGTGGAGACGAAACGAGCGAACTTCCGGTGCGTCGTCCCGCGCCACGTCATGGTCGATCAGATGCGCGACATCCGTCACGAGTTCGACTAGACGCGGCGGCCCCGAAACCACGGCGGTACGCATCCGGTCGTCATACAGGACGGGAAAGCGCGGATCGGCGACGCCGAGCCGCGACAACGCGCCTCGCAAGTCTTCCGTCGTCGCATGGGTGAGCCCGATCGTCGCGCTGCGCGCCTCGTTCGGCCCCGATACGCGCAGCACGGAGCCGTCGTAGTACCAGATGAAGCCGAACGAATCGGACAGGCGGTCGAGAAACCGCTGCGGCGTCTCGTCGAAGCGGCCCGTCACCACGCCGTCCACCTGCGGCGAAATCCAGGTCATGACGTTCTCGCTCGCGCCGAGATCGCGCAATACCTCCTTGATGTCTTTGTGATCGGCGACGAATTGGAAGTGATTCGACTTCCAAGGAATCGGTTTCGCCTCAGCGTCGGGGCTCGCGAGTCCGGTAGCGATCAAGATCGCGAAGGCGAGCGCATTCAGGCGCCGCAGGCGTCGTGGCAATTTCATGAGGTTCTGCTCCAGGGAAGACGGGCGATTCGGCGATTCGAGCAATGCGGATGACCGGCCTTCAACGCGCGTGCGCCACGATCGTCTCGGAGGGCGATTCGTTGAAATGTCGGCGGTAGCCCTTCGCCAGCGTCGAGCGGCTCTTGAGGCCCCACTTCGCAGCCGTGTCGTAGATCGACGGCACGGGGCCATTCTCGTCGAGCAGCGCGTCGCGAATGCCTTCGAGGCGCAGCGATCGGATCAAGCCGCACGGCGTCACGCCGAGCGCGCGCTTGAACACAAGTTGAATCGTACGCATCGTCACGTTCATCTCGGCCGCGACTTCACGCGTGGTCAGATCTTCGCGATCGATGTTTTCGACGATGTATCGATAGGCGCGCCGATACTTGGCCGGCAGACGCGCCGCGACGTCGTCGTTGGCCGTGGCCGCCGCCGCGCGCGGACGCGCCGCACCCGCACTGCGCACCATAGCCGTTTCGTTGCGCAGGCAGCGCAGTGCTTCGGTCGTGTATTGCGTGTAAAACTTCAACGCACGCACGAGATCGCCTCGGTACACGGCTATCTTCGCCGTGCAGTACAGATAGTCGAAATCCCGATGCGGTTGAGCAACAGCCGTCGGCAGGCGGTTCATCATGTCCACCGCCAATTCGTCCATCCCACCCGCCAGCGCGGCGAGCACGATGTCGAGACACCCACGGAACACGAGTTGCGGATTCGCCGCGCCGCGCTCCAATCGCGCAAACAAGGCTGCCACGGGCGTGCCGCAGTCTCCATCGGCAAGACGCTCGAGGCACAGCAGATCCTCGATGCGCAGCGACAGCAACGCAGGACGCACCGCAACGACACACGCCGGTTCGAGGCGCATGCGTCCGCCGGCCGTCAGCGAGATCGACATCAATGCCGAATGCCAGAATGCGTTGTCGTCGAGGGCACGCGATGCACGGATCTTCAAACGGACATCGAACTCCTGCGCAAGCAGATCGATGACGAGACGGCAGCGCGGCTCGTCGATCGCATCGGCCAGTTCGGCTGCTTCGAAGAGCGCATCGTCCGCGGCTTGTTGCTGCGCCAGTTGGTGATGCGAGAGGGCCATGCCGATATAGGCTTCGATGCGTTGCTCGACATGGGCTTGGGGCTCCGAGGTCACGCGCGCAAAGCTGCGCTGCGCGACGCCCAAGCGGCCGCGCAGCAGCGAAAGCCACCCCGTGTTGCGGCACGACTGCACACGCAATTGCTCGTCGTTCTTCCACACCATTTTTTGCGCGCGGCGATAGTAGTCTTCGGCTTCTTCGAAATTTCCCAGGACGAGCGACACGTCGGCCAATGCCGTCAGTTCCTCATTGCTGCGGGAGCGTGCTTGCGAATGAACACGTTCGCTTAGATCCGCCACGTCGTCCACGGCGCAATAGGCGCGCGTGAAATCACCATCGAGGATCGCCGTGCAATAGCGGGGGAGGCTGTTGCGAAACTTCAATCCGGACAACATCGCCAAATAGACCGTCGGATACATAGCTCGTGACTCGCTGTGTTTGCCCGACTTCGTGACGGCCGATCGGGCTCGGGCCGCGCATCGGCATCAACCTCGAAACGTTCGCGTTGGTGCCGTGCTGATGAAGATAGTAGCCAGCCCCATCGCGCTCAGTTTCAACAATCTCAGTGGATTCCACAACAATTCTCATTCGGCCAAATCAATCGGCCGCATAGGAACTTTCAATGTCTCGGCCCGGCGAGAGCCGCCGCCTCGCGCGTGAACGCCTCGAGGTGCAGCGAACCTAGCACTTGCTGCGAAAAGACACCGATCAGAAAGATCAACATCAGCAACCCGATAGCACCGCGCATCGGTTGACTCAGAGACGAAGGTTCGAGCTTTTCGGCCGCGCGCGCGAGGATCCCGATCGATAGGTCGATCAAGATCAGCGCCAGCATGACGGGCGTACCGAGTTTGACGGTGGCCGTCATGATGGAATCCGTTCTACCGATGATGAAGCTTTGCGCCACGTCGGCCATCGACGGCGCCAGCGAGACGAGCGGCCACCATTTGAAGGATTCGAACATCGCGCCGAGCAGGAACGTCATGCCGCCGCCCACGTAGAACAACGCGACGGCCATCTGCAGCAGCGTGTTCGAAATCGGCGTGCTTTGATCGCCGCGCAGCGGGTTGTTCATCTGCACACTGTTGTAGCCGGCTAAATCGTCGATGAGCGTCCCGACGCACTGGGCGATGAAGAATACCGTCGACGCCGCATAGCCGAGCACGGCGCCGAGGAACATCTCCTTGAACGAGATCATCAACAACTGCGCTGAATTCACGCTGTCGAAATAATGTGCGGGCTGCGCCGCCGCGACGAAGAACGCCAGCACATAGATGATGCCGTTGCGTGCCGTGCCGGGCAGCATGTCGCCGCTCGTCGGCGGAAAAATCTGAAAGGCGACGGCGATCCGAGCCGCGCTGAGCGCGAGCGTCAGGAAAAAACCTTGGTATTCGTAGAACACGTCGGCCAACGCGCGGCCGAAGCTCAAACCTTCAAACATTTTGGGCTCCTCGATGCATGCGGGCCGCCGCGGTTTCGCCCGCTTCTTCATCGTTACGTTCTTCGACACGGCGCTCGGCGGCTGCGATGGCGCGCTTCAATTGATCGCGCGCCGCCTCGAGCGATGCATCGGCGCGACGCACGGCCACGCCAAGTTGCTCGACCACCTCCCGCTGCGCATCGGCCGCATCGCTCGCGCGCCGCATCGCATTGCGTGCTTCGTCGAGCGCCTCCGCGAGTGGCGCGCGATAGCGGTCGTAGTCGAGATAGGCAGTGGGGGACAGTCCGTCGGCGCTACCCAGTAACTGCTCGATGCGTGCCTCATGTGCGAGCCGTCGCGATTGCGCGGCCTCGAGGCCTTCGTTGGCTTGCACGAGCTCATCGACGAGCGCCGCATGTTGGTGCTTCGCATCGGCCAGCTCGGATTCGAGCCGTTCCTTCATTCGGGCCTTGGCGGCCACCACCATCTTCCAAACGTGCAGGGCGGCGCGACTCATGATCGGCTATTCACTAGGCGCTATCGGAGCTATCGAAGATTGACGAATGACGATTAACGATCAATGGTCGACGGCCGGCTACGCCTGACCGAAACCGCAAAGCAGATCGCGCGTCTCGTTCAGATCGGCCAACTCATCGGTGCGCTGACGCACGAACCCTTCGATGTCCTCGTTCATCCCGATCGCTTCATCGGCCTGCGGATCGGAGCCGCGCTTGTACTCGCCGATCTGCAACAGCATCTCGATTTCGTCGTACTTCGCCATCAAGCGCCGCACGCGCGCCGCCCCCGCGCAGTGCTCGGGCGAGGCGATCTGCGGCATCACGCGGCTCAAGCTGCCGAGCACGTCGATGGCCGGATAACGGTTGCGCGCCGCGATCTTGCGCGACAAGATCAGGTGACCGTCGAGAATGCCTCGCACTTCCTCGCTCACGGGATCACCGCCCTCTTCGTCGTCGGCCAGTACTGTATAGAGCGCCGTGATCGAGCCCTCGCGTCCCATCCCCGCGCGTTCGAGCAGGCGCGGCAATTCAGCGAAGACGGAGGGAGGAAAACCGCGCCGTGTCGGCGGCTCTCCGGCCGACAAGCCGATCTCGCGCTGGGCGCGCGCGAAGCGCGTCAGCGAATCCATCATCAGCAAGACGCGTCGCCCACGATCGCGGAAGTATTCGGCGATGGCCGTGCCGACGTGGGCAGCCTTGGCGCGTTCGATCGACGAACGATCGGACGTCGCGCAAACGACGACACTACGCGCCATCCCTTCCCCGCCCAAAATCAGTTCGATGAATTCGCGCACTTCGCGGCCGCGCTCGCCGATCAGCACAATCACATTGACGTCGCACTCCGTGCCGCGCGCCAGCATCCCGAGCAGCGTACTCTTGCCGACACCCGCCGGCGCGAAGATGCCCATCCGCTGCCCCTCGCCGAGCGCCATCAATCCGTCGATGACCCGCACGCCGGTCCCGAGCTGCGTCTCGATCATGCGCCGTTCGAGCGGATCCGGCGCCGGTGCGAACACGGGCACACGCGATTCGGCCTCGATCGGCCCCAACCCGTCCGATGGCTCGCCGAGGCCGTCCAGCACGCGCCCGAGCAGGCCAGGGCCCACGGGCACGGAAAGCGGTTCGCCGCTTCCCGTCACGCGCGTGCTGCGCGAGATGCCTGTCATGCTTCCGAACGGCGCCAACAAGACGTATTGCCGCGCGATACCCACCACCTCGGCGCGCTGCATCAACGTGCCGTCCGCTCGCCAAAATTCGCACAACTCGCCGAGCTGAGCATCGAGGCCGCTGACCTTGACCAGCGTGCCGACCGCCTCCAACACCTTCCCGTAGCGCTCGAGCGAGGCGCTCTCGCCGAGCGCCGTCTCCAGAAAATCGGCAACACGAACGATCGTGCTCATATCAATGTCCCAACGTACCTTGATCGGATGTGCCGGCCACCGCCGCGCCGTTCGCGAGTGCGCGCTCCAAGCCGGCAAGCTGCGCGCGCAGATTCGATTCGACGACGCCGTAGTCCCACTCGCAAACGCAGGTGTCTTCATCAGCTTCATCATCGACGACCACTTCGACGTTGAGTGGCGGCGCGGCGTCGCGCACGAGTTCGCCGAACAGGCGCTTCGCCCGCTCCGCGTCGCCGGGCGCAACGGTCACGGTCAAATTCGCGGCGTCGTCGATCGAGCGAGAAACGGCCAGCATCACGCGGCGCATCAGCGCATCGCGATCGACCTCGGCCACCACCTGCTCGACCGCCCGCATCACCAGGCGCGCGAGCCGATCCGACGAAGCCCGCAGCTCCTCGCGCTCGTCGCGCGCACGCGCGAGAAAGCGTTCATGCGCTTCGGCAATTGCACGCCGATGGCCCGCCGCATAGCCGAGCCGCGCGCTGTTGTCGAATTTGCGTTTGGCTGCCTCGACGAATGCATCGGCTTCGCGGCGCGCCGTTTCGACGAGCTCTCTCGCCCGCTCGGTTGCCGCTTGCATCGTCGCTTGCACGACTTCGTCGAGCGCGCCGAGCGCGTCGCTCAATTCGATCACGCGCGCGATGTCCCCCGCGCGGATGATGTCCGTATCGACGGCCAGCACTTTCGGCTGCGTTTTCAACCAAATAGCCATTGAAACTCCGAGAACAAATCGCCTGCCATGGAAAAAAAGCGGCTCGTCTCGCTCACGCCTGCGTTTCCACCCGCTTGCGAACTCGGATCGACGCGTGCCTCGTCAGCCGCGTCGGCCCGATTTCCGTGAGCAAGCCGCATGCGCTGCCATGCTTGGTCACCTGCAACCGAGGCCAGCCCCAACTCGACGATGTTGCCGAGCGTGGCGTTGCGGCACGCGCCCTCTTCGAACATCGTTCGCCAGCCGCACTGCGCGAGCGCATCGGCGTCGAGATCCTCGGGCAGCGGCTCTCCGAATGCGGCGGCCGCCGGTTGGTCCTGCATCTGCTTGAGCGTCTGCTCCCCAAGCGCGAATGCGAGCGCGCGACGCCGGTCGCGATCGATGCAGCGCCGAATACTGTCCCGGCAACGAATCAATGCCAGCGCCGCAAGCACGCGGCGCAAATCCTGTGGCGGGAGAATCGCGATCCGGTTGCCCGGCCGCAAGAAGGCATCGAGCGGAACGGGCGTCGAGAACCAAACGCGCCTGACGGCCGCGACGCGCACCGACAGCGCGCGGGAGTTCCGTACCGAGTCTTCCGTCCGTCCGACGGTTTCGCGCGCGTGCGGTGAATCCGCCAACGCCAGCGCCAGCCCGAGCACGCGCGCTTCGAAGCCTCGCAGCATACGGATCAGCGGATGATCGACGTGACTCATGATGCGGCCGCACGCTTGGGAGCCTTGACTTTGATGCGCTTGATCCAGCGAACCGGCGCGCTGTTTTTCAGGGTCTGCGGCGCCAGAGCGAATCCGAGCGCGAGCGTGCCGATGAGTGCGCCGAACACCGCCGCCACGGCAATCCACATGACCGAGACACCGCCGGAGAGGCCGGACGGCGCCGTGGTATTGACCTGCTGCGGCTCGGTGGCCTGCACGAGCGTCACGCTCACGTTGTCGTAAGCGAGCCCCTCGACGCTATGCACGACGAGATTCTTGATGCTCGGTACGAGCGCTTGAACATCGGTGCCCGGCCGATACTTGATGAACACGGCAGCCGACGACGGCTTCACGACGCTCGAGAGCGGATCGTTGTTCGGCAGGACGATCTGCACTTGCGCGAACGCCACACCATCCACGCGCGACAACGTTTCGGATAGCTGCTGCGAAATGCCGAAAATGAAACGCACTCGCTCTTCGGTCGGCGTGGAAATCAACCCGTCCTTCTTGAACAGATCGCCGAGCGAAGCATATTTCTGATGCGGCAATCCATGTGCGCGGAGCACTTCCATCGAACGGGCGAAGGCATCGTCCTCGACGGACACGGTCCAGGTCTTGCCGCTGTCAGGCGAAGACTTGCTCGCATCGATGCCGGCCTCGATCAGCACGCGCATCAAATCGTTGGCGTCCTGCTCCGAAAGCTGGGCATACAACTGTTTGCTGCATCCGGCGAGCAGCGCGCAGCCGATCACGGCAATCGCGATCGCGCGCAATAAAGTCGGAAAACGGCGCATCGCGCTCTCCCGTCATTGATTCTTCATCAGCGTCTGCACGGTGCTCTTGCCGCCTTGCGCGACGGCCGTGCCCGTGTAGATCTTCACCATTTGCTCGGTGATCTCGCGCTGGATCTGCAGCGACTGCGCTTCGACCTGCTGCAGCGACATGTTCCCGCTTGATGCCTCGAATGCATCGATCTTCTGAGTCAATGCGCCGAATGCCTCGTCTTGCGTCGCCACGGCCTGCGAGATCGTGGACGGGCCTTGAATCCGCCCGCCCTCTTCCGGCGTGAGGCGCGCTTGAGCGAGCGTCTCCCGAAAACGCTCACCCAAGCCGCCGGGCGCTTGCGCGCCTTGCGCCGTGCCACTGACACCGCCCGCGGATTCAGTGGGCAATAGGGCGGGCGGCGGTGCGATGGGTGCAATTGCCGAAGTCATGACGGCCTCCTTATGCGCGCATGTAGCTGAACGACATGGCTTGCTTGAGCAGCTCGGCCGTGTCCGATTTGGCGGCAGCCTCGTTCGCTTCAGGCTTGTCGGTCTTCTCGCGCTTGCCCATCAGCAGGTTCATCAACCCGACCGATTCGGGATCCTCGTCGCGCGTCAAGACTTGGTTCGCGTAGATGCGCCAGCTCGTATCGCCGAGCGAGGACATGCACACCGCCAGCAGCGCCGTCACGTACGGGCCGAACGGGGGCTGCAATTCGCGGCCTTCCAGTTGCCGGAGCAGCTGCGCCGCATCGGCCATGCGATTGCGGCGGATCAAGAGCCAGGCGTCGTACGCGTTGAGTTCGACGAAGTTGGGACGCATGACGTGCAGCGCCGCGAGCAGGCGGTCCGCTTCGTCCAAGTGGCCTCTGCGCGCGGCCCAAGTCAACAGCTCGACCAAAGCCGACACCAGGCGGTTGCTGCATGTCGTGAGATTCATCGTTACGCCTCGCGAAAGTTCGAATTCGTCAGTCAGGATGGACGGCAGCCGTGCCGCCAAGATCGGACCACCCGTCGGGGGCTGGCTCACCGATGGCCGTAACGTATCCGGCCTCGCCCGGCCGCTCACTTGCCGCCGGCGAATTCCGTGGGCCGTGAGCGAACCGCACCCTGCTCGCCGGCACGCGCCCGCCCCGCGACGCAACCCGTTTCGCCGGCCGACGCGCCGTTTCGTCGCTCGGCCCGCCCCCGAAGCGCCGCTCGCGCGAGACTCGCGGCCAACCCCAATACCACCAACGCTGCCAGACGGAGGGCGCACCGATGTCCGACGAGAAGACCGAAGAGCCGTCAGAGAAAAAGCTCCGAGACGCCCGCCGCGACGGCGAGACCGTCAAAAGCGCCGATCTCTCTTTCGCCGTGCTCTTGATCGCCGCCTCGCTGGGCCTCTCGCTGGCCGGGCCGGCGATGGGCGAGCATCTGCGGGCGCTCATGAACATCGCGCTCGACGTTCATGCGTCGGGCGAAACCGATGTGGACCTGCGCCGCGCCATGGGCCGCATCGGCATGCAGGCGCTGCTGCTGTCGATACCGGTTCTGGTTGCCGTCGTGGCCGCCATCGCCTCGGTGGCTGCGCAGGTCGGTTTCGCCATTTCGTTCAAGCCGCTCGAGCCGAAGTTCAACGCAATCAACCCGGCCTCGGGCCTGAAGCGGATGTTTTCGCTGCGCTCGTTCATCGACCTCGCAAAGATGCTCGTCAAAGCGGCCGTGCTGGCGGCGGCGCTGTACAAGACGATGTTGATGCTGATCCCGATGATCGTCGGCGTCGCCTACGAGCCCGTGCCCGATCTGATCGAGCTGTCCTGGTCCGCGCTGTGCCGCCTGTTCGCCGTGAGCGGCGTGCTCTATCTCGTGCTCGGTGTGGCCGACTACGGCATTCAGATGTGGCTCTTCATTCGCGACCACCGCATGAGCAAGGAAGAGGTCAAACGCGAGCACAAGGATGCCGAAGGCGATCCTCATCTGAAAGGCAAACGCAAGCAAGTGGCCAAGGAGATCGTCGAAGGCAATCCCGACAAGGCCGTGGCCGGCGCGCAGGCCGTGATCGTCAACCCGACTCACTACGCCGTCGCCGTGCGCTACATGCCCGACGAATATGACCTTCCCCGAATCGTCGCCAAGGGCGTCGACGCCGATGCGCTCGAGATCCGACGCATGGCCGAGCGCCACGGCGTGCCGATCGTCGGCAATCCGCCCCTCGCTCGTGCGCTCTATCTGGTGCCGACGGGCGATGCCATTCCCGAAGCGTGCTTCAAGGCTGTCGCCGCCGTGCTCGCGTGGGTCGAGGACATGGCCGCCGCGCGGCGCGGCGAGGAACCCGGCCTCACCAACCCAACCGCGAACGCGCCCGTCCAACCCCATCGAGGCTTACCGTCATGAGCAAAAGCGCCACTATGTCGAGCGCGTCGCAATACAGCGGAGAAATCGCGATCGCCGGCGTTATCGTCGCCGTCGTCGCACTGATGATCCTGCCGTTGCCCACCTTCCTGATCGACACGCTGCTCGGCGTGAACATCACCACGAGCGTCGTGCTGCTGATGGTCACGATGTACATCCCGAAGGCCACCTCGCTCTCGGCCTTTCCATCGCTGCTGCTGTTCACGACGCTGTTTCGACTCTCGCTGAACATCGCTTCGACGAAGTCGATTCTGCTGCACGCCGAGGCCGGACACATCATCGACAGCTTCGGTGAACTCGTGGTCGGCGGCAACCTCGTGGTGGGTCTCGTCGTCTTCCTCATCATCACGACGGTCCAGTTCATCGTCATCGCAAAAGGCTCGGAGCGTGTGGCGGAAGTCGGTGCGCGCTTCACGCTCGACGGTATGCCGGGCAAGCAGATGAGTATCGACGCCGATGTGCGCGCGGGCAACCTGACGGCCGAGCAGGCGCAGAAGCGCCGCGCGCTGCTCGCGATCGAAAGCCAACTTCACGGCGGGATGGACGGGGCCATGAAGTTCGTCAAGGGCGATGCGATCGCCGGCCTCGTCATCACGATGGTCAACATCCTCGCGGGCATCGTCATCGGCATGACCTATCACGGCATGTCGGCCGGCGAAGCGGCGAATCGCTTTTCCGTGTTGTCGATCGGCGATGCAATGGTTTCGCAGATCCCGTCGCTGCTCATTTCGGTGGCAGCCGGCGTACTGATCACGCGCGTGGCCGACGAAGACAGCAAGCCGCGCTCGCTCGGCACCGAAATCCTCGAGCAGCTTTCGGGCAATTCACGCGCACTATTCAGTGCGGCCGCACTGCTGTGCGGCTTCGCGCTCGTCCCAGGCTTTCCGTGGATGCTCTTCATCGTGCTCGCGGCCGCGCTGACCGTCGCGGCGCTTTCCCTGAGCCGAAAGCAGCGCAAGGCCAATGCACCGGCCGGCCCCGAGCTGCCGGCATTGACACGCGAAGGTTCGAAGGAAAACGCTCCGACGATTTCGACGAAGGCGCCCACGTTCGCCGTGCCCCTGGCGATTCGCCTCTCGCCGGCGCTGGCCAAGCTGATCGATTCAGCCAAACTCGACGACGCCTTCGAACAAGGACGCCGCACGTTGACCGCCGATCTCGGCCTGCCGTTTCCCCGCACGGCGCTATGGGTGGCTGATGAACTGGAAGCCCACACCTATCAACTGCTCGTGCAGGACGTACCTTCGGTACCGCTCGATCTGCCGCCGGGCCTGTCCGTGCTGCGCGACGTTCCCGATACGTTGCGTGCCCGGTTCGAGGAACGGCGAGACATCGCCGGGCACGCGCACAGCTATTGGATCGACACGGCGAACATGCCGCCCGAATTGACCAAGGACATCGTCAGCCGCGAAGCATTGATCGCCGGTCATGCCATCGCGCAACTGGGCTCCGAAGCCAAGCTCTTCATCGGCCTTCAAGAAACGCAGTGGCTGCTCGAGCGCGCTGGCACCGAGTATCCGGGCCTCGTGGCCGAAGTGCAAAAGGCATTGCCGGCGCAACGGATCGCGGAGGTGCTGCGGCGAATGCTCGAAGAGCACGTGCCCATCCGCAACATGCGGGCGATCCTCGAAAGCCTCGTGATTTGGGGACCCAAGGAAAAAGACCTGCTGATGGTGACCGAGTACGTCCGCGGCGACCTCGGCCGCTTCATCGCTCACCGGGCGACGGGTGGAACGGGCGAGTTGCCCGCCATCGTGCTCGATCCCGAAGTCGAGCAGACGATACGCCAAGCGATCAAGCCGACTCCGGCCGGCAACTTCCTCGCGCTCGAACCGGCCACCGTCGATACGCTGCTCGGCAATCTCGAGCACATCTGCGGCGCCGAGCCGGTCAAGCATCTGGCCGTAATCGCGGCGATGGACATTCGCCGCTACGTGCGGCGCATGATCGAGCAGCGGTTACCTTGGCTGCCCGTCTATTCGTTCCAAGAACTCGGATCGGACGCGCATCTCACGCCGGTCGGACGCCTCACGTTCTAACCGGTAAAGGAGCCGCTATGACCGATCGCGTCCGACATCCTCAAGACGTGCGCATCGTGCCCGGTGCGACACCGGCTTCCCAGCCGACGCCGCGCGCGCCGTCGAACGCAACGGCGGTGCAGATTTTTCGGCTGCTCGCCAGTCAGGCGGAAGCGGGGCTTTCGATGCCCGTCGCTCGGCAAGCCGACGACCAGGGTTCCGACCAATCCGGCGGCGATGGCAACAGCGACGCCCACTGCCCCGACCCGGGTGACTCGGCAAACGACAGCGCGATGCCGGGCCAAGCGCGCGAAGCGTCGCAACCTGCTGCCGGGGCGTCCCCATCGCACAGCGAACCGCCGCACGACGCGCCGGCGCGCTCGGCGGCAACGAGCGCGCGCGTGCTTTCGCGCCGCGAGGCTCGAGCACCCAAGGCGCCGGAAGCGCCCGAGCAAGACACCGCGCTCGGCAAGCAAATCGTGCATGCCTGTGCGATCGCCACGCACGGCGAATTGTTCACGCGTGAGCTGACCGATCGCATCGCACGGTTCTGCTCCACTTCGGGTGCATCGGGCGACGCATCGTGGGCCGTGACGTTGCCGATGAACCCCGCCGTACTGCCCGACACGCTGCTCCATCTGCAACTTTCGCCGTCGTCCATTGGTATTCGCTTCGAAACGCAGAATCCGCGCTCGACGCAATTAATCTCAGACAACGCCGACGCCTTGCGTACCCGGCTAGCCGATGCCCTCGGCCGCCAGATCGATGTCGATATCGGCACATGATCGATCGCAAGCCGCATCCCTTGCATGAGGAGTTCAACCAGACCATGAACGACGCCGTGTCGACTTCACTCGAAGGCAAGCTGCCGTACTATGGCGCGTCGCTCGCGCGGCTCACGCGCGCGCTGGCCCTTCGTCATTCGACGCATCCGGCGGCCGAGCATGGCCTGCGACTTCGCGGCATCGAGCCATGCGCGTTCGAGCGCCCGCTGACATTGACGCTCGATAGCGCACACGGCGAAATCGCCATCGTGCTCGACGCCGCCGAGCACGCCGCCCTGCAAAGCATCGCACTCGATAGCGAACCGAAGCGCGCGAGCGCGCTCGCCGGCATGTTCCTGGCCGACAGCCTCGCACGCTTCGACACCGACGACGGCACGACACCGTCCGTCAAATCGATCGCACTCGACTCGCACGCCGCCGGCGTCTCAGGGCTGCATCCCACGCTCGACGCGGGCGGCATGAACACGAAGCTCGCCGTGCGCGCACTGCCCGATGAGCTTGCCGCAGCGTTCGAGCGCGCATGGACGCGAGCGCCGCAGCCCACGCCGGTCGATGCCGTGAACGACATCGTCCTCCCCGTCGCCCTGCGTCTGCGCAGCCGCCTGTGCCCCCTCTCGACGCTGGCCTCGCTGAACCGCCATGACGTCCTGATCGGCTGGCAACCCGGCCTGCCGTTCGTCGAAGGCGGCGCGATCGAACACGCTTCGCTGCGCATCGGCGCCCCACGCGGACGCCAATTGCGCGCCGGCGTACGCATCGACGCGCATACCGTAACTTTGGAGACCCCTGTGACTCTCGCTACTGCCGCCCAACCCGACGACTTCGATCCGCTCGCCGGCGCATCGAGCGATCCCACCACCGAACCGCTGGTGCCAGTCTCCTCGATCGACCTGCCGGTCCACGTCGAGCTGTTCAGCGTGAATCTGAACGTCGCACAGATCGGTTCGCTGCAGCCCGGCTATGTGCTCGATCTTCCGCTGCCGCTTGCCGACGCCGCGGTCCGGCTGGTCTCCTACGGCCAGACGGTCGCATTCGGCAAGCTCGTCGCCGTCGGCGAAAACCTGGGCGTCCAAATTCAACGCATGGCGGCTAGCGATGAACGGCAATCTTGACATCGCCTCGCTGCTCGTCGCGCTATTCGCGTTCGGCCTGCTGCCGTTCGCGGCGATGGTCGTCACCTCCTACACGAAGATCGTCGTCGTGCTCGGCTTGCTGCGCAATGCGCTCGGCGTGCAGCAGGTCCCGCCCAGCACCGTGCTCAACGGCATCGCGATGATCGTGAGCTGTTTCATCATGGCGCCCGTCGGCATGGAAGCCATGCATCGCGCGCAGCTCTCGACCGAGCAGACGGCGACGAGCCAGGTGATGCCCATCTTCGACGCCGCCCGTGAGCCGTTTCGGCAATTCCTGATCAAGCACACGGACGAGCGCGAGAAGGCATTCTTCATGCGCTCGGCGCAGCAGATTTGGCCGGCGGACAAGGCCGCGAGCCTGAAGCCCGACGATCTCGTGGTGCTGGCGCCCGCATTCACGCTGACCGAATTGACCTCAGCCTTCAAGATTGGCTTTCTGCTCTATCTGGCGTTCGTCGTCATCGATCTGATCGTGGCGAACATATTGATGGCGCTCGGGCTGTCGCAGGTCACGCCGACCAACGTGGCGATCCCGTTCAAGCTGCTGCTGTTCGTGTCGATGGACGGCTGGTCGACGCTGATACACGGCCTCATTTCGACCTACAAGTAAGAAGGAGCGACGATGGATGCCGACGCAATCACTCGTTTGACGACGGATGCGCTGACACTGTGCCTGCTCGTGTCGCTGCCCGCCGTCGCCGTGGCGGCGATCTCCGGGCTGGCGATCGCATTCTTACAAGCCGTCACGTCGCTGCAAGATTCGACGATCTCGCACGGCTTCAAATTCCTGATCGTCACAGTCGTCATCATCGTCGCCGCGCCATGGGGTGCATCGGCCGTTCTGCATTTCGCGCAGTCGGTCATGCACAGCGTGTTCCCATGAGCGTCCATCTGCGCAGCATCGGCCCGAGTTCAGTGCCCGTCGACGACGGCGCGTCGTCGCAAAACACGCAAGGCCCGTTCGGTGCGCAGGGCCATCACCACCATCATCACCACGTTCATCAGGCCCAGAAGAACAGCAACCGGTCGCGCTCGAAACGTCGGCGCGGGGCGGATTCGCCGGACGGCGTCGACGAGTCGGGGGCGAGCGAAGAACTGCTGATGATGCTGACCGAGCATCTGCAGAAGCAAACCGAACTGACGATGCGTGTCTGCGACCGTCACCCGGGCGAACACGGCGGATCGGGAAGGGACGGCAACAGCGACGACGGCGGGCAAGCGAAAGACGAAGCGTCACCCAGGATAAGACGTCTTACCGCAACCAAACCGTTTCTACGCGGCGCGCATGCGCAGGAGGCGGTCAAAGCCTATGAATCCGCCGAAGCGGAGCTGCTTCTGGCTCGCAAAGAGCAAGCCGAGGCGCATCCGCCGATGAGTTCGACGTACCGCGTGCTGGCTGCGATGCGGGACTACCTCGCCGTGCCCGACACCGCGGCGCGCGCCGCGGGCACGCTGGCGCCGGTCAAAGAGCGGCTCGTCAAGGCAGTGGGCACGCCCGCCAAGCGTGCCCCGGATCAGCAGCAATCGATCAACCTGCTGCTCCCGCTGATGCTACTCAATCTCGAACGCTCGCGCACGGACACAGAGCGCGCGCTGGCCATCGCGAAGATCAGCTCGCTGATCGAGCGCCGCCGCTCTCACGGTTGAACACGTACGCGAAACGCGCAATGCATGCAAAAGGAGTTCGCTCATGACCAAGGAAATTCGTCTACTGACAGGCCGCCACGCAGGGGCTCGCATAAAGTTGAATCCAACGCTGATGCGCATCGGCAACGATGACGCAGCTGAGATTCAGATCAGCGACTGGGATCGACCCACGATGCAACTGAGCCACCACGACGACGGGAGTCTGACGATCGCCGATGCCGCCCACAATGGCGAGCCCATCGCGCTCGAAGACTTCAAGCCGCATCGATTCGGCAGCATCGTTCTCTGCGCCGGCGAAACCGACGCGCAATGGCCGACCGACATCGAGCTGCTCGAGTCGCTGCTGGCGCCCGCCGCGACGCCGGAACCGGAGCCGATGCTGGCCCTCGCCGCCCACGAGGAAGCGCAGCCCGCGGCGCCAACGCTGTCGGCCGCCCCGAGGCATCACCGCGGCACGCACGTCGTCGGCGTGCTGGCGGTGGCGGTGCTCGCGATCGGCGGTGCCGGCATTGCGCTCCCGGCGGTGTTGCATCCGCGCTTGGGCATCTCGCCGCACGGCATCGTCCCGCAGCCGACGGCCGATCAGTTGCAGCGGGCGTTGGATCGGTTGCATCAGGCCGACGTGACCGTTACTCCGGCGGGTTCGCGCTTCGACGTGGTCGGCGTGGTGCCCGATAGTGCGAGCGAAACGCTCGTGCGTACGGCACTCGAAACGATTGCGCCCGGCCGGATCGTTTGGCGGCTGGGCTGCGTCGATCAGATTACGCGGGACCTGCAGGAATCGCTGCACGATCCTGCCTTGCAGGTGCATTACCTGGGCGACCGCGAATTCGGCGTATCGGGGGTAGCAAAGAATACCGGTGCCGTGCAAGCGACGCTCACGCAAATGAGCGCCGACCTGCAGCCGATGGTCAAGCATGTGGCACAGCAGGTCACGCCTGACGACCGCCTGGCGATGCCGACCTCCGTGGAATCGCTGCTTGCCGTAGACGATCTGCAATACGTCGAGGCGGGTGACGGCACGAAGCAATTCATCGATTCACGCGCAGCTGCGCAAAAACTGAACTGAGGACGATCATGTATGACACCGTGACCACCGAAATGATCGATGCGATCGACGGCGTGAAGACGTTGGCCGACCAGCCCCCGACGCAGCGCCGCAAACTCGGAGAGGCGGCGCTCGGGCTCGACCGCCTCGCGACCGAGATTGCATCGCAAGCGGTCAAGCTCTCCGACCCGATGCTGCGACAGTCGGCGACGACGGTTGCCGACGGCTTGTCCGCGGCCGCGCAGTTGTGCCGCTCGACGTTGGAAGCATAGTCACTCGACGCAGGCAAGGATCAGCTCGAAGAAGCCGGTCCGAAGAACGCCAAGAGCCTGACGCAAGGCTAAGCGTTATTCGGGTGCGTCTTCGCGCCGCGCGAGACGCACCCCTTCCGCATTTCCTTCGAGGCATCCTTCAAGAGCACGTCCTCCGGGACGCATCTACTTTTCTCTTCCTATGAGCCTCGAACGACGCAACCAGCTGATCCGAGAACTGTGCGACCTGCGCGGGCTCGGCGACGCCGACGGCGTCATCGAGCGTGGCGTCGTCAGCATCGACGATTTCGACATCGCCGTCGACTTCTACGACGAAGATCCGGCTGCCATCTACGTCAACTTCCAATTCGGCACCGTCTCGGGAGGCCGCACGCTGCGCGTGTTCCGGCTGCTGCTCGAAGCGAATCTATCCGTCTATGCGCAGGATCAGGCGCAGCTCGGCGTCGAAGCCGAGACGGGCGGTGTGGTACTGGTTGTGCGCGGTGTGCTCGAACAGAGCTCGGACGGGCAATGGCTCGTCGAGATGATCGAACATTACGTCGAGCACGGCCGCTATTGGCGCGAAAACATTTTGCTGGCCGACGACGAGATGTTTCGGCATCTCGCAGATGGGAATTATATTTGGATGCGGGCGTGACCGGGGTATGACCGCGCACTCCAATGCGTGAGCGCGATCGGTTGCGTCCGCTGTATTCGTGAGCGCGCAAGTTCGAGCGACTGGTAGAGCTTGACCGAATTGTTTCCACAGTGCGGAGACAATTCACGGCACCGATCTGTTCGGTCGTCGGATAAACTTGGCCTCCCTGTTTTCCCGACGTTCGACG
Source organism: bacterium (assembly GCA_004298665.1). Classification (GTDB taxonomy): domain Bacteria; phylum Vulcanimicrobiota; class Vulcanimicrobiia; order Vulcanimicrobiales; family SCRA01; genus SCRA01. Next base: position 126,380 of record SCQY01000356.1, on the reverse strand, counting down.
AGCCAAATGACTTTTCCCATCCGAGTGATCGCGCTGGCAGCCGCCGCCGCATGCACCCTGACGTTTATTACAGCCTACGCCGCTCAACCCCCGCTTCCGGACCACACGAAAGCATCCCGGCGTGCATTCGCCCATCCCGGCCTACTGCACAGCGCGCAGGACTTCGAGCGCATGCGAGTCAACGTGGCGCAGGGGAAGCAGCCCTGGCTGCAAGGCTGGCAGCGCTTGACCGCCAACCGCCACGCATCGCCGAGCTGGACGCCGCGTCCGCAGGATGCCGTCTATCGCGGCAAGAACCCCACTCACGCGGAAAACTACTCGTTTCTGTTCAACGACGCGGCGGCAGCCTATGCGCTTGCGCTGCGCTGGAAAGTCTCCGGTGATGACGCTTATGCCGGCAAGGCCATCGATATCCTGAACGCGTGGTCGGACAACCTGAAGATGATCGGTGGGAACTCGGACAAGTTCCTCGCGTCCGGCATCTACGGCTACGAACTGGCGAACGCCGCGGAAATTCTGCGCACGTCGCAGCAATGGAAAGCGGAGGATTTCCACCGTTTCCAGTCGATGATGCTCACGGTGTTCTACCCGATGAACCACGACTTCCTGACCCGTCACAACGGTACGAAGATTGATCATTACTGGGCAAACTGGGACCTTGCCAACATGGCGTCGATGCTGGCGATCGGCGTGCTCACCGATCGTCGGGACATCTATTCGGAAGCGGTGGAGTATTTTAAGCACGGCGCGGGCAACGGCTCGATCGAACACCTTGTATGGAAGCTGTATCCCAACGGGCTCGGTCAGGTTCAGGAAAGCGGCCGTGACCAGGGGCACACTATGCTCGACTTCGCACTGGCGGGTGCGTTCTGTCAGATGGCCTGGAATCAGGGTGACGATCTGTTCGGCTATGACGACAACCGGCTGCTGAAGGGGGCCGAATACGCCGCGCAATACAACCTGGGGCATGACGTGCCCTACACCTCGTATTCCGACAGTCTCGCGACCCAGCCGGAGATTTCACCGGCATCGCGGGGCGATACGCGGCCGATCTGGGAATTACTCTACAACCACTACGTGGTGTTGAAGAAGCTCAAGGCGCCGGGCGTTGCTGCCTATGCGCAACGTGTGCGCCCGGAAGGCGGCGGCGGCGATTACGGCCCGAATAGCGGCGGGTTCGACCAACTCGGCTATGGCACGCTGGCCTACACGCTGAAATAGCATCGCGTCGGCGAATGTGGCGTCTCCAGGGCGTAGGAACATCGCGAGCGACAGTTCGCCGCCGCCCTAAAAAATTCGCTCGCGTACGAGTGGAGAAACAGCGGCTGTCGCAAAGTAGAGTCCAACGCAGACGACAACGCAGGCCCACAAAAGCAGCGATGGCGGCAAGCGCGAAGCCGGTCACGTAGGTAAGCATAAGCATCACCCGCAGTTCCGTCGTATCCGTGTCCTTTAGGCCGCGGCAAACCATCCGCCCAGCAATGGGTATTTTCTTGATGATTAGGAGTACTGAAAATGGCACTGAATACGTCCGCTCTCTCGTCCGGCGCAACCGTTGGTCAAAACGCTTCGACGATCGCTGAAATGTCGGCTAGCACGGCCAGCTCGATCGCTCTACAAGACGCCGCCACGCAAATGGAAAACGCGCTCAACAACGACGCAGCCAAGGATCAGCTCGAAGAAGCCGGTCCGAAGAACGCCAAGAGCCTGACGCAAGGTTAAGCGTTATTCGGGTGCGTCTTCGCGCCGCGCGAGACGCACCCAACTGCACTCCCCTCGGGGCATTCCTTACCTGCTCCGTCCCATCGGCCTCGATCGCCACGATCGGGTGATCTGGGAATGACGCGATCAGCGCAGTCCGCGCGAACGCTGCGACACCCACGGTGCCATCGAGCACGCCTTCATCCGCATTGCTCGATCTCGATATCGCCGTCGACGTCTACGAAGAAGATCTGGTCTGGTTACGTATGGAGCGCGGGCGCGTTGCATACGTAACCGGACCTATTGTTGTTCCACGAATTTTTTACCCATTCGAGAAAAGATTTAATCATGCTCCGTCACGTGTCTTCGCCGTCGGTGAGTGCTGCCCCTTCTCCGTCGGTAACACCGCCGCCTTCGCCCTCCCCGTCCAACGTCCCGTCGTCGAGCCGATCGCCGGACAGCCGATTCGAAGCACTGACGCGACAGCGCCCGGCCATCTCGTCTGACTCCGGCACTGGCACAAGCGTTGGAACACGACTTTCGTCATGCGCCGCAGTCCGATACCCGTCTCGCCGCACTGGGTATGTGGCTTTCCGTACAGCAGGCGCGGCTGCGAACGCATGATCCGGCGCACTGGCAGGATCACGACGGTAGACAGGCTCACGATATCGTGGAGTCGATCCCGTTCGTCGTCACGATCCGGCAAGCGACAACACCCGATATCTGGGCTGGCGCCGTGCGATCGGAACTCGAACACGTGCGGCGCAGCGTCGCTTACATCCCAGACCGCCGGCAGCTACCGGCAGTCGATGCCGAGATCCGCAGGCTCGAGCGGGAGCTCGACGCCGCGGAGCGTGTCGCGGCGCAAGCGCGCGCGGAAGCTGCCGGCCCTATGCCGGCATCCGGCGCACCACCGACACCGAACGCGGCGAGCAGGCTCCTTCGGTGATGGCCGAGGCGCGCCGTTGGGTCTCGTCACGCCCCGGCCTGGCGACGTCTAGGCCGATGGCCATGGCTCAGGCGCTGGAAGCGCAGTTGAGCGATCTTGCGGAGCAAGAGCGCCCGGAGCACTTACGCTTGAATGATCACGACTACCAAGTTTTGGTCGAGACCGCGATGGCCGAAGTGACAGGGAACACCCCGACAGCCAGAACACACACGGCCGCGGACGTGAGAGACGCGTTGGGCCGTTGGCGGCAGATACGGCAAGCGGAGCACGAGGCGTCCTGATTCACATAGTTCGCCGTCGCCCCAAAAAATTCGTTCGGATACGAGTCGAGGAACGGCAAGTGCGGCAAAGTAGAGTCCAACGCAGACGACAACGCAGAGCAACAAGTCAAGCAATGACGTCGAGCGTGAAGGGGTTGAAGAAAGTAAGCATTCAAGCAGTATCTGAAGTTCCGTCGTAACCGTGTCCAACAGGCCGCGGCAAATCAATCGCCCAGCAATGGGTATATTCTCGATGATTAGGAGTACTGAAAATGGCAATCAATACGTCCGCTTTCTCGTCTGGCGCAACCGTCGGTCAAAACGCTTCGACGATCGCTGAAATGTCGGCTAGCACGGCCAGCTCGATCGCGCTGCAAGACGCCGCCACGCAAATGGAAAACGCGCTCAACAACGACGCGGCCAAGGATCAGCTCGAAGAAGCCGGTCCGAAGAACGCCAAGAGCCTGACGCAAGGCTAAGCGTTATTCGGGTGCGTCCTCGCGCCGCGCGGGACGCACCCCCTTGCAAGATCTCATCGCGCGTACTCCTAGCCTGCTCTGCCAAGAATACGTCTCTCCCCGACAGCTTCATCAAGCTGCCGCTACTGTTGTTCCTCAAGCCGCCGTTCTCCGATCCCCCATTGCACACGAAACAATCTGCTCGCGCAGCCGATTTCAGCCACTCGTTGGACAGGCGTGGCTTCCTTGCGCTGCTCTAAACAAAAGGCGGCGCGGCCGACCTCAGTCAGAACCCGCACCGCTTGACAGAAGCTTACGCAATGAATTCGCCGCTTTGCGTTGCCTGAACTTCGTTTATGAACGCGTGATAGCAAGCAGCGCTTCGCCCGAACGCTGCGTGAGGCGCGCCAATATCTGCGAGATCAGCATCGCCAACTCATGCAGCGCGGCCATCTCTTGCATCATCAATTGCTCCTGCTCCGACGGATGTGCCGAGACGGCGTGGTGCATGCCGTTGACGTGATCGTTGACCTTGCCCGCGAGGCCAGCTAGCTCCTCGTGAGGGTCCTGAGGATCGGTCTTCGCCTCTTCGATCCCCGCGCCTTCGGTCTTTGCGCCTTCGGTCTTCGTCTCTTCTGCCGCAGCACCTTCGACATTCGTACCTTCCGTCTTCACACCTTCCTCCGCATGGCCAGCATGCGCTTCGTTGGGTACGGGAGATTCGATCGGCTTCGCCGATTCAGCCTGGGATGCCGTGCCAGCCCGCTGCGTCGAATTTGCCTCGGCATGGACCGATACGGACACGTCGACATCGATCGATGCCGGTTGCGACACGCCGGAGTCGACCTTGTCGACGTTGGCCGCCTCCGGCTGACGCACGAGCGAATTCCGGCCGCTTGCTGGCTTGGGTATGCTCGCCTTCAGCGCGTCGAATCGTATTTGAAGTCCCTCCGGTGAGTCATCAGCCGGCTGGCGCGTCAGCTCGCTGCCGGCTCCGCCAGGCTTGGGCATATTCGCCTTTAACGCATCAAATCGTGATTGAAGGTCCTTAGGCAAATCCTGAGCCGGCTCACGCTTGGGCACGTTGCCTCCACCGCCGAGCTTAGGCGTGCGAGCCTTCAGCGCATCGAATCGCACTTGAACATCGAGCGGCAGCGCCGGACTAGGCAACGCCTTGATGCGGGCAATTTCCCGCGCCGCTGCCGTAGTCGGTTTGCCTGCGCCGCCCAAAGCTACCGTGAGCCGCAATTCGCTGGCCGGTATGCGCCGACGTGCGGTAGCGTTCGTCGGCGATGGGGCTCCCGCCGCCGCCGTGTGCTTACGCGTCGAGAGTCCTTGCAGTTCCGCATTCGCGGCGGGCCGCAGCGAACCGGTTTTCCCAGAGGCTGGCGGCGGCTTACTCGGTCCGCGCGAAAAGGCAGTAGCGATGGACGCGAACGCCCTCGTGATCTTGCTGCTCATGGTCACTCCCTCCGATCCAATCGATACGAATCGAGTCCCGCCGCCCGCAACATCGAAGGATCGGCACCTCGCCATCGTGCGAGCAAATCAGGCCGATCCGAGCGAATCGGGCTGGAAAAGAATACAAATAGGCAAGCGATAGCAACCAGCAGCGCCCGAGACATACGTCCGGGGCGGGACGACATATGAACGTTCATCGGCGTCTCCCGAGTGAGGGTTTGCGAAGCCGCAATGGCGGCACGATGAGTCGATTGTCGTTGTGATCCCCTTTGCAAGACCGCGAAGGCGGCGAATATCGGGATCCAGCAACGAATCGGCGGCGGCGTTACCCGCGATGAGCCGAATCGCTTGCAAGAAACGCATCGAACCGTGCGACGTTTCCGTCTCCCGGTTCGCTTCCCCCTTGCGTCGCTACTCGAGGTAGCTTACTCGTCGGCAAGGCCTGCTTGTCTCAACATCGCATTGACGTCTACTGTCGGATGACGCGAAGCTGGGCGAATTTCCGAGTCGGAATCCGAGTCGTCGGAATCCAACATTCCGGTCTTCTCGATGCGCTTGTTTCGCTCGATCGAATCCAAAATGCTCATCAATTCAGGGTCGTCGGTCTCACGCCGCTGCATGGTCCGCTTCAGGCCCATGCCCCACTTCGTGAGACCGGTGCTGCACTCATTGTCCATGAGCGCAGCCAAGGACAGATTTTCCGGCGTGTCCGGCGCCCAGCTCACTTTCTTCTTCGATGCCTGTGGCAACGCCGTTCGCGGCCGCTGACCGGCAGCGGACGACGTGGAGGGAGCATGCGACGCGCGCGGGCTGAGTCGACCCAATGCGCCACCCGCCGACTTCGGGTTGCTTCGCCCCGAAGAGCGAGGCTGAGCGTCGCTCGTCGTTTCGGTCCTAGACGAACCCGATGGCGAAAATAGACGACTTATCGAAGAAAGGTTGAAGCGGGACATGGTGACTCCTTTGCGAATTGACGTGATGCTGTCGCCCAACCGCCGCTGCAACGAACCGCACTGCGCATATCGGGGAGCAGTCGAACAACGCATCCGGCGTGACACTCAATACGGCGAAACCCACGGATGCAAATGGCTGATGCGCGCACCCGTTCCCCGCTCCCATTCGATCGCGTACTGGCTCGTGTTCGTTCTCATTTCGACGATGCCGCTCGCGCTCTTTCGCACGCCGATGCCAATCGCACGGCCGTGATTGCAAAGCGCATCGACGCGTCCGCTGTCATAGCCGCTCGCGATGCGTTCGAACGCTCTCAGGTCACCCGCGAGCAGCGCCGACTTTGACTTGGGCTTCGACATTTCGTGAGCGGCGATATCGGCGATCGCGCGTAACAATGCGGCGCGCGAAGAAAACGTCCCCGTGCGCGATACAGTCCCGCCAGGCCTGGTCAAGCGCGCGCGCATCTGCTCGGCGCTCTTTCCGAAGTGAACGTCGATGGCGCGCACGAGCGCCGCGGGCGAGATGACGCGATGCAGCTCGGGGCTATGGATCGCCTCGTTCCATCGCGTTTCGAGTTCGCCTTCGACGCGCTCCGCTTCGCCGCCGCGCGCGCCACGCTGCTTGTGGTCCTCATGGCGAGCCGCGCGCAGATCGTCATGCCGGTTCTGAAGTTCAGCCAATTCGTTGTCGATCGCCTCGAGTTCGTCGGCCGCCGACAAATAACGCGTGCTGAGGCTGGCGTAATGCTCGAACTCGCTCTTGTGTTGTGCCGCGTATTGCGGAATTTCGCCCTGCAAACGGCGGATCCGCCCTTCAAGCTGCTCCAGATCGGTGCCCGCGCGGCGCGTGCTCGGCGCCGCGAGCGTGGCACGCGTTCGAGGCTGTTCAGCGGGCGCACGGTCAAGCGCCTTTCTTTCCGCCACGAGTTCCGAGATCCTCGCGCCGTAGTAGCCGTCAAGATGAGGCGCAACCTGCTGCCCCATCTTTTCTGCGACCGGGTCCTTGACTTCGAGACTTTGGATGAAATGCTTTTCAAGCGCACCGATCATCGCGGCGAACGCATCCTGATGCTGATTCAGCCGGGTGGACAAATCGCTGAGCCGAGTAGCGACCGCCCCAATTTCAGTCCCCCTCAGCGTCTGATCGCCGAACTCGGCAACCGTGGCGTCTCGCCGCAGCGCACCGTGCATCTCCGTGGCTGCCCGCCCGATCTCCTCGCGGATACGACGCGCGGTGACCTGCGCCGGCGACTGTCCCACCCAACTCCTCACACGGTTCATCTGGTCGAGCGACTTGCCTTGGCGCGCGCCCACGTTGGATACCCGCAAGCTGAGCCCTAGATCGTAGGCGAGCATGCGCTCGATCTCAGGGCCGATATTCTCGAGCCCAGTCCCCGAAGCGGCGCGCATGAACGCCCGGACAGCCTCGAGCGGGTCTCCCCGGTGCGCAGAAATACGTTCGAACGCTGTCGTCAAGCTCGTTTGGAACGCCTGATCGCGAAGCGGGCGCGCCGCGCGGCGCGACACTTGAGTTTCTCCTCGCAACCACTGCGCGGTTTGCTCGCGCAAAGCCGGGCTCACGTCGTCCATCATCTCGAACGCGCCAACCTCGCCGGCCTGCCTCAGCGCGGTACGCGAGGCCACCGCCTTCGCTTCGTTCGCAGCCGCCTCTCGGCTCGCCGACAGCGATTCGATCTGCCGCGAGATATCCTTCATTCGCCCGTGGTTGACGTTGGCATCCGCGATGATGGCTTCCGTGCTCGGACGCGACTGCGTCGCGGGCGCCGTCGGCTCCGACGCGGTCGCGGCATCGTACTCTCGCTGCAATTGTTCGAGCCGTTGCTCCTTGCCCGCTTGCGTCGCGTTCAGCTCCTCTATGCCACCGCGCGCCTTGTCGCACTGCGTACCAAGCTCTTTTAGCTTACCGGTCGCCTGTTCGCGGCTAGCCTGCAGCCGCCGGATCGACTGTGTCAATTCCACTTCCGACATCTGGGGCGCCGCATCCGCATTGGGCCCGGGCGGTGCCTTGAGCGCGGCGAGCTGCGCTTCCAGCCTGCCGATGCCGTCCGCCAGCGCAACGACGGCTTTTACGTCGTTGCTGCGATACCCGAGGGTGGCCGCCGCGTCGATCGAGGCGGTCCGCGGCGCACGGCTTGCGCTTGCAGCGGCGCGCGAAGACGGCCCGGCACCCTCTTCCGTCGCGCTGCGCGGACCCAGGTCGCGCAACGGGCCCGGGCTGGGTCCACGTTCACTGCGTTCTCGCCCCGCCTCGTTCAATTGAGCAGGGGCTGAAGACTCGCCCGTGCCACCCATTGGGACGGGTTGATGTGTGCCGATGGGCCGGACCATATACATCCTCGCAACGGGGCCGGCGAAGCGACAGCCGGGTTGGCGGCCCCGAACAGTGAATAGTGATACGCATGGCAGGGGCTTGGCTGTCGAGAGGCGCTGCCCTTGGCGTCTTTCGCTCGCATGATGTAGGCGTTTGGCAACAAGACGGATGCGTCCGGCGAATACCCGGGGCACGGGACGAACCCTCTCCCGCGCGTGCGCATCAGCCCTTCACGATCGATTCGACGAATTCGACGCATCGATCGCAAGCGACATGACATGCATGAGAGTCAAGCCATGCGATTCGCGCCAGGCGCTCCAATTTCGCTGGGTAGACCGGTCCCACCGCGAGGTTCTTTCTATGATCCACCGCATTGCATTCCCACCGTGTCGCGGGCATGGACCTGTGACGCCGAGACGAGGCCCCTTCCCATGCGTTCGACTCCACTCAGATCGTCCCCCATCACTCATCCGCAAGCCGACGCGTCGGGCACGCCCGGACCGTCTCGCCAAGCCACGCCGACAGCGAATTCCTCGGTGCGCAGCGGTGTCCTGGACAACCTTGCGCGCGCTTCCGGGTCAGCGCGCCCAACCGCTCAGCGTCGAGGGATCTCCTCGCTCTGGCGGCGCACACCTTGGTCGCAAGCCTTACAGGACGTGCGCACGGATATCTCGCGTTCCCCCGCGGCAGCGCACGCGGAGTCGAGCAGCACACCCGACCACCCGCGCGTCTATGATGCCCGGCAACGCACCGCACTCGCAGCGAAAGCGGGCCATCTCCCGTTGGCCGAAGCCCCCTTCCAGGGTTCGGCTCAAGGACTTGCGAGCGCAAGCGCTGCCGCGAGTGCCGAGACGTTACTGAACGAGCTGCGTAGTGTCGCCGCACCGCATTTTCCGATGAGGGCGCCAACCGGAGCCTCCTCGTCATCGGCACCACGTGCGACCGGCAAGGAACTGGAAACGCAACTTGCGTCAGGCGATGCCGATGCGATTCTCGCCACCGCGCGAGAAGCGGCCTCGCAAACGAGCAAGGCGGCCGAGGCCGCTCGCACCGGCGCAATGGCTGCGCTGATCGCCAACCATGGTTCCGAAGGCTCCCAACTCCAATCTCTCCACGCATCCCTGGGCGAAGCGCGTGCCCATCTCGACTACGTCACGGAAGTGGGGATCGACATGCTCGACGATGAAGACGAGGACGACGGACCGAAGATCGCCGAGGCACGTGCGATGATCGATCAGGCGCGGACGGCATTGGGCACGATCGAATCGGATCTGGTACATGGCTTCGTCGCGCAGGCCATCGATGAACGGCTGCTGCCTGCGGAGGCGAGTGTCCTCAGTCAGCTGGCCGCGCTGCGAGAACTGCATCCGGGCGTCTTCGATCTGAGCCATGGCGGCCACGATCCGCGCGTACTCGAAGGCATGGCGGAGCTAGCCTCGCGTACGGCCGACAACGCGCGGTCGTTGCTCGGAGCAGCCGGCACGAACGATCACGAGGTGCTGCAGCGCATGGGCCACGGCGCCGTGAACGCGGCCGACATGCTCGACGGTGCAGCCGACGCGGTATCGACGCTGCGTTCGGCGTGTCCTCAAGGCAGGACGCAGGATGCGCTCGGCGCCTTAGCCGGCGCGATCGAAGACATGCAAGCCTGGTTCGCCGGACACGCCGTGTCGGGTGCCGGCCGGGCGCCGGTCGTACCGCCGCAATCGCCGTTGCGCACGCCGGCGCCGCGCACGGCCGCGCCCATGAGCGAAACCGTGAGTTCGCGCTTGAGCGAGATTGCACTCCAGCGTGCCGCGCTCGGTGAGTTACCGAAGCTTGCGCGGCGCGTTTCCCGCGATATGCCGGAAGACGCACGCAACAGAGAGATCTCCAACCGGCTCGTGCATCTGATGAGCCGCGTCATGGGCGAACATACACCGCTCGATGAGCGGATCGAACTGGCTCGCATCGCGATGTACTTTGGACCGAACAACGCGGCGGAGAGCGGCAGGCTCGCGCGCATGCTGACGAGCACGGCGCTGCGCGTGAGCGCACCCACGACCGGTGAGGTGAACGAAACGATAGGTAGGGACGACAGTTCTGAAATCGGCCGCGCGGCGCTGTCGCAACAGGCGGTATTCAACCGTCTTGGCGACATCATGGGCTCGCTGGATGGAGAAGAGGGCCGCAGGTTCGCGACCTCTATCCATGCACTTCACGACGCACGCGACGGCCGGAACGAGCTATCTTCGCTACGCCATGCGGCCACAGCGATCGCGGAGCGGCGGCTCGCGATCCATTCCAGGCCCGATGGGCCGCTGCGGCTTCCCGAGGGCACCGCGTGGCTTGGGGATAGCGCGCAGCGCAAAAACTGGGTAACCCGGTATATCGAACAAACCAGCACCCGTCTTCCGACTTCGCCGAATCACGTCGCCGCGACGTATGCCGACAATCGAACCGTCATGCGCGAGCTTGTTGCACTTGGATCGAACATGGAGGCGCTGCGCGGCCACCGCCATCACTTCGTGCAGCTCGCGAAGGAACTGTTCAAGCGCGACGACGAGCGGATTGCCGACAATCACCGGCCCGCGATCAATTCCGCGCAGCGTTTCGAACTGTTGCGAGCGATGGTGGTGCAACTGCCGCAGTTCGGCCATGCCGCCGGAGACAAGCAGACGACCAGCGATGTGCTGTCCTTCGTCCTCAAGCGGATCGAGGAACCCAACCTGTTGCACGAGCATAAGCTCAGGCTCGTGAAAGAATTGCTTTCGGTTACCGAGCATTTGCCGACGAGCCGATTCAGCGCGAGCGACGCTGCGCAATCGCACGCGCTCGATGCTGTCATGGCCGTGTTGCGTCAGTTGCGAAACTCGTCGTCCGCCGTGCCGCTGCTGCGTCAAGTATTGGCATCCAGCGAGGCATGGAGTACGCGACGCAGCGCGAGCAACGACTTGCCCCGCACACGCGGCGAGAAGCGCGGCATAGTGGCAACCTCGATCGTGCCGCCCGTCGCGATGGTGCATGCCGCCATGTTGGCGGCGGGAACCATCAAAGGCCGGGCCAGCCCCAGGCAGGAAGCGGTGGATCTCGTGTTGAACGCGGCGGAACGTCAGCTGGCCGGCACCGTGGATCATGGCCACCCTGCTCCGGCCAGCCTGCTCCCGGTGTACGGCGATCTCCTGCGTCAATGCATCGCGCCTTCCACTGGAGTGGTGTCCAACCCCGGCCAGGCTACGCTGCAGCGCACGCTCTCCTGTGTCGTGCGAGGGGGACTGCTCGTCGGCGGAGACACGGCTACCCGCGATCGGCACCTGACTCAGGTGCTGGGCGACGATCCCGGCGTGCGCGCCGCGGTGGCGAAGGCCCTTACGCGTGCGATTGCGGACAAGACGGGCCCGGCGGCGAGCCCATTCGGCCGCCTGGCATCGGCGCGCTATCTGCAAAATCTGCTGAGTGCAGGCGCGGGCGACCTCGGCGAAACCGAGCGGGCGGCAGCAATCGCGGGAATCAATCGCACTTTGCTGAGCAAATCGCTGAATCGTGAAGCGAGCCGCGAAGCCGCGACACTGGCGGCGATATTCCGCGAGGCGGAGCGCGACGCGTTTCCGCTTACACAGGAAGCCAAGCAGTACAACGTACACATGGAAGCATCGCAGTCCATCAAGTGGCTGCACAAAGTCCCCGATGCCGTCAGAAACTTGCAGAACGCACTGACGCCCGAGGACAAGCGCGAAGCGGCGAAGCCTATCCACGAGGCGGCCGCACGGATGTCGCGGGTGGCTGCCGCCTATCCGATGTTCGACACGCAGCAGCGCAGCGCGCTCAGGACTGCCTTCTTGAGCGCATCCCCCGCCAATCCCGCACCGTACGGCTCGCCGGCGGCAACAGGACAGTTGCCTGCGTTGGCGCTCGTGACCAGCCTCGCCCAGTTCTCGGGACAACGCCCGCGCGACGCACGGGAACTGCTGGATTTGGCCGGCCAAGCACGCGCGCGCTTGAACCCGACGAATCAGGAAGCGGCGATCAATCAGATGTTCGACGCCTACGACGAGGCCACTCCCGCGGGCCGGGACATCGTGCTCTCGTTCGTGACGGCGCTCGATCAGCCGCACGAATCCGGCGCATTCGCCAGCGCCGCCGTCAAACTCATCTCCAGCACGGTGGCGGACGAAACGATGCGCGCGAGGCTGAGCGCTGAAGAAAGCGAGCGTATCGTCACCGCCGTACTCGAGCGCATGAAAACCCTGCCGAGCGACAATGCGTCCGATCTCGTGTCGAGCGTGATCGACGACGGCGAGGAACTGCCGCGGGCGCTCATCGAAGGGTTCATCGCCGAAGCGCATCGGCTGCAGCCGAGAACGATCGCGCAACTGCTGACGAACGAACTGAAGGGCGCATCCGCCCTGCCGCTCGAAGCAGCAGCAGCGATGCCGGCGCATTGGCAAGCGCTCGCGAATCGCGCGCCCGCCGGGTCGCCACAACGCGACACGCTGGCACTATTCGCAGCGATCGCCGCGCGTGCTCGGCAGGAGGCATCGGGCGAACCCGCCCGCGCGCGTGCGATCGCGGTACCCGAAGCAGCCGCTCGGCAGTTGGCATCGACGTTGCACGGCTTCGAGCCTCGCTTGCAGGAAGTGGTGTTGAGCTATATCGCTGGCGAGCATGCGCCGCGAGCGGTACGCCAGACGGTGCTCGACGATCTCTTCGACAAGTTCGCCCAGTCGGGTCCTGAACAACGGCAGCTCGCAATCGAATGCGGCGGGCGCACGGGGATCGGCCGCGGACTTATGGCACTTGCGGGGCAATTCGGCGCGCCGCAGCTTCGCGGCGGCAACGTGGTGCGGCCGGACCTGGAAGAGCCGTTCCTCGACAGCGGACTCACCGGTCACACCGCCGGCGGCTCGTTGAAAACGCTAGGTTCGGCGCTAGTGGACCGCGCGCGCAAACCGGAAGAAATCACGGTCGCACTCGAAGCGATCGCGGAACGCTTTATGGCCCTGCCGCCCTACTTCCAGCAACAGTTTGCAGACCTCTTCGAGCGCTTCGTCGCCGACCGCCGGCTGAGTTCACCCGAATTGAAGCGCCGTGTGATCGATACGTTGATGCTCGGTGGTGCGCACGAGTCTCAGGCGGGGCAGCGTCTGCTGCGAGGTCATGGCAACGCCGGCTCTCAAGCGACAGCCGACGCTATACGCGACGGCCAAGGTCACACACGTCTCGCCTCGATGCGCGCAGAACGAGTCAAGTTGCTCGAACGCATGCGCTGAACGCCTCTCGCTGCCCTCCGGAGAAAACATGCCGCGCCTCGATCGGACCGCGCCGTTGCCTTATCTCGACGAATCCCCGCGCGCGGATGCAAAGCGTCCCGTCGAGCAAGCGGCTCGCCCTCAAGCGCCCCCGGCTGCCGCGCGCCCGGCGCGGGGCACGGTCAAGGAGCGCTTCGAGCAGATGATCGACATGCGCAAGGTCTCCCAGCAGCCGGCCGTCAAGGTCGACGGTTGGAACGACCGTACCGCGTTGGCAGTCTGCGAGGGTTGGCGCGAGAACTTTGTTCGCGATGTTTCGATCCCCGAGCTTTCGCGGCTTATCGCGCTGAACTTCGAGCGCACTCGCCCCGATGCCATTCCCGACGATCGCAAGGCCGAGCGATTGCTGCCGGAAGGCTCGAGCAAAGGCGCCTACTACGAGGCGATGGTCGAGTCGTTCCTGAGGTCGATCGGGGCTTCCGACGAAGAACTGCACGCCATCCTCGAGAGCTTCAAGCGCACAGGGCTGGGGGGACTGCACCGCCAGAAAGCCGTCGTCGCTTCGACGATCAACGGAGCGGCGAGCACGTTGCAGTATGCGCTCTCGGCGCACCCGATCGCCAAGCTCGCGCTCTACGGCGCGCAGCTCGTGCTGACGACGATCAACAGCCGGCTCGCGTACACGTCGGCGAAGTTGCGGTTTCGCAACTCCGGGACCGAGGAAATGATGCCGCTCGGCAAAGCCGACGCGGCACCCAGCGCCAAGGCGGGGCCGAGCGTCGTCGGCGCATCGGCGAAGCTGGTCACGCAGCTCGGTAAGATCAAGAACGACGTGAGCGCCATGGAGTCCGCGCTCGCGGCGCTCGACAAGGCAGCCCAGGAGCAATCGAAACTGCCGGAAGGGTCCGCCGCCCGGCAAGAGGCGGAGCGCAAGCTGCGCACCGCCTGCGAGGACATGAGCATCGCCTTCGCCGCATTCTGCCTGCGCAGCGAGTTGAAGTCGACTTACAAAACGGCCTCGGAAAGCGCCAAGATCGAGTTCCGCGGCAACGAGATCTCACTGTACGGAAGCTACGCCAACGGCACGGCAACCTTAGCTGCGACACTCTTGGCCATCTTCGCGCCGAGTTCCGTCGCCACGCTCGGGGGAACGGCCGCGGCAGCCGGGCTGGGCGCCCTGATCTACGCCGGCTACCAGTTGAGCAGCGGCCCGAGCAAGGACGGGGAAGCGAAGGCGAAGCGCGCGATCGTGGCGCTGTCCAAGTCGATGGATATGCTGGGCGGCAACGCGGCCAAGCAGCAAAAGGCGCGGGCCGATGCCTATCGCGCCTACTTAGGCGCACGCCGTTCACGCGCCCCGGAGACGCGTGAGCAAGCACGGGGGAAACTCCTCGAGGAATTGGAGAAGATCGCACAAAGCGACTCGACGAAGGACGACCTCCAACCGCTGCAGAACTGGACGGCGTTGGCCGATCACCGAAAGCGATCGGCCAACGCCATCGAACAAATCAAGATCGAGCACCGGCAACGGCTCGATGCCGCGCCTCGAGAGGGCGAATCGACCGGCACGCTCGAGGCCGAACTCGAGCAACGATTGCAAGCCGAGACGAAACAGCTCGATGCCGAGTTCACTCAGACCTATGGCGTCCGCTTCAAGACCGGCACGGTCGTCGACGCCTGGAAGACGCCCTACCGCATGCGTTTCGACAGCATGGGCCGCCTGCTGTTGGGACAGGTCAGCGCATCGGCGCGCTCGTTGCTGAAGCTGCAGGCCACCCCTGTCGAGTCGGGACAACAAGCTACGATACGCAACCTTCACGTTGCCGGGCGACGACAGGAATTGAAGGCGTGCCTGCGCGACTGGATCAACTTCGAAACCGCGCAAGCGCGTCTGAAAGAGACGGCAAAGCTGGACGACGGCGACCCGAACCTGCAAGACAAACTCAGCTCCGCGGCACGAGCGCTTGCCGCGATCCGCAACCCGGACGCGCAGGCACTCTTTTCCGGTGACGGTCGCCAGCAGGTGGAAGCCACCAAGCTCGCAAAAAAAATGACCGTCGGCGAGGAAGAACGCTACACGATGACGATGGCCGGCGCGACCGCACTGGCCGCAATCGCCAACACGTCCGGCACGTTGGCAGGCATGGGTTTGGCGGTCGACAAAGTCGTGAAGGAAAGCCACGGCATTCATTTGCCCCCTCAGCACTTCGGCGACCAGAAAGACGGCCAAACCCTACCGCAAGGCAGCGCACCGTTCACGGCGCACTACTCGGCAGGCGAACGCGCCCGGTTTCAGAAAACCGAAATGAACGACCTGCGCAAGATACTGAAGCGAGAGGGGGATCCGGTCAGGGCCGCACTCGACGTGCCGCATGCCGAAGCGTTCTCCGTCGACAATCCGAGCTTGGACTTCAAGGCACTGGATAAGGCATTGGACGGCTTGATCGAAGACCTCGAAAAACGAGCCGACATCGTCGACGAAATCACACTCTCGATCGGCGGCGCCAAGGTTGCATCGGGCAAGCTCGACGGCACCACCGACTACTACAAGTGGCGCAAGGAACAAGCACCGCTGCGCACAAAGGCCGCGTTCACGGGCCGACAGATAGGCATGATCGCCAAGGCAACGGGCATCTCTGTCGCTTCGCCATTCGCGCAGGCAGTCGCGAAAATTCCGCTCTCTCTCACACGCAAGGCGGCGCGGCGCGGCGACGACAAAAGCGTCGAGGTCCGCGAAAAGCTGACTGCATTCGCCACCAGACACGGCGCCGACAGCGAGACCAAGGTCGATCGCGGTGAATCCAGTGCGGTGCCAGCAGCCACACCACCTGCAGCGAAGGGGGCTACGCCCGCGCGAATTTCAGACGCCGAAACCACACGCCGGAATTCGGCACTGCAAGCGGCGGCGAACGCGGTATGGAGCATCCCGGTGTTCGGCGAGCAAGCGCGCGGTCTGTCGCCGCTCGACGAAGCCGCGCCTCCCCGCGACGAAAGCCTGACCGAGGCGGACAATTACCGGCGCTTGTTGACAGAGGGCGGCGGTGAAAGACTGGCGCGAACCTGGCTCGAGGAAAACGGCATCGAGGCTGTCCACAACAGCGGCAGCGGATTGAACTGCCTCATCATCTCGCTGCTTCAGCATGCGACCGGCCGCTACGGCATTGATGACGAACCTATGCTGGCCGACGAAGCGCGCCGTTACCGCGACGAGCTTGTCGCCCACGGGCACAGCGAAATCATGCGCGACGATGGCACCCCCGAAATGCTCCATGCCGACGAACCCGCAGTCGTCCGGCTGCTGGACTTGATCCGGCGCGACCATGGAAAGCGTCTCGCGTTGAACCTTGTCATGGCCGACATCGTCAACGCCCCCGGCGAGAAGGGACAACATGTCGGCCTGTTCCGCGTGCCGCCGCGCGATGGCGAAGCCGAGCAACACCTCAACGCCCACCCGGTCGCTGTCGTTCAGTTCGGGAATCATTTCGAGGCGCTGCGGTCCTCGCAAACCGTCGCACCGCATCATACGCAAGCGACCGGCGGCAACGAACGCCCTGCCCCTCCGCTCCCAAGCCCAAGCCCAAGCCCAAGCCCAAGCATCAAGGAGCGTACGTTGTCCGTCAGCAGCGATGGCAGCCTCTTCTCGATCGATCTGAAAAAAGACTATCCGCCGCCACGCGTCAGCGAAACGCCCAGCACCGACATGCAGGTGTCGCCACCGAAAGCCGGCGATGCCGGCACCAGGCTGCAAGAACAGCTCGAAAGCGCCGGTGCGATGCGCACTCCCGAACATGCGAAGCCGCTTCTCGATACGCTGCGCGAGGCCATCAAGCACAATGCGCTCGACGTCGGCTGGCGACACCCCACTCATCGCTGGGGTCTCATGCACGTCGCGGCGGTGGCCGGCGATGCCGATCTGATCCGTTCGCTGCATGTGTGCGGCGTGGCGGCCGGCACGGACGACGATTCCTGGTCGACCCCGCTTCATCTCGCGAGCGAGAACAGCCACACTGCCGCGGTAGCCGCGCTGCTCCAAGCAGGCGTCAACGCGAATATGGTGGACCGGGCAGGCTACCGCCCGCTCCACGCGGCCGCTCGCACCGGCGATCGACAGATGATCGAATTGCTCGTGCGGCATGGAGCACAGGTCAACGCGCAGCATTCCCGCACGGGCGAAACGGCCGCCCACCTCGCGGCCCGGGACGGCAAGACCGATTCGCTTCGCACATTGCTCGCCGCTGGTGCAAATCCGCTGTTGGAAGCCCGTCGCGGCAAACAGCGTGCGCTGCTCGCCAGCCTCAACCCCTTGTCGAAACCGAAAGGCGGCGAGACCGTGCGCGAAGCGCTCGACCGATCGAAAAAAGCACGCGCCGAAGCCGATTACGCGTTGGCACGCGAGGCATTGAAACAAGCGGAGGGGGTCGCCAAGCACAAAGCCGGCCGATAAGCGGCCGGCTTTTCCGTTCAATCATGCACGCGTAGAGACTCGTAGAGCGGTATGAACCGCGAATCGGCGCCTCGGCAAGACTGGCGGCGCGTTGTTCGAGCCCGCTCCTTGGCGCCCTCCCCGCCTGAGCCCACGTTACCGAGAGCGAAACGTCGACGACGGCCGACTCTCCCGTCGCGATGACGGGAGACCCTTATGGCGTTCCGTTACGACAACACGTCGCGGCGTTTGCTCAACTCCGCTCGTGCCGCATCGCGAAGCGGAGATTGCCGCGGAGCATCCGCCGGGCGCTGGACGTCTTCCATCGGCAACGCCGCCACGGAAGCGCTGACAGGCTGGAACAGATTGCGGATGCGCCCACCCAATCCGGTCGATGCCTTGCCGCCGATCGCCGCTTCAGTCCGGGCATTTTGCCGGCGCAGCCCCTTCTCGTCGCGAAGCTCCGTGACCATACCGATCTCACCTTTGTTGGTATGGAACATCGCTGCGGAATTGATCGCCCGCGTGTTCGAGACGATCTCCGCAAATTTGTCGAGCAGCGGCCGCCCGTCACCCGCAAAGTATTCGACGCGCTCCGCGACCGTGGTCATCTTGCCGAGGTCATCTTTCGCTTTGGCAAGGTCTATGCCGTTCAGACTCACGGGTTCGGAAAGCGGTGCAAGCGTATTCAACGGTTGCGCCCCCATCGCGGTGGAACCCGGCGCGTGGCTTTCCACGCGCCGCGCAATGTCAGCGACTCGGGCGAACGGCTCCTGCGCGTAGTAGCGGTGAAACTCGTTGATCATCGGCTGTTCGGCGAGCGGCACGCCACGCTCGGCCGCCTCGGCCTTCGCCTGCAAGAAATCCGCGTAGCGCGAGACGGTTTCGACGATCGTCGTCGACGTGCCCAGATAGCCATCGCGCACTCGCGGATTCTCATCGAGCAGCGCTTTCAATCGCGCTGGCGACCGGCTCCCCGGCGTGTCGAGCAACGCAGTCAGCTTGGGGTGCTGCATCATCAGATAGCTCAAATCAGGACCGATCACTTCGCCCTCGAAGCCCTGCGCGGAATCGGTGTGCGCCACACCCGGCGTGAACGTGCCCACATGCGTCGGCACGGTCACCGATGCGTTCAGACCCGAGCTGTTGTCGCCCAATACGCGCACGTACTGGAGATCCGTGGACGACATATTCGCGCCGGGGGCTTGCCGAAACTTCATCACGATGCTGCTGCCATCCGTGGCGTCCAGCGCAAGGCCCTGCACTTGGCGCAACACCTCCTGCGGGTCGATCTTCGGCTCATCGGTGGCCAGCGCGCCATTCAGCTTTTTCACGGCCTCGAACACCGCCCGCTGCACCGCGAGGCCCGCGAGCGGCGCTCCGGCCTGCGCGGTCAACGTCAGTTGCCAGAATTTGCCGACGCGGCTCGGGTTCATCTGGCGATCCGCATACATGAACTTCGCTTCCGCACCGAGCGTAACCTCGCCCGCCGCGTTGGTCACGCTGACCGGCCTCAGGGACTTCTTCCAACGTCCGGCGATGGCGTTGAGCACGTTCAGTTGCGCGCCGCCCGATGCCTGAACCCGCACCAGCGCATCCCAACGCTGCCAAACCCCCGCGTCCTTGAGCGGGCCGCCCTTTTGCACGTCATACTTCTTCATCGGCAGATAGAGCTTGTCGAACAGCTCGCGCGTTTTCGCATAGCTACGGTCGGCGTGCACGATCGATTCGATGTCGCTCGGGTGGGGCGCCTGAGCCAACCGCTCTTTCACGATGCCGATATGCGCGCCGACGGCGCCCAACGCAAGGCTCAACGCGGCATGGCTGCGGGCCACGAACTCTTGCGGATTCGCCGTCGCCTTCGCCTCGGGATAGCGCCCCCCCATACCTCTTCGTTCAACCGCGCGAACGCTTCGGCACGTGCACTCTTCAGTTGCGCGCGTGCCGCACTCGGCATGAACTTGTCGGGCCGCGCGAGCATCTGCGCGCCGTCTTCGACGAAGTTCAAGTACATGGCTTCGAGGCGCGAAGCCTGCGATGCCGCGCGCTCGAGCTGCTCGGGACTCGGGTGAGCAATGGCTTCGTGAAATTGCGCGGGAATCGACGCCGCGTCGCCGTACAAATTGCGGTCCGCATCCGATAGCGACTCCAAACCGTCCGCACCGCCCAGGCTGCGCCGCATCGTGGCGTAAAGGTGGAGTTCGGCGGGCGGCGGGTCGATGGCGAGTGCATCGAGCTGGCGATGGATATCGAGCGTCGACTTGAAATCCTTGTGATAGGCCGGATCCATCAATTGATGAGGGGCATTCGCGGATTCAAGGAAGAACTGCATCAGATCGGCCTTGCCGATGAGGCCAAAAGTGCCGCCTGCCTCGAGCGGCGTTCCACCTCTCGTTTGATTGCCGAGATCGCCTTCCGCGCCGAGCGTCATCAGCCGGTAGGCCGCGATGCTGTCCGGATAGGCAGCGGAAAATGGCACGTCTCGTCGCGTGGCGGGCGGCAGCGGCTCGTCGCCGCCGACACGCCGGCGCAGCGTATCGCCGATGGCCGGATAGGCCGCATCCACGATATCCGTGAACGCCGCACCGGGGCGCGCAGCGCCGAGATGCTCGTCGAGCGTCATCGCGAGCAGCGCTGTCTTGGTGTTGTTGTAGCCCTTTTCCAACTTCTTGTCGGCTGCAAAGTATGGGCGCCCCGGCGATTGCACGTAGTTGCGCCCCAGAAAACGCGAGACGACCGCACGGAAATTCTCCCAGCCGTGTACAAGCTTACGGGTCTTCGGTCCTGCCGACGTGATCCACGAATGATTGGCGTCGTGGTTCGAGATGAGTTTGATGAGCCGGCGCAGATCGTTGTGCTCGAGGTAGACGTCCCCGCCCGAAACGGCAGCTTGGCCCGTGATGCTCGCAGCCCACTTCTTGATCTTGCCGCCAATGCCGCCCTTTACCGCGATCGAGTACGAGTTCCAGAAATCGATGTCACGGTCATCGTCGGTAAACATCGTGCGGCCGCCTGATGCGCTTAGTGTCGCGCTCCCTACGCTGTGCGAATAGGTCAAGCTTCCGTCGGTGCTCGTCGCGACGTTCGTTCCCGAAACACCGTGGCTGATGCCCGGCGCGACGCGCTCCAGATTGGCGGCTTCGCGCTCGGCGTAGCGATCCATCACGGCTGTCGATGCGGCGCTCAAATGGGTGCGTTTGAGCTCGGTCATGAGGCCGGCGATCAGAAAATACGACATTGCGTCCCGCCGGTCACCGCTGCCGGCGACGCGATCGCGGTCGAGGTAGCGCGCGAGCGTGGTGGCGGTGCGCGATGCCTTTGCAAAGCCGTCGCGTATCGCCAACCCCACTTCGTCAGGGCGCAGGCGCGTATCGTCGGCGGCAACGGTGCCGATGCCGCGCAACGATGCCACCAGTTTGTCGTGAAGCCGCGCAGCCGTCGGGTGCCTCGCCGCTATGTCGGCCGGAATCGGCGGCAGTGCTTGGATGAATGCATCCACGGTCTGGCGCAGATGCGCTTTGTCCAGCTCGCCCGTATCGACATCCACGATAGCGCCTTGCGGCAGCAAAGCGCGGACTCCGGAGGCTTCCTGCACACCGAAGGCTTCGTGCGCATCGGGCATCCGCTGCGCGCGCACCAGTTCACGCCGCGCGGCTTCGCGCTGAGCAGCACGCAGGCCGCGCCCCGACATCAGGCCGGGGTTGTCCAAATGTATATCGAGCACTAAGTCGGACAGCTTTGCGGCCTTTTCCGTTTGCTTTCTTGCCGTTACACGATCGAGCCTTTCGCGCAGGCCGTCCGGCAAGACGGATGATCTGCGCGACAACTGCTCCCGAGTTGCCGTGTTGAGCGGATCAGCGGTATGGGTCGCCTCGGCGTGGCTTGCCGTTTCGGAGTGAATTTCCGACTCGATCTGATTGACCGGCCCGGTCTGGTTCACCACCTCCGTCTGAACGGCCGCTGCGGTCTGATTGACAGTATCGGCTGTAGTAGGCGCATTGGCCGCGCGTCGAGCCGCTTCTCGCCGGACAGCGCGAGTCAGCCGCCCCGATAGATTCGGATTCGCCAATTGCACTTGTAGCTGGGTATCACTATAACTTCGTGCCGCCGCCTTCTGTCCGCGGGCCGTCCCCTTGTCGACGAGGTCACGCAAAAAACCCGGCATCTGCGATTTCGCACGCGAGCGGGCGGTTCCCGCGGCGGCGGGAGGCATAGTGCCTTGCGTGGATGATGGGGTCTCTTCCGGTGCGGTAACCGAATGCGTCCGAACATCGCTTGACGGTCTCATAGCTCTTCTCCACTCGCGCGATCGTTGTGCGACGAGCCTTCATTGATGATTTGAATTTGAATTTGCCTTGTTCCAGGACGCCTGCTTCGCGTACCGCGCTTACCGATAAAGACGGCCCATTCTCAGCCGGCTCCGTTTCGTTTCAGCCGACGGCCAGCGAAATCGCGCACCGGTCGGCGAACTCGATGCGCCCGTGCGCTATCGCACGAGCAAGTCCCTATTGACGTCACTGGATCGTTCAGGATCGGCGGACGTGCAAGGCGTGCGCACCGCTCGGGGGATGGCAAAGCAGGGGGAACGAAGGAGAATCTCGGCACGAGAGAAATGTCGACGATGTCTCCGAAGGAGCAGACAGCTACGACTGAGGCCGAGCGAAGAGAATCAGGAAGGCCCGTGGGAGCAACGCGATGATGTTTGGCGGTCGCGCGCGTGCACTTCTACCAGCGTCTGATCCTCAGATCTACCTGTCGGACTGAACCGACAACGCGCGAACAAGGATCGTCGCCCAACACGACCGAAAATTGGAACTGCGGCCCCTGCCGCAACTCATGGCGAGCGGCTTGCCATGTCGCCGCAGACGACACCGGACACCGCCGATAGCGCGCCGCAAGCGTCGACTGTTTGCCGCGCAACGTCGCCATGGGCGCTGCTCTTGAGCGCCGCATAGATCTTGTCGGCATCGAGTTTGGGATCGACCGCGAGCATCAGCGCGGCCACACCCGAGACGAATGCTGTCGAAAACGACGTACCGGAAAAGAAATCATAGTGACCGCCCGGCGTCAAACTCAACACATCGCGGCCGGGTGCGCGCACAACAGGCGCCGTCGTCTTCGCGCCCGCGTAATCGGCAGCGATCACGTGCGGAATGCCGACCGGAAACGCACGCATGTCGCCGCTCGGGGGGACGGCACCGACCACAACGATGCCGTGCTTCAGCGAATATTGGACAAGCTGAGTCAGCAGCGGATCAGGAGGTCCGCTCAAGCTGAGATTGATGATGCTGGCGTGCGATTCGATCGCGGCCGCCAACGCTTGCGCAAGCGTCAACGAATTGCACGTCGAGGCGCCAGGGTTCGCGTGGCCGCCAGCCGAAGGCTCCTGCCAACACGCTTTGAATGCGAGGATGCGCGAACGCGGTGCCACGCCCACTATTCCCCGCCCGCCGCTCTGATTGGCAGCGATCACACCGGCCACCGCCGTGCCATGCACATCGTGCTCGAACGTCGACCATCCCTGCTCGACGAAATCGCGCCGCGTCACGATCGCCCCCGCCAGACCGGGGTGAGATGTATCGATCCCCGTGTCGATGACGGCGATGCGCACGCCCGCGCCCTGAGAAAACCGGTGCGCGGAAAGCGCGTCGATTTCGCGCAATCCGCGCTCGAGGTCGACGTAGTTGGTATCGTAGGCGTGCGCGGCGGCATCCTTCGAATCGGATGCGCTGGCAGCCGTTTCGCGCGCGACACCGGTGTCACCACCGGGCTTGCTCAAGGAGCCGACGGTACGAAAGGACTGCAGCGGCTGCACGAGCTTCACCCGCTTGTCGTGCGAAAGCTGCTCGATCACCTGTGCCCGAGTACGGCTGTCGCGCACCTCGAGTACCGCGCAGTGCACTTGCAGCGGCACGATAGGCCAAGCCATCACCGGTTCGAGGCTGTAGTCCTTGGCGATCGCGTCGATCGTCGCGCGGGCGCTGCCATACGCCGCGTAACCGGGACCGCCGTCGTAAGCGCCGATGGTCGTGCCGGCCAGCATGGGCACGGACTCGCTGGGATTGTCGACGGCTACGACGACCATCCGCTCGCCGTCGTCATGGATCTGCCGCAGTACGCTCGGATCGATCTCGACATTGGACGGCGGAACGAGCGGGGCATCACTGCACGCGACGACAAGCGGCACGATGGCCGCGGCGAGCGCAGCAAGCCGCCGGGACGCGATGCACCGGCCGGCCGTTCTCACCTTCTCGGACAAGTAGGCGATGCGCGCTCGGGCAACTATATTCATGGCAGTCTCCCGTTGAGGGATGCACG
Source organism: bacterium (assembly GCA_004298665.1). Classification (GTDB taxonomy): domain Bacteria; phylum Vulcanimicrobiota; class Vulcanimicrobiia; order Vulcanimicrobiales; family SCRA01; genus SCRA01. The sequence continues at coordinate 102,300 of SCQY01000356.1, read as the reverse complement.
GCCGACGTGCGGCGTTCCGGGCAAGCAATTCGTCGTCATTGGATTCGATTCTCCGGGTAGCTGTTCGAGTCAAACATGGCTAGACAACCCGTGAGTACCACTGAAGGCTAAAAACGTTGCTGCCCGAGCGCATGAAATATAGCAAATGCGATTCGGCCGCGCGCGGGACGACGCCACCGCGTGTCCGTGCGCGCATTACATCAGACGTATCAACCGTTATGGTTCGAATTGTTCAAACCGCCTTGCGCAGCCCAGTCGAAATCGTTGGCGCCGGCGATACCATCGGCACCGGCAACGTCGTGCGTTTCGATTTGATTGAACGTATCGGGATTCGCGAGCATGAACTTCGCGGCTGCCGAATCTTGCGCGGTCGTGCCGGCCGACGGGCGGTAAGCCATTTGATAGAGTTTGTTCGGATCGACCGTCCACATGCCCTGTTCGTGCATGCATGCGGCGATGGCGCCCGACGCGCTTTGCGCGTCCATCGGGGCGGTCGTATCGCCGCTCGAATCGCCCATCGAACCGAAGTCCGCCGCGTCATTCATGGACGCCGCGTCGCCCGTATTCAATGCGCTGCTCAATCCGCCCTGAGCCGCCCAGTCGAAATCGTTGACGCCGGCGATCCCGTCCGAGCCCGCCACGTCGTGCGTTTCGATCTGGTTGAACGTGTCGGGATTCTCGAGCATGAACTTCGCCGCGTCGGAGACTTCCGACGGCGTGCCCGCCTTCGGGTTGTACGCCATCTGATAGAGCTGATTCGGATCGAGCGCGCCGATGCCGTTCTCGTGCATATACGAGGCCAGGGCGCCGGACGCGCTTTGCGCTGTCATGCCCGAATCGGTTTGTACGCCACTATCGACACCGCTCGCGTCGCGCGAACCTTCTTCCGCGAAGATCTGTTGCAGCATTTGCTGGATCGATTGCAGCGCCGATTCATAAAGCGCTTCGTAATTCGCCACGGCCGTATCGGGCGAAAACGAGTCGGAGGGATTCGACTCGACTGGCGCAATCTGCGCATTGCCGCTGGTTGAAACGTTCACGCTCATGGTATTGATCTCCTCAAATAGTGGGACGACCCCTGCACACCATGCGCGAAGGGCCCCGCCGCGCGAGCGGCGAACCGGCCCGTATTTCCGCGTGTCCGGAACACGGGCGAAGCGTCGCTCTGCGCGTCAAGATAGCGATGCACGCGCATAACGCTTTCGTTCGCGGCGAAAACCGAATGCCATTGACGAATAACCCGGCATGGCATCGGTTCCAGTGGGAAAGAGGGACTCCCGCTGTAGAACATTTCGCTGCTCGGGATTTTTGTTCGCCGATCGGCGCATGCGAATATCGCAATCAGGCTTACCGATAACTCGCCCAACCCTGCGCTCTCAGGTATCGTCACACCAGGTGCGGGTATCGCGGACGTCGTTGCGCTTGCCTGGCGAGCTGTCGGTGCCATCGTTATCGAAAGGGAGCCGGCAGTAAATTGATGAGTGGGGGGATGCGTTGTTTTGGATGGCAGCGGGCGTTGAAGCGGGACAGACGACGAGATTGCACCGGCAATTGCGTTCGCGTTTTTCCCCCGCGCGGCGCATGATTCGAGCGCTTCGATACGCCATTCCCCTTGCCGCCACGCTAACCATCGTGCCGTCTGCCCGAGCCGGCGACGCCTGGCATTTCCAAGCAGGGGCCACGACCGATCGACTCAACCGCGGCATCGATCTTTCCCAGGACGAACCCTCAGTCGATCTGTCGGCAAGCTGGTATCCCGGCACAGGGCCATTCGCGGGCGTTTCGGGCTGGACCGTCAGGCCCTTCTATGGCACCTCGCTCGGTGCCGAATTCGTCGCCGATGCCGGTTATGGATGGCGCTCAGGCGATTGGAGCACACAGGCGATGGTGCTGCATTATCAGTTCGCCCATACGCCGATCGCAACGCGACTCGAATACGACGAGGGCGCGCTGGAAGTGGGTTGGCGCGACGCACTGTTCGCCTCGGTCACAGTCTCGCCCAATACGACCTATGGCGGCTCTCCCCGCACGCTCGCGCTGACCTACAACCTCGTCGGACACTATCCGCTGGCACACGGATTTTCGGCGACAGCCGGCATCGGCTATTACGATTTGCATGCGGGGCTCGCTGGCGGCTTTCTCTACGATGACGTCGGCCTGGACTACCAGTTCCGTGCTCTTCAACTACAAGTCGCATACTTCGGCACGCAAGCACCCGTCGGCATCCAACGTCGATTCGGCCCGATGCTCGTGCATCGGTGGGTGATGCAAGCGAGTTGGTCGTTTTGAGCGGTCCGCCGCGGCCCAGCGCCCCCATCCGATATTTCGATCGAAGCGCCACATGCACGGCGTAAACTCGATATGTGAAAGGAACGGGAAAACTGCGATCGGATAATCGCTAATGATGCATAAGAATTTACGGAATATCCTATCGGAAAATCCTTACGCCGATCGCGTAGTCGATTTACTTCTTTTCTTTGAACGAAAATTTATATAAATTGATTCGCCGTTTACATCGCGTTTCGAATCAATCAACGCAATTTTCGGATCGATATGAAAATTCCTCATTTGAAGGCGAAAGCGGCCCTATGCGCCGCCTTCGTTTTGTTCGGCATGCAAGCCGCGCGCGCAGACGATGCCAAAAATCTGCTGCGCCCACTCGTCGAAAGTTCGGCGCAGCGGCTCGGGATTGGCGAAGAGGTGGCACTGTCGAAGTGGGACAGCGGCACGAGCGTCGAAGATACCGCGCGCGAAAGCGCCGTGATATCGAATGCCGTCGCGCAAGGCCAACGAGCCAATCTGGCCGCGGCCGATGTGACACGCTTTTTCAAGGCGCAGATCGAGGCGAACAAGCTCGTGCAGTATGCGCTTCTCGCCAGATGGCGCCGTACCGGCTACGCACCGCAGCATGCACCGATCGATTTGACCGGCACCATCCGGCCCGAACTCGATCGCCTGCAGACCAAAATAATCGCCGAACTGGCTGCCGCAAACTCCGTGCTCGACAGCAACGAATGCCCAAAAGAGGTGGCACGCGCCGTGGGACGTTACGCGTTCGAACATCAGTTCGATCCGGCCGATCTACCGGTGATCGCACTCGATCGTGCGATGGCCGGATTCTGCCGCATCTACTGATCGTGCCGCGGCTTGGCTAACGAACCCTCGTTCACTAAACGAACCTAAGAGAAGAAATACATGTCGAAAACCCAATCCCGCTTGCTCGCGTTCTCGATCGTAGCCGGCCTGTGGTCCGCGCAAGCCTGCGCAGCCCCGCAACTGTCGAGCCTCGCTGAAGTCGTGGCCGCACTCAATCACGGTACGCAGATATCGGTGGCGGTCGATCTGACTCGCTGCGCGCCGGCCGGCACCACCACGCGCCCCGGCACCACGCGCGGCGGGCTCAAGATCACCTCGTATCGAATCACGCCCGATGGCACGCTGAGCTTCGCCGATGAGCATGCGAGCGTAGCGGCGGATGGTTCGCCGCTCTGGCAATTCATTCGCTACCAAGTCAAGCCCGATCAGACCGTCGCCTTTTCGACCGACCTATTTTCGCTCCCCTCGTATACTCGGCTCATGCCCGAGATCAATTACACGTGCGCAATCGATCACGGCATCGAGTTCTTCGCCAATCGGCATTGATTGTCGCCAGCGTCACGCAAACGGAACGATCGAACCCGTATGATCGCGGGCGCTTGGCTTGGTGCGGCCGAGGCTATGCCTCGGTCGTTTAGTATTTGCTCATGAACGTCAACCTCAATACCGCCGGTATAGGTGAACATCTCGATAGGGATATCGAAAGCGCGCCTGCCGCCGAACCTACCGACACGCGACGCGCGGCTGCTACGTGTGCGCCCGGTTTTGCCGAATTGAAAGGCTCGCCCGTGCGGTCGGAGGCCCCAGAGCAGAACCGGGTCAGCGTCGGACGCAAGCCTGAAACAACGCGCCGTCTCCATCGTTTGCGTCACGAACTGCGTAAAATCAGCCCGCCGCCCACGAATCGCGAGCATGCCCGCTCGGCAATCATCGATGCGATGGCGCGGGCCGAACTGTGGGGATGGACCGTGCCCGAGCTGCACGATCCATGCGCCGTCCGTCTCGACGACGGGGCCATTCGCATTTCGCTGATCTCGCACGCGATCATTTTTTGCGTCGACGGTTCGTTTCGGATCGTCGACCTTGCCCAGCGCGAAAGCATTTACTTTGAAATGATGGCGAGCCCGCGCAGGGACGGGCGATAGCACGGGCGGGCGGTCGTTGGATCATCGAATGCCGCCCATCCGGTACACGTTGACGTCGTCACAGTCTTTTCCGCTTCGGAGACGGCTCCGGCGAAGACGGTTGCGACGATTCCGAGCGGCCTGGCCGCTTACCCGATAGGCTGCCCGACGATGATGAAGATGTCCCCGCGGAACGCGCGCCGGGTGAGCGTTCGGGCGCGGACGGGTCGGATTCGTCGTCGGTTTCCAACGAGAGCAAGAGATCGGCGATATCGTCGTGCCCCAAGCTCTGGGCCAACGCGAGCGCGCTTAGCCCATCTTTATCAGTGGCGTGGATGTCGGCGCCCCCATCCAACAACGGCACAACCGCTTCCCGGTATCCGCTTTGCGCCGCGTGCATCAAGGCAGTGCGGCCATCGACGTCGGTCCGTTCGATATCGGCCTTCGCATTGAGCAGTGCTTCCAGCGCCTCGGCGTTGCCTTCACGAGCGGCGATTAACAGCGCGGACATGCCTTGCTCGTCGGTGTCCTCGAGCTCGGCGCCGTGCTGAAGCAGCGCATCGATCGCGTCAAGATCGTCGTACGTGGCCGCGTGCATCAGTGCCGTCCACCCGTTCGCATCGGTCCGGGCCACGTTGGCGCCGGCAAACAGCAGCGCCTCCACCGCTTCCACTTGGCCGCTGCCCGCCGCGATCATCAGGGCGCTTTGATTTTTTTCGTCGCCTTGCTCCAGATCGACTCCCTTCGATGCTAGCCATCGGATGGTATCGAAGCTGTTGTCGGACGCAGCAATCATCAGAGCCGTCCGGCCCTTTGCATTGGGCAGCTCGGGATCGATCCCCTTCGCGACCAACGCTTCCATCGCCGCGACACGATTGGCAGACGCCGCAACCATCAGGGCGTTCCACCCCTCGCCGTCGCGATGCTGGGCGTTCGCGCCCGCGTCCAACAGGATCGAGAGCACCGCCGGGTCTTGCGCATTGGCCGCATGCAGCAATGCGGTCCACTGCCCGTCGTCCGTTTGCTCGAGATCGGCGTGTCTTGCCGTGAGCGCCGCCACGACTGTCGTGTGCCCCTCCCGCGCCGCATGCATCAGCGCAGTCTTCTCGTGCTCGTCCGCGAGGTTCAGGTTGGCGCCGCTCGCGAGCAGCAAATCGGTCATGCCAAGATTGCCTTCTTGAGCAGCCATGATCAAGGCAGTCATGCCGTTCGAATCGGCGTGATCGACATTGGCGCCGCGCGCCGCAAGCGCCGCGACGGCGTCCGTCTTACCCATCAATGCGGCGAGCAGTAGTGGGGTCAAACCGTTGGCGTCGGTGATCTCGAGATTCGCACCGCGCGCCGCCAAGGCTTGGATCGCCTCGACATGCCCGCGCTGCGCCGCATGCATCAATGCCGTCGCACCGTGTGGCGGGCCCAAATCCAGATCGGCTCCCCCCTCGGCGAGTGCCTCGACTGCCGCAGCGTGTCCTTGCACAGCCGCGTGCATCAGTGCGGTCATGCCGGTCGGAGTCGCGAGATCGATGGAAGCGCCATGCCTGATCAGCGCCACGATCGCCGCTGCATGGCCGCCTAACGCCGCGCTCATCAGCGCCGTCGAGCCCAGCCGATTGACCCGATCGAGATGCGCGCCGTGCGTCGCGAGCGCGTCGATCGCCGAGACACGCCCGAACTGAGCGGCGCACATCAAAGCGGTTGTTCCATCGACCGTTGCGCGATTGAGATCGGCGCCGCAATGGGCCAGGGCCTCGATCGCTGCCGCATGATTTCCGGATGCGGCAGACATGACGGCCGTCATACCGAGCCCGTTGGCGCGGTCGAGTTCGGCGCCACGCGCGGCCAGCGCCTCGATCGCTCTACCGTGCCCCCTCTGCGCCGCGAACATCAGTGCAGTCGAGCCTTGATTGTCGGCTCGATCGAGGTTCGCCGCATGCGCGGCGAGCGCTTCGATGACCTCCACGCGACCGTTTGCGGCCGCCACCATTAGCGCAGTGATCCCTGCCGGCGTGGCCTGCTCTATATCGACGCTTCGCGCCGCAAGTTCGGCGATCACCGCGGGGCTGTTGTATCCAGCGGCGACCAACAACACACTCCACCCCTGGCTGTCAGTCCGTGAGAGGTCAGCGCCCGATGCGATCAGCGCGGCCATCGCGGCGGGCTTGTTGAATGCGGCGGCAACGAGCAGCGCGCTCCAGCCTTGTCCGTCGATCAACTCGAGATTCGCGCCGTGCGCGTGCAACTCCTCGATCGACGCGGCCTGGCCAGTCTCGGCGGCAATCATGAGCGCCGTGCGGCCGTTGCCCCGCGTCAGGTCGAGTTCAGCGCCCTTCTCGGCCAGTTTGCGGATCGCGGCGCGGTGTCCGTTGTGTGCCGCCAGCATGAGCGGTGTCCGGTTGTCCGCATTACGAACGTTGAAATCCAGCTTGCCGGCGAGCCGGTCGATCAGGACCGGCATCCCTTGACTCGCCGCGTAGTGCAAGACGGTATTGCCCTGCCCGTCGACGGCCCGGATGTTGGTGAAGCCGTTGGCCAATCCGGCCGCGAACTGCTGGTCACCGGCCTTGGCCGCGCCGAGCAACACCTGCTCCTGCTGCCTTCGGTCCAGTGCGCGCATGGCCACCGGCACCTGAGCGAATAGCGTCGGTGCCGAATTCGGGTTCGCAGCCCGGTAAGCTCGCACGACGGGATCGCTCTGCAACGACAGCCACGCGAACGGTTCGCGCTCGCTGGCGAGCAGCGCCGCTACCTTCTCCGGCGGTATCCCGGGTAGCGCCTCCTTCGACGCGTTGCTCAACGCTGCAATGGCCATCCGAGGCGTCAACGCGGCGCCTACACCTTCCAGATCGCCGATCAGCAACGAGCGGCTCTCTTTGTCGGCATCGTTGCGCACGAGAAAAGCTTGATACGCTAGTTGGACGATCTGCTCTCGCCCCTTGTCGGCGACGGCACGCATCGGAAACTCGCTCAGCAAACCGCTGTTGACGAGGTTCTCGCCGATGGTCGGCATCAGCAGCGCGGGATCGCGCGTCATCCTATAGATGGGCTCTTCGTGCTCGTCCTCGCCACTGACGAATAGCGCGGCAGGCGGAATGATGCCGAACCGCTCGTGCAATTCCGTGATCGCCCAGGTTTCGAACTCCGGATAGAACGCGAACACCTCTTCCGGCGTCAACGGTCGGTCGGCAAGTGCACTGAAGCTGCCGCGAATCTCGGCCAGCGCGCTCTCGGCAACGTGGTGTACGAGGCGCCCGGGCGTGACCCGCTGGGCGACGTGAAGCTTGCCTGCCGCAAGTTCGTCGTCCGTGATCTGTAAGCTCGAAATGAACGCATCGTCGGCCTCGTTCATCCCGTAGTCCGACGCGAGGTGATTCCAGAGCGCGTTGTGGTAATGGATTTCGTTGTTCCGATAGTTCGGCCTGGTTCCGAAGCCCTCCTGCGTGTACTCCAGGATCGCCTGCGTCAACATCCTTTCCCACTCGGCCTTTGCATTGAATTTCAATCCGCCCGCGCTTTGCAGATCGAGTTCGCGCGCGCGCCTTACGAGCTGATCGATCGCCCCATCGGCGCAGACGATCAACTCCGGTGCGAGGTTCTTGAGCGCGGTCTCGCGGAGCGCCTCGTTGATCTGCGGATTCTCTATGCTGAAGGTGAGTTGCTCGAGCGCTTCCTTGCCCATCCCATGCGCGAGTTCCACCCGTGTGGAAAAGAAGCCACCTGAGCCCGATTCGACGCGCTTACCGAACTCTTCGATCTGCGCCGAAGCGGACTGGTTTTCGGTGCTCTGTTTCCGACCGAGAAATTGCCGCAGAGAGTCGAGACTCTTCCTGATCTGCGACTTCGACACGCCGTAGTCCGGCGAATGCTCGAAATTCGAAAAGCTACCGTGCTTGAGCGCACTGAAGTACACGGGTGCCTCGCCGTAGCGGCTCGCTGCCTTTGCGGTCACCGCATCACGGCTGTGGGCTTGATCGTCACGACGATTTTCGACTTGAAAATCGCCGCCTTCCTTGAAGGTGATTCTCATCTATCTGATTTCCTGGGGACTCGACGACTCGTATCGCGCTGATGCTTCGTACCGGCGAAGCACGAGCGCCGCGGCAGCCGGCAGGAGCGGGCGGCTTCATTCCCAAGATAGCGAGGTTTGGCGAGCCGGCCCGAGCGTGGCGGCGAAATAGCGGGGTTATCGCCGAAAAATATCGGCGAATGACGGAGACCTACGTGGATGTCGGTTCGAGACCATGTCTTTAGCGAGCACGATCGCGAATCGAATGAGGGAAGCCCGGGTATCCGGCTTGCATGGCCGTCGGTCGCCGCGAGGCCCTTGCTCGTCCTCGATCCAGGATTCGAAGTACGTGAGCTTCTCACCGTGGCGCGTGGTCTCCCAAGTTCCAGCGGGAATACCATTCATCCACAATTCCAGACTTTTCGTGTTTGCTTTACTTTCTCGGTGCGAGAATGCGAGGAACGCGTCGGCGATCATCCTCGCAACCGGAATACCGTCGACCTCGACAACGATCGAGGACCGCGATTGACCTAAGTGGCATTGAACGCATTGGCGGCAAACGTTGGCCGCCAATGTTCGCTCGGCAGAAGCTTCGGAACGCTTGCCTCCGTATCAGCCCGGCCGCCCATCAACCCGCATGGCACCGATGCAAGTGTCGCCCCGGAACGCAGGAGCGCCTGCAATTCCCTGCGAAAAATGCCATAGCGCTCGCGTGTCGCGCATGTCGCCGGCAATCGCGCCAGGCAGATCGCCCGCGGCGCGAATACGTACGGTGGCAGCCTCGCGCAATGCGCTGTCGGTCATCGCTTCGGACACCGGATGGGAGATCAGGCGGTTATCGTGCGTCGGCGGCGAATTGGCGATTTCGGGCATCAACAGGTCTCTGATATGAAAGCGGGTAGCATATCGCAAAGTGCAAATACCAACGCCGCCCCGCAGGGCTGCATCCGGCCGGCCAGGCTTTCCTGTGCGGGCACTTCTTCCCTGAGAGACACATCGATGAAGCTTTCTCGTTCTTGCTCGGCTACGCTGACCTTTCTCGCCTGCACGATGAGTTATACGGTTTGCGCCAACGCGGCTTCAGCCGATCTTCTTGACGGTTTCAAGTTCAAGCCCGGCGAATGGATCGTCGAACATAAATCGCTGGCGAACGGCAAGGTTCAGAACGAAGGCAAATCGTCGATGTGCTATCACGCTGCCGCGCCGATTCAGCCGGAAGCGCTCGGCATCGAACATGGCAACGGATGCCACGCTTCGATCCTCTCGAAGCAGTCCGATAGCTTGGACTACCAGACCGAATGCCCAGGCGCGTTCACGCAATGGCATCTGCGCAAAAGCGCCGACGGCAATCTTCATGTCACGGGGCACACGAAGGTCACGGGGAGCCCGCTTCCTGATACCGACACCATTGTCGACGTCACGTACGCCGGGCCGGTATGCGGCACATCGGGCGTCGCGTCCGCCGGTGCCCAAATGCAGCAGATCCAATGCCAGCTAGTGGCAAAGAACTACGACAAGATCAAATCGAGCTGCCTGGCGCGGAACGGCGCGGCCAACTGCGCGCAGCAGATCGCTCAAATGGATGCCGTAAAGGCAGCTTGCGGTCAATAAGTGCGGTAAGTGATGGGCGGCGCGTGTTCCAGAGCATGCTCCGCCAACGAGAGTGTCGGCAGTCGGACATGCCTGCGTCATACGGGCGTAGCCTTCTTTTCCAACTCGCCGATGAGCCGGTCGTGAAAGCTACGCAGCTTGGGCAAGTCCGACTCATTCACCTCTCGTTACTTTCTCAGGTAGCATCGTCACGCCCAGGTACCGGTACGGCGAACGTCGCGCAGTCCGCTTGGCGATACGTCGACGCCGGGCGTCATCGAAAAGCGACCGCCAAAGGGTTGATGAGTTGGAGGTATGCGTTGTTTCGGACGGGAACGGGCGGGGGAGTGGCAGTGAGAATGAGATTGCCCGTGCAATGGCGATCGAATTCGTCCTCCGCGCGACGCACGGCTCGAGCACTTCGATAAGCGATTCCCCTCATGGCCGCTGTCGTCGCCGGCCTCCCGCACGCGAGCAGGCTTGCACGGAGCGCAGCCAAGTTGTTTCGCCGAGTTGCCGCGCATTTCGTCGCGCGTGCCGCAGGGGCAACGCCATCTTCGTTATCGTTCATCCAACCAGTTGAATGTGTACGCGTATAAGACGCGAACAATAACGGAGCCACTCGACATGCCGCGAATCACCGGTGCCCCCCCTTCCTCTACTACGCCTAACCCGCCTCGGGGCAATGAAACGCCGCGCAATGGCAATCAAGGATCGTCGAATACCACGCATCGCTCGATTCTTGGGTCGATAGGCGCCGCTCTGGGCGGCATTGGCCGTTCACGCAAGGCTTCGTCGAGCGCGAGCCCCTCCTCGAGTCGGCCGCGACATGCGTCCCCTGGCGCGTCGCCATCCCGCGGCACTCCGGCGCGGGGACAAACCGCACGTGCGCCGATCGATACGTTGAGGGAACGCGGCGTCGACTTGCAAGGATTGCAGCGGACAATAGCAAACTATATGTCGCTGGCCACGCCGTTGCCGTCGCATTTCCGCAATGCGCTGCACGACGCGGGCGTGAGCACCGAGCTCGACTTCGACCCACGCTATCAACTCAACGCCAACCACCCGTTGCTGGCACTCAGCAACAGCATTCATCGCGAACTCGACCCGCGTCGGCCAACGATGCCGCCCAGGCCCACTGGCCTGACGAGGAGTCCAGGCATTGGGCGCACCGGAGGCGACGCAGCCCCGCCGCAAGCAACCCTGGCGCACTCGCCGACACGCGAGCAAACGAGGGGCACGCCGCTCGAAATGCTGCGCCGGGCAGACATCGATCCGCACGCATTCAGCACAGCGGTGTCGAATCTTGTGACTTTCGGCAACGATTTGCCCCCCTACATCAGGGCATTCCTCCGAAACGCCGGCATTCCGTACCATATCTCTAGAACGGAGGCCTTCAATGGAAATCATCCATTGCTTTCCTTCGATCGGCAAGTTCGCACTGCCCTCGGTGCTCGAACACCACCTGCCGGGACGCGTTCGCGGCCGGCCGAAACCAGGCTAGCCGGTCAGCCCGCTACACAGCGCCAAACCACGCCCACGGCATTAGATAGCGCGGATTTCGACCAAAGCGCCGTATTCGCGGCACCGCGCCCCAACGTGGAAGGACGGTGAAGACGAGGGTAGGACCCATTCCATGCGCGAGTGAGACGCGTGCGGAACGGAAGCCGGCCGAGCCCGACTCGACGCGTTTGCCAAACTCTTCGATCTGAGCCGATGCGGCCTGGTTCTCGGTGCTCGGCTTCCTGGGGAGGATTCGACGAAATGCCTCCCGCGGGGGCACGCTTGCCCCCTAAACCCGCTCACGCAACACAGGTTCCCACTGCTCGAGCAGATCGCCTCGGATCTGACGCAGTGCTCCGCGCGATGCCTCGTTGTCCATATTGAAGAATGCTTGATCGAGCGCGGGGCCGAGCCTTTTATGCGCTGCTTTCGCCTGCGCGACCATACGAGCGGCGTCTTTTTGCCGAATATTGGAGAAGTGAGCGATCGGCAGCAGATCGAACGCGTAGTGATAGCCCGACAGCTTCGGCATTTGATTCGTATGCCATAGCGATAGGCCGACGAAACATTCGCCGAGCGCCTGTTTATAGCGCTGAGGCTCAAAACGGATCGTTCTCCAGACATTGTCGAGCGGTGTCTTGGGCCAAATGTCGACGATGGCGGCAGTCACTTGCTTGATCGCCGCCGCTTCTCCGCCGAAGTAGGCACGGTGCAGCGTGTCCTTGCCGACCACGGCCTCGAGCTCGGCTGCTGCTGCCGTCCATTTCTTGCCGTTCGCCAGTTTGTTGCTGTCGTATGCCGAGTATTTGCTCAGTGCGGGCGCAGGCATGTTATCGCTGAAGTACTCCGTCAATGCTTCGTTGATCGAAGTCGCTAGGGGCGCATCCTTAATGGCCTTGAGGAACTGCGGATGGGTGAAGCAATGCAGGTACTCGTGATGACCGGCGGAGATGCCCGATACGAACCCTGCGTAGCGGGCCAGTTTTAGATCTGTCGGTTCCATCGTCGTCCTGTCGCGCCCCACCTGGCCTACCACGTTCGTCCCGATGAATGGAACGATCGTGGGCTTGACCCGAAAGCAGGCACTGTGCGCAGGAATATGGTTTCCGTAGTGCTCGAGCACGTCGTTCATCGCTTGGCGCGGCACCGTTTCGCCGGTTCGCGCGTAGAGGTTAGCGACGCCCATCAGCGTCGCGCCCGGGTGCGAGATGAAATCGCCGGGATTGCGCACTGCCCGATAGCCGGCTGACACAACGAACGCCGCTACGCCGGCTTTGAGCCCGACTTTCAACGCCCGGCCGAGCCCGGCGGCGAAGTGCTCACGGTGCGCCTCGGGGTTTGTCTCATTCACGCGCGGACGCTCCGCGTCGGAAGCAAGCGCACCTGCGCGCAGCGGTATCGCCGCGCGCGGCCGAATTGCTTGCTCGCCGCTCACCTGTTGCGATGCATCGCGCGGCTGGCGACGTTCGCGCAGCGTCGCCAGTGAAGGGTCGGCAGAGAAGACTCGACGCGGCGAACCGCTCGCATCACCCTGGCCGGCTCGGGAGGGCGAGCGCGGCGAATCGGGCGGGGTGGTCGCTGGGGTGTGCGATTGCGCGGTGACCTTGCCGGTTGCCATGGGAATCCTTCTGTGGTGTCGATGTGAGGAAGTCGCATTGTTTCGCGGGCGATGGAACGAAGGCCAGACAATCGGCGAATATATCGGGCAGCGAGCGAATGGCGCGATCGATCTGCCATAGAACGCCGGCCCGAGAATGATATTCAACGCGTTAAAAATAGACACAATATATAGCCATTTTGACCGAGGACGAACGCAAGTTCGTGATGGCCGTTCAAAACAGCATTGATGGCGCTGACAGGAGGCTCGCTAACGATCCAGCATTGCTCGACAAGCTTATCCAAGCATACAGCGAAGCCACCTTTTCCATCGACAATCCTGAGCACCTGAGGATCGCAAACGCACTCGAAGTGAGGTTGGCCGATCAGGACGTCTTGCCTCGATAGCGAGGCCGTTATGTGACTCGGGAATAGGTGCGACAACGCCCCGACGATGCTGGTCGTGTTTCTGTTCCTTCACAAATTTCATCGAGAGAACACCGCTCGCCGCAAGTTGAGCACCGAGCGACACCTTGACGAGTCATTCATGACCCTACGCTTTGAACCAACTCGGCAGTGACGAATGGTCGAACAACGCGCAGCCAAACTTGATGCCGCACACCAGAAACATTGAAACAAGGTCGCGGCGAACAAATGATCTTCAAGCGCGCACCGACGGTGTACCTTAGCGCGCCGAGCAAGATCCCTACCATCCCGAAGCGCCGTTACCCGGCCAACGGGATAGCGCCCTCGCTGCATTACCTCAGCGCAGCGGCCGGAAGCGCGCCGTGAAGAAGCGAAGTACCTTCGGCTCGTAGAGCATTTCCATTCCCGCGATCCGCTCGCGCCGACGGTAGAGATCAATGCATGCATCTGCCACCACGTCCAAGTGCGAATATGTGTAAACGCGACGCGGTATGGTCAAACGGACCAGTTCAAGCTTCGGATAATGGTGGTTACCTGTCTTCTTGTCGCGACCCGCGGAGACGATGCCACGCTCCATCGAACGTACACCGCTCTCGACATATAGCTGGGCGGCGAGCGTCTGCGCAGGAAACTGGTCTTGCGGGACGTGAGAGAGGAACGCCCGAGCGTCAATAAACACAGCGTGACCGCCGGTCGGTTGCACGATCGGCACGCCGGCTGCGATAAGCTTGTCCGCGAGATACTGGCATTGTTGGACACGATGATGAATATAGTAATAATCCACCGACTCAACGATGCCACGTGCCATCGCTTCCATGTCGCGGCCAGCAAGTCCTCCATAGCTCGGCATGCCCTCGTACAACACCACGAGTTCCGTAGCCTGTTGGTAGAGATCGTCGTCATTCATACAAAGGAAGCCGCCAATATTGACGAGGCAATCCTTCTTGCCGCTCATAGTGCAACCATCGGCATAACCCATCATTTCCTTGAGGATGGCGGCAATGGTCTTGTCCGCATACCCCCCCTCGCGAGTCTTGACGAAGTAGGCGTTCTCAACGCAGCGCGTGGCGTCGTACATCACCTTAATCCCGAATCGCGAGCACAGCGCCTTCACAGCTCGCATGTTTGCCATGCTCACAGGTTGGCCGCCTGCCAGATTGACCGTTACCGCAAGACAGACATAGGGGATTCGCTCGGCACCGACCTCCTCGACCAGTTTTTGTAGCTTCTCTAGATCAATATTGCCCTTGAATGGCGAAACGGATTGTGAGTCATGAGCTTCGTCGACGATAACGTCGACGAAGGTGCCGCCGTTCAGTTCCTGATGAGCCCGCGTCGTAGTGAAGTACATGTTTCCGGGAATATAATCGCCCGGCTTGATGCAGATTCTCGACAGCAGATTTTCCGCGCCTCGGCCTTGATGGGTCGGGACTACGTGCTTGAAACCATAGTACTGACGCACGACCTCCTGCAGGTGAAGGAAGTTTCGGCTACCGGCATACGCCTCGTCTCCCAGCATCATCCCGGCCCATTGATTGTCGCTCATTGCCGTGGTGCCGCTATCGGTCAAGAGATCAATGTAGCACTGATCGGAGCGCAGCAGGAATGTGTTATAGCCGGCCTCCGCAATGCAGCGCTCGCGCTCAGCGCGCGTCGTCATCGCAATCGGCTCGACGACCTTGATTTTATACGGCTCTGCTGGATAACAAGAATTCATTTTGGTCTCCTTCGTCTGGGTGAAATCAGGGACGTGCGCCTCCGCTCGAGGCCGCCCTGCAGTTAAATCATGAAAAACGGTGGATCTATGTGGGGTGCCTACTCTGTGGTCAGGAACGCGGCAAGAGCATGGATATCCGCCACGACAATTCCATGCGCACGATCTTCGAGCAGGCCAGCGCGTTTGAGTATTCGTATTGCATTGCTAACCGTCACTCGGTGCAGTCCGAGCAGTTCAGCTATAACTGCGTGAGACAGTGTCAAGTGCCGTGAATTGCGCGCGAGGCAGAGACCGTAAAGGAATCGGCCCAAGCGCTGCGGCACGGATAAGAACAAGCTTTCCTCAAGTTGGGTTGACATGATGTAGCTCTTCGCTGCCAGATTGCTTAGCAATGCTTTACTGATGGCCGGATAGCGACCCAGTATTTCGTTGATAACGACCTGCCGTGGAAATTCATGCGTAATGCAATGCTCAACGGCAGTCACCTGATGCCGGTATGCGCGCAGCGAGCTGCGTGCGAACATTGCCGCTTCACCGAGCACGCTGCCCGGCCCCATCAACCAGAGCGTGCGCTGAAGACCGTCCCGGCTCGCGGCCGCAACTTTGACCACGCCTTGTCGAATCAGAAAGATGCTGTTTGCCTGATCGTCTGGGGCGTCGATAGTTGCACCTCTTCTCCAGGTGACTTTCCGACCGAGGTGTAGCGCCTCGTCCCAGTTGGACTGGTTTTCGAATTCAATCCACGGAACGATCGGAGGATCGAGGATTTCAATCATATCTACGCTGGTTGCGGTTGCACCCATTTCCGGCCTGCCTCATTGTCGGAGCGCGGTGCTAGTTTGCAAATTGATCTGCTATGGGTCGATGCTACCGAAGCCGTTTCAGCGTTTCAGTAGCGTGCGCTACAGTCTTTTCGCGCTTCGCTGGGCACCCCAGAAACGTAATAGGACGAAGGCGCAGTGGTTTGATCTGGATCAAGCCGAGCTAACGTCAAGCGTGGTGTATGGACAAATTGACGGCGGTCGATTTCAAGCGGCGAGTTTCCGCTGAACGGGCCGATCGTCTTGCACCGGTTCGCCGTCCTTGAAGGCAACGCCCTCGAGCAACAGCTTGATCTTTTCCGAGCCGTCGATACGGCGCCAGGTTTTCTCGGCTTCCTCGATCAGCTTGAATGCCAGTCCGAGGAAGGTCGGTCGCGACACGCAGTTACGCGTACGTGTCGTGCGGTGGCGCACCGTCGCGAACGTCGATTCAATCGCGTTGGTACGCGAGCCGTCTTTTGCCCGAAGTCTGCGGTACAGAAATACCACGATGCCAAACATACCGGCGTGTCAGGCCCAACAAGACTCGATGCGGCCTACGACGCAATCTTGTTTTGTGAGCAGGCGGAGAACATTGCAACCGCATACACAAGCGCGACAGCGGCGTGGACGATGCTGGTTGTCTCTCCCTGGCCCTTCGGAAATGGGTTGCGGCTACGCGGGCGGCGCTAGGCTCCAGGGGCTACCTTGACGCCCCGCGCTTTTCTGGTGGCGCGAAGCGTGCGCTACAGCACTTGCCTCTTTGTATCTATGTGGATACAATCAATACTCGTTCCATCTCATTCTCGGCCGTGAACACAATTAACGCCACCGAAGCATTCACCGATTGGGTCAGCGCACTGACAGACGTCAAAGCACGCGCTGCGATCTACTTGCGGATCAAGCGCGCCGAGCTGGGCAACTTCGGCGAGTACTAGGTTCTCAGTGAAGGCGTTTCCGAAATGAAGGTCGACGTTGGTCCCGGCTATCGGGTTTATTTCGCGCGCGAAGGCCGTGTGACCTACCTACTTCTGTGTGGCGGCGACAAGTCTACCCAGAAGGCCGACATCAAACGTGCCTGGGGCATATGGAAGACAATCAAGGAGCAAGCATGAGCAAAGTCAAGATCTCCCGCTTCGACGTATCGGAGCACTTGGACAGCGAGGAAGTCATCGCCGCTTACCTCAATGCAGCCCTTGAAGAAGGGGACTCAGATCTACTCATGGCAGCGATCGCAGATGTCGCCAAGGCGCGCGGCATCGCCAAGGTTGCAGCCGATGCAGGCGTTGGACGGGAAAGCCTGTACAAGACATTAGCCCCGGGTTCCAAGCCAAAGCTCGAAACCGTGTTCAAGTTGATGCATACGCTTGGCGTCAAGTTGACCGCTACGCCGGAGACGACCCACGCTTAGCTTGAAGAATGGCTCATGCATGCCGACCGCTCGGGCTGCGCGCCGAAGTCGCACGCCTAAAGATGGAGCGCGATATTTTAAAAAAGCGTGCACGTACTACGCGAAGGAGTCGACGTGAAGTACGCGTTCATCGAGCGCAATCGCCATCACTGGCCCATCTCGGTGCTGTGTGACGTGGTTGGTAAGATGATCTCGCCAAGCCCTTGCCGCACCGTAGTTTTTGGGAGACTGTGCCGTAAGGTATAACCTGCCTGCCGAATAAAGCATAAGCTGTCCGCGGATAGCCGCCCTGTCGTCAGTCGTCCTCTCTGCAGTAAACCATAAGCTGGCCCAGCGGCAGAAAATAAAGCATAAGACGTCCCCAAAAATCACCGATAAAACAGTCTACGTTTTCCGCTTTGACGCGAGAAAGTTGTGACTAGCATGGAAGAACCGCTCAAGGGAGCGGCGCCGGAAGGGAAGCTCGAACCGACGGTGACAGCCCGCCAAGGACAAGGGGGTTTCCATGCAAGTCTGGACACGCGAAACAATCCGACGAAGAGCGACGCGAACGCTGGCTCGTCTGCGAAGGCATCGCGAAACAGCTAGTGCCCATAGCTTGAAAAGATGCGAAATCTCATCCGTGACACGCGCCGCTTGTGACGCTCGATGCGAGCATGTCGATTCAGCAACTGGCCAAAGCGACCAGATAGAAATGGGAGACGGCGATGCCCATCTGGAAACCACACCCCGCTTCCGAAATGCCGAGGATTCCGTTATCGCGATGGCGCATATTCGAAACGGAGGATGGGAGCCGGCATTTTGTTGGCGTAGACATGTTCGACTGGTCGGGGCGCGTCAGTTCCCCGATAGTGACTTTCGACCCGGTCGCTATGCACGGTACGACTCAGACGGGCCGTATTTATGAGCTAATCGGCAGGAAAGGCTCGTCATTGAATGTTGAGTACGTCTGGGTGCGGTGGTGCGAACTGTACGAGGTGACATCTTTCACCGACGTCACCGACCGTCTGCTTGAGGGAGCTGATGATGACGACCCCACATGAACGCACGACAGCCGTTACCGATACCCGAGAGCTGTTGCAGATGCTCGCGTCCGGCGATGAGATAACCATCGGCGGCCTTGTACAGACGGTGGCGCTTCGCTTGCTCAGGCACTACCCCCTCGACGTCGACCTCGATGTGTCGGCCACAGCATTACCTGGAATCTGGGCCGCACCGAAAAACCGGCGGTCTGGCTTAACAGCAACCCGAGGGTGCCTAAGAAGCACCTCCGGCCGGAGCGATGCTGATGATATTCGCAGTCAGGGGGAAGATGATGACCAGACGGTACGTGGTTCCTGAGGATTTCCCGAGAGCGCCGGCGCCTGGAGTTGTGCCCGGTGCGCAGCCCAAGCTTCTCGTGCGCGAGATAAACGGGCGGTATCACGACAGACTTACAAACGAAGAGCTGTGGGCACGTTATGACGCGTGTGAGGACCTTGCCAGGCAGCTCGCGGAGTACGCGTCGCAAAAAATGTCTGCCTGTGGCCTGTCGCTGGACGATGCACTGGGGCGGGTCGAGAAAGGTTTGAAAAGGAAGCTCGGCGCCGGCCGGTGGGATTTTTCTCCTGCCGAGATAGCGTGGGTGACAAAGCGCACACGTGAGCTACTGTCGGCGGCGACCAGCGACGGCGGTCACCGTGGCTGTTAAAGAAGCCGCGAGAAGTCCCGGCGTCCGCGACACTCATATCCGCAGCGCTTCCTCGTGTCGGGGAAAGCGCTCGAAATTTTGCCGGGAAACCCGTTCGGTGAGGTCGAAATCGAAGTGGCTTTGGCGACACGGGCAGCGATGGGGTCCCGAAATGCCTTTGCAACCAGGCGGGCCGACCGCCGACGCCCGGCCGCCTTACTGTCAGCCATCGCCCGACACTACAGAAGAGGGACATATGTTTTCGGAAAATAATCTGGACCTTGAGATTGCGCTTCGGAAAATTCACGAACTGTCAATGGCGGACGGTGATTTAGGGTATGCATACTGGCGCGAAGTTGGTGAGCTTTTGCGGCGAGCAGCTGGCATGCAAGCCGAAATAGACTTGCTCAACAAGGAGCTGGAACAATGTCGTGCGATGCTCGCTGACAAACCTGGTTGAAAGTCGCGCCCTCCCACAGGGAGTGATGTCCATTGTGGAGGGGCTTCCGCCAGCGCTGCATCTGCCGTCAACCAGCTTCAAACGGACCCCGGGTCGAAGGGCCGATTTTCGGCGGCAGCCGCGACGCCCCTGCCAACACAATCGCCCGTCATCGGCGCTGAGAATTCCTTGCCCCAATGACTTAGGTGCGAACGGGACAACGCTTTTCTAGTCAATCTACGCCGCGACCGCCGGCGTGCCTTCTTTAAGCCCCACTCGGATGACGTCGACCAACCGATTGATGTCTTCGACCGTGTTGAACATCGCCAGCGAAATTCGGATGCCACCACGCTCGGGCGAAACCCGCACATCATTACGGGAGAAGAAGTCTGCCCACTCCTGCACCGGGAGTGCGAGGGTGTAGATGTGGTTGCGCTGCCCTCTTTCGCGCGGCCCCACGACCTGCACGCCCAGTTCGTCGAGCTGCTTCAGAAGCAGGTCCCCCAACTCAAGGACATGCTGTTGAATCGTCGGGACACCAACACCTTCGATGAGGTCGATAGCTGCGTGCAGGGCATGCACATCCGGCAAGTTGACGTTGCCGAACTCGAAACGCAATGCGTCTTTGCGCGTCCCCATCTCGTCTGCACGAGCAATGTAGTCCGCCGGCGGATTGCCCATGCTCGACATCGCCAGATAGGCCGGCTGTAGTTCGTCGAGACCGTCAGCGACGTACAGGACACCAAGACCCTGCGGAACCAAAAGCCCCTTGTGGGTACCCGCTGCAAGCACGGATATGTTGAGCGCCTTGACATCGAGGGGAATCACGCCAACCGACTGCATCGCGTCGACGACGAGATAGATGCCGTGCTGCTTACAGAACTTGCCGATACTGCCCAAGTCATGAACTTGACCCGCATGGAAAGTTACGTGGGACAGAGTGATGACCTTTGTGCGGTCATCAATAAACGGTTCGAACGTCTTGGCAGTCGCGATTTCGTTGTCCTTCAGCGATGCAAATCGTACCTCTACGCCTTTTCGCTTGAGATTCAACCACGCGTACGCGTTGTTTGGATGGTCACCCTCGATGAGAACGACGTTATCGCCGGCTTCTAGCGGCACCGCGTTAGCCGCAATATTCAACCCCTCTGACGTATTCTTAGTAAAGGCAATCTCGGACGGCGACGCGTTGAAAAATTTCGCCACGGCCGCACGGGTATCTTCGGCGCGACGCAGCCAAACGGGCTTCGGGCCCGCTGTTTGATAGCCTTCCGATAGAAACGCCACCAATGCGTCGCGAACGCTTGTCGCAAGCGGAGCCTGATGTGCGGAGTCCAAATAGAGCATCCGCTGTGTAACGGGGAACTGCTCGCGAACGGCAGCGAGTTTTTCGGTCGAAATCATTGCTTAATCTCACATGGAGGTGTTGTTGGGGCGTAGCCGGTCAATCGCGGGATGTTCACCAACCTCATAGAATCCGGCTACGGCGGAAGTTCAGGGCTCAAGCAGCAACCGGTTCGTCGTGACCGTGGACGCGACTCAAGAAGGCTCGGACCCGCTCATGCCTTGGCGAGTTAAAAAACTCGGAGGGCGGCGCTTCTTCGACAATGTTTCCGCGGTCAATAAAAATCACGCGGTCGGCGACCTTTTGCGCGAAACCCATCTCGTGAGTCACGCAAAGCATGGTCATGCCATCCTTCGCGAGTGCAACCATAGTGTCGAGAACCTCCTGGACGACCTCCGGGTCGAGTGCGGAAGTAGGCTCGTCAAAGAGCATGACCGAAGGCCTCATGCATAGAGCACGGGCGATGGCGACACGCTGCTGCTGCCCACCGGAGAGCTGCCCGGGGTATTTGTTTGCCTGCTCTGCAATGCGGACCTTCTCTAAAAAGTGCATGGCACGGTCGCGCGCTACGCTCTTCTGCTCCCCGCGCACCTTGACTTGTGCAAGCATGCAGTTCTGCAAAACGGTCATATGCGGAAAGAGGTTGAAACTCTGGAAAACCATTCCAACCTCGCGCCGGATATCCGGCAGCTTCGTAAGTTGTGAACCGGTCTTCAGGTCCTGGACCGCAACGGTTCCGGCCTCGAATGTCTCCAGGCCGTTAATGCAGCGGATAAACGTCGACTTGCCCGAACCCGATGGCCCGCAGATAACAATTCGCTCCCCGCGTTTGACGTTCAGGCTCACGCCGTCGAGCACACGGTGGTCGCCGTAGCTCTTTTTCAGTCCCGAGACGGTGACGATGATTTCGTTGGTTGTTGCTGCTTCGGTGTTCATTTTGAACCTCTGCACTTGCGCGACTGCTCAAGGACGGGGGAGACCAAGAACGCGGAACGATTTCACTCTGCGTACCGTGTTCGGCGCCTTCTTGCGCAGCCGTTCGGCAAGCTCGGAGCCAGCGGAGCAAAGAATGAAATAGACGACCGCTACGAAAGAGTAGAACTCGACCAACTTCGAATCGCGTTGCGCAATCTTCGCCGCGACCCCAAGGAAGTCGTCAAGCGAAAGCACGTATACGAGAGCGGTATCCTGAAAAAGGATGATGGTCTGCGTGACAATAATCGGCGCCGTCGCACTGAGCACCTGAGGAATTATCACTGACGCATACATCGTCGCGGTGGACAGGCCGAGAGCCTTTGCGCCTTCATACTGGCCCTTGGGGATAGCCTTGAATCCTGAGCGCACAATCTCCGCGTAGTAAGCGGCTTCAAACATCGTGAAGGTTACGAATGCGGTATTTTTCGGCCCTAGCGGAATAGGCCTGCCTGAGCCCGACAAGTAGCCAAGCACCAGTGGGACGAGAAAGAAGAACCAAAAAAGTACCAGGATTAACGGGATGCAGCGCATCAGAGTGACGTAGCCGTTCACGATTCGCGCCGCTACAGGTACGTCCAACTGGCGAATAATTGCCATGCCTGTGCCGAGCACTAGCCCGCCCAAACATGCGACCACAGTCAGTTGAACCGTGAAAGCGAGACCGTTCATCAAGAACGGCATCGCACGCGCTATGGCCATGAAGTCGAAATGCATGATTAGCTCCTCAGCCTCGCGAGACCGTGACGCGGCTTCCTGGGATGTCAACGAGTCGCTCAATAAGCGCGGCAACCTGATAGACCAGGAGGGCCGTCACCAGATAGATGACCGTCACGCTGCCGAATGAGCCGAAAGTGTTGAACGTGAACTCGTTGATTTGCTGAGCCTGTGCGGTCAGCTCCAGCAATCCAATCGTCAGTGCGACGGAGGTATTCTTCAGGAGACCCAGCGTTTCGCTCGTCAACGTCGGGACAGTAATACGTAACGCCTGCGGAATTAGGACGAGGCGATAGCACTGGAAAGTGCTCATGCCCAAAGCATGGCCAGCCTTCAATTGACCTTCCGGGAGTGCCTTGATGCCGGCCCGAATTTGCTCGGCTACGCGGGCCCCTGTATACAAGCTCAAGGCAATCACCGCAGGCACGAAACTCGCCCACGGCGGTGCCACGGACTTGATGTAGTCGCCTAATGGCCGGGGGACAACTTCGGGGAGAACGAAGTACCAGAGAAACGCCTGGACGATGAGCGGAATGTTCCGGAATACCTGTACGTAGCATCGGCCGATAAGCTGCAACGCCATCGACGGCGCCGTGCGGAACGAGCCAACAATTAGGCCAAGTGCAAATGCAGCCACTCCGGAGGTCACCCACAGGAACAGCGTCCACAGCAGGCCTGACATCAGCCAACTGAAGTATGTGCTCCCGTCCGTTGTCTGGTTGAAAAGGAAGCTCATGTTCGTTCTCCCCAACGCCTAAGTCCGTGTCAAGCCGGAAGCTTGTCGCTCGGATGAGCCACACGCTCCTTAAGGTCGGTCGACATGGGGAAATTCAGATTGACGTTGTTCGGCGGAATCGGCTGCTCGAACCACTTGTCGTAAATCTTCGTGAACTCGCCGGATGCCATCAGGCTGGACAAGGCCTTGTCCACGATGGCTTTCAGTTCCGGGGCGTTTTTCGGAATCATCAGACCGTAGGCCAACGTGTTGTACGAGTCCGGCAGAAACTTGTACTGAGTCGGATTTGTAGCCTCGGCCTTCTTCGCCGCGAGAAGAATGTCGTCTTCCATGAACGCTGCCGCCCGGCCTGATTGAAGCATGAGCATCGACTCGGCATGGTCGTGCGCTTGGACGATATTCAGGCCAAGCCCATCCTTGTCGCTAACCTCCTTGGCGAGCTGAACAGCGTTCGAGCCCTGGGTAACAACGACAGTTTTACCCTTCAGGTCAGCGGCGCTCTTGATGCCGCTGTCACTCTTCGTCAGCCACTTCGAATGACTGACAAACGTTGCAACAGAGAAGCTCACCTGCTGCAGACGCTGAGCACTGCTCGACGTGCCCCCGCACTCGATGGTCACGGTACCGTTCTGGATGAGTGGGATACGGTTCGCGCCAGTCACAGCCAGATAATGCACTTTGAGCGCAGGCAGCCCCAGCGTTTGCTTCAAGGCGTCCACCACGTGGGCGCACAAGTCAAGCGAGAATCCAACCGGTTTTTGGTTCTGGTCTATATAAGAAAATGGAACCGATGCGTCCCGGTACCCCAGCGTGATTTCCTTGCTGCTCTTGATTTGGTCCAGGGTCGCGCCTGCGAATGCCGACGTGGCAGCCACACATCCCGCGCTCACCAGCACCGCCTTTACAGCCAACTTCTTCAACATTTGGTCACCTCACAAGATGGTCGAACCGGGTTTGCAGTCCCTGCAGGAAGTCAGCGTCCTCAACAACCCCGTGTGGAAATTAAAGCTCCCCAAAAACTTAAAGTCAAATAAATCCCGATTAGTGGAAACTCTTAGTTCCGTTTTACGGAACGTTTCACTGCAATAAAAGGGCGGCATCAATCGCTCGGCGACGGCTGGCGCCGCCCCCGAGCAGTTGCCTAGATGCGGAATGCGCCGATGGCCGAGGAGAGCCGTGCCGACTGCTCAGCCAGCGCATCAGTCGCAGCAGCCGACTCTTCAACGAGCGCCGCGTTCTGCTGCGTCACGTCGTCGAGGTCTAGCAAAGCCTGGCGGAGCTCGTCCAGGCCTGCTGCCTGCTCGCTTCCCGCGCTCGCGATGCCCGATAGGATTTCAGAAAGATGGGTTGCGTTGTCCGCGATTTCTGAGGTTCTTGCAACGCCAGCGGCGACCAGTTCGTCTGCGCTTCGGACTCTTGCTCGCGCGTCAGTAGCCAGGACCGAAATTTCCCTTGCAGACTCGGACGTTCGCTGCGCCAACTGTCTGACTTCGGCAGCGACTACTGCGAACCCCCGCCCCGCTGCGCCCGCTCGCGCCGATTCGACGGCGGCATTCAACGCCAGAATGTTGGTTTGTGCTGCGATGCCGTTGACCGCCTCGCTAATCGCACCGATGCGTTCCGTCAGTTGATTGATTTCCAGCATCGTCGTGCTGATTCCGAGCACCGTGTCTCGTCCGCGAGCGGCTGAATCGATGGAGGACGACGCGAGGGTCGCAGCTTCGCTCGTGTGCTGGCTGTTCTGGGTCACGGTTCCAGACAGTGCTTGAGTCGATGCGGAGGTCTCCTCAAGTGCCGCCGCCTGACGTTCCGTTCTGGCGGAAAGGTCCTGGTTTGCCTCTGCCAACTGGCTTGCGCCTGACATCACCCGCTCACCGGCGTGTTTCACCTGACGCAAGACGTTTGCGATGGTGTCGACAAATCGGTTGAACGCAGAGGCAATCTCCTCAATCTCGCGTCCCCCGGACGCCTCCAGCCGCCTCGTGAGGTCCGCGTCGCCCGAGGCAATCTTGCTGAGCGCATCTCGCACATGGTCAAGGCGACGCATCGAGCGCGAGAGAAACAGAAAGAGAACCAGTCCCGTCACGAACAACGCGACGATAACCATAACAAGAGCCGCGTGCCGAGACGAATTAACAGCGCTGAGCGCCTCTGCCAAGTCGACCAGGATGACCAGTCTCCAAGGCGTGCCTTCGACCGTTCGAGCAAGGACGAAAGCCTGATGACCGTTCAGCGATGCTTGTTGGCTCCGTTCGGATTGGACCAGCGTGGAGAGCAATTCCCCTGTCAAACCGGGGAAGACATCTTGTACCGGATGCAAAACAGCAGCGGCATCGGGATGCGCGACGACGAGGCCGTCCGCACTTTCGAGAAATGCAACGCTGGACGGCGTTGGCTTGATTGCCGCCAACGTCTTTTGCACAGACCCCATGAGGACATCGGCGGCGGCGACGGCCGTGACCTTCCCACCTTCAATAACGGGTACCGCAAAGGTTACCGTGAGCTTCTTGCTGCCAGCACCAACATAAGGTTGACTGATGAATGACGCCATCGCAGCAACGGCGCCGGTATACCACCCGCGTTTCGTCGGGTCGTAACCGGCCGGGCGTTCGCGCTTTTGAAAAAAAGTCGCTCGCTTGTCCGCATAGCCGACATAGACGTCATCGAAGCTACCCGCGACCGCGGCGGCTTTCAATTCGGGCGAAATGTCACTTTGCGAGACCGCAGGTAGAAGCGACTGGACGACGCGCTCCTTACTAGCCGCCCAGTCGGCGATTTGCGAGGCGCTAGCCTGCGAGAGCTGCCTCAGATTCGAATCCAATGTGGCATCTGCGCCGCGTTGGGTGGTGAGAAGAATGACGCCAGCCACCGCCGCCAAGCCCAGCGCAGTGACTGCCATGCTGACGGCAACAACCCGCCCTTTAAGAGTCGCAATCATTTCTTTTTATCGTCCTATGTACAACCGCTGCGAATCGTCGCCGGTGATTCGAGGTGCAATCTTAGTTGCCGCTGGAGCTGGCTGCAGACCCGACGTGTCCCGCAGACCGCTGATTGGCTTCCGCCCCCTTGGTAGCGGCACGCTTGGCTTCCCACTTCGCGACGACAGCGGTCGCAACGCTGTTACCAACCACGTTAGTGACAGTGCGGCCCATGTCGATGAAGGTGTCAGCCGCCAGCAATAGCGCGATACCCTCAGCGGGAATGCCGAAGAGCGGCAAGGTCGCTGCCACAACGACAATCGAAGCTCGCGGCACGCCCGCTATTCCTTTGCTCGACACGAGCATCACCAGCAGCATGCCAACCTGCTGCACGAACGACATATGGATGCCATACGCCTGCAATAGAAATACCGATGCAAACGCCTGATACATCATGGAGCCGTCGGCGTTGAACGAATAAGCAAGTGGCAGTACGAATGCTGCAATCCGATTGGAAATGCCAAACTCTTCCAGTTGCTCGAGCATCTTCGGGAAGGTGGCTTCACTGCTCGAGGTCGAGAAGGCAATCAGCATTGGCTCTTTTACCAATCCGAGAAGACGGAACACTTCCGAACCGATGAAAAGGAACCCGATGCCGACGAGGACCAAGCAGAGGACAATCATCCCCGCGTATACGCCCCCGATGAACTTGCCATAGGTCACGACGACGCCCAGGCCCTGCACGGTCACAACCGATGCGACAGCTGCGAAGACGCCAACGGGTGCGAATCGCATGACATAGTCGGTTACTTTCAACATCACCTTGAAGGCGCCCTCGATGGATAGCGAGAGACCTGCAAGGGCCGGCTGCTTGGCTCCAAGTGCCGAAGTCGCGAAACCAAAGAACAGCGCAAAAACGAGTATCGCGATGATGTCGTTCTGAGACATCGCGAGAAAGATACTTTGGGGAACGATGTGAGAGACGAAGTTCTTCAGGCTGAAGGCGGCCGTACTGACCTCCGCCGCAGCACCAGCGTGAGGCGGTTCGACACCGATGCCGAGCCCCATGACGTTCGAAAGAAGCAGTCCAATGACAAGGGACATGACTGAGGCGGCAATGAACCACAGGATGGCACGCGTCCCGATGCGTCCCACTTCGCCGGGCCCTTCGCTATGTCTCATGCCCGCCACGACCCCTGTAAAGACCAGGGGCGCGATTATCATTTTGATGAGCCGCAAGAAAATATCGGTCAGCATCGACAGGTATCCGGCGACCTGTTTGTTGATGTCGGGTGAGCCCGTAGCACCGTGAACGACAGCTCCCACTGCGAGACCCGCAATAAGACCGATAAAAATCCAGGTGGAGAGTCGACTGCGCTTCATGATGCAAACCCTGCAACGAAAACCTGCGATGGAGCCAGCGTTCGGCTCGGAAGTGTCAGTGCCCGACAGTTTCATGCCCCGAGGTAGCGGGCGTGGTGCTCGAGATGTGACCCAATGAAAGTGGAAACAAAGAAGTAGCTATGGTCGTAGCCGAGTTGGCGGCGCAAACGCAAAGGGACATTGAGATGCGCGGCCGCATCCGCAAGCAACTCCGGCTTGAGCTGGGAGTGGAGGAATTCGTCTGCCTCCCCTTGGTCAACCAGAATCTCGGGGCCAGCCCACCCGTGCTCAAGCATCAACTGCGCTGCATCGTACTTGCGCCACTCATCCACATCGCCTCCCAGATAGCCTGCTAAGGCTTTCTGCCCCCAAGGGCACTGCATCGGCGCACTGATGGGTGAAAACGCGGACACCGTACGGAATAGTGAAGGATTCCTGAGCGCAATAATCAATGCCCCATGACCACCCATCGAGTGCCCAGAGATACCGAAGCGTTCGATGTCAACGGGGAACTGATTGGCTACTACGGAACGGAGCTCATCGACGATGTACGAGTACATGCGGAAATGCTTCGACCACGGCTCCCGTATCGCGTCGACATAGAAGCCGGCGCCTACGCCGAAGTCATAGGCTTCGTCGTCCGGAACTCCGGGACCCCGCGGACTTGTATCAGGAACGACGAGCGCGATTCCAAGCGCACTTGCTGCACGCTGCGCTCCGGCTTTCGTAATGAAATTCTGTTCCGTACAGGTGAGCCCCGACAGCCAGAACATGGCAGGCACAGGCCGGCCTTCCGCAGCCGGCGGCAAAAAGACGCCGAAACGCATATTGCACTGCAACGTTTCGGACCAATGCGAGTAAATCCGCTGCGTGCCGTCAAAACAGCACGTACTAGAGATAAGGTCGAGGCTCATGGCACATCGTAGGACTAGGTTGCCGTATGCCGGCATGCCGTGTACGGACCGAGTAGGATTCCTCCCCGGCCGTTGGTGGAACTCCGCTTAGATGCCCGGCATCGGGATGAAGCCCGGCAGCTTCTTGATACGCTCAATCCAAGCGAGGATGTTCGGATACGGCTTCAGGTCGATTCCACCTTCACCAGCCAGCGCGGTGTAAGGGAAGCACGCGATGTCGCCGATAGTCGGATGACCCAGTTCGAGCCATTCTCGGGTGGCGAGATGGTCGTCGAGGATTTTGAACACACGGTTGGCGCCTGCATGCAGCTTGGCGAGGTCCAACGGGTAACTCAGGATTTTTACGAGACGCGCGCCGGCGGCGTTCATTACTTCGCCTCCGCCTGTCGACAGCCACTGATTGATACGACCCATGGCTTCCGGTGTATTCGGATACCACTGATTCGTCTTGTCGTACTTGGCGGCGAGATAAACCATGATGGCCTGCGCATCACGCAAACGCAGGTCACCGTCTTCAAAAATTGGAATTTCGCCGAACGGGTTGAGCGACGTGTACTTGTCAGTCTTGTGTTCCTTGTTCACGAAATCCACGGTCACCGCCTCGTACTTAACGCCGAGGAAGTTAGCCAGCAGGCGAATCTTGTAGCAGCTGCCGGACAGTTCAAAATCGTAGAGCTTGACCATTTAGGTTCCTGGTTGCAGTGAGTAAGCGTGCGCAAGCCGACGTCAGAAAGTGACGACGGAACGAATCGATTTGCCCTGATGCATAAGGTCGAACGCCTCGTTGATGCGTTCGAGCGGCATGACGTGGGTAATGAGGTCGTCGATGTTGATTTTTCCTTCCATGTACCAGTCGACGATTTTCGGTACGTCCGTTCGGCCGCGAGCGCCACCGAACGCTGAGCCCTTCCATACACGTCCCGTGACCAGTTGAAACGGCCGGGTGGAAATTTCCTGTCCTGCGCCTGCAACGCCAATGACAGTGCTCACGCCCCAGCCTTTATGGCAGGATTCCAGCGCCTGGCGCATCAGCGTCGTGTTACCGACGCACTCGAATGTGTAGTCCGCGCCACCCTTCGTCAGTCCAACGAGATATTGGACAATGTCGCCGTCGACTTCCTTCGGGTTGACGAAGTGGGTCATGCCGAATTTTTCGGCCAGTTCCTTGCGCGCGGGATTGATGTCCACGCCAACAATCATGTCCGCGCCGGCGAGTCGAGCACCTTGTATGACGTTCAGGCCGATGCCACCCAAGCCAAACACGACAACCTTGGAGCCCACTTCGACCTTTGCTGTGTAGAGGACCGCGCCGATACCCGTCGTCACGCCGCAGCCGATGTAGCACACTTTGTCGAACGGAGCGTCTTCGCGAATCTTGGCGAGCGCGATTTCCGGAACGACGGTGTAGTTTGCAAACGTCGACGTGCCCATGTAGTGCAGCACAGGCTCGCCATTCAGGCTGAAACGACTGCTGCCATCCGGCATCACGCCACGGCCCTGCGTGGAGCGAATCGCCTGACAAAGATTGGTTTTCCGCGAAAGACAGTACTCACAGTGGCGACACTCGGGCGTATAGAGGGGGATGACGTGGTCTCCCGGCTTCAGTGACTTCACTCCGTCGCCCACCTCGACGACAACCCCCGCCCCCTCATGACCGAGGATGGCCGGGAACATCCCTTCCGGGTCTTCACCGGACAGGGTGAATGCATCGGTGTGACAAACACCAGTCGCTTTGATTTCAACCAAGACCTCCCCAGCGCGCGGGCCCTCCAATCGAACAGTCTCAATGCTCAGGGGTGCCCCGGCCTTCAATGCAACTGCTGCTCGTACGTCCATTCGTTCCTCTCAAGTAGGTCAAGCCATGCATCTGACGCCATCGTTTCTGACGATTTGTTCCAATTTTTGGTCTTCCAAATTCCATTGTCAAGAACACATCATGTCGCGACCGACGCCAAAAACTGACGGGTCAGCCCGCGTCTGCACCACTAATAAAGGCTGATATGGGTAAACGGGGGAGAGTGACGGGAGTTCAACGCTAGGGATAACACCTACAACATATCTCGGCTCGGGACGATTACTAGTTCCATTTTTCGATATTTATCTAATATACTGCAGCGACGAACGGTGACGAGGCGCTTCACGCAAGCCAACACAGGAGACACAAACATGCAAACCGAAAAGGTACGTATCGAGCACGACCTACTGGGAGACCGTGAAGTCCCATACACCGCTCTCTACGGCGTCCATACGCTGCGAGCCGTGGAGAATTTCCCCATCAGTGGGATTCCTATCAGCCAGTACAGCGGCCTTGTCCGCGCACTTGCGGAAGTAAAGCTGGCCGCTGTCCAGGCCAACGCGGAATTGGGACTTATCGACCAGGAGCGCACGGATGCAATCGCCGAAGCCTGCAAGGAAATCATCAACGGCAAGCACCATGAACATTTCGTCGTGGACGTGATTCAGGGAGGAGCGGGCACGTCGAGCAACATGAATGCGAACGAGGTCGTCGCAAACCGCGCACTCGAAATCCTCGGCGCTGTGCGGGGAGACTACAAACGGTTGCACCCCAACGAGCATGTCAACATTGGTCAGAGCACCAACGATGTATATCCGTCAGCCATCAAGCTTGCGATTCAGTTCTATATCGACGAATTGCTGAGTTCGATGGCATATCTGCGCCACCGGTTCGAGTCGAAGGCCGAAGAATTCCGCAGCGTGCTGAAAATGGGACGTACACAGTTGCAGGACGCCGTCCCCATGACGCTTGGCCAGGAGTTCAGCACCTATGCCGTCATGCTCCAAGAAGATGAGGCACGGCTTGCCGAAGCACGCATGCTGCTCCTCGAAATTAATCTTGGCGCAACCGCTATCGGCACGGGTATTACGGCGCATCCCGATTATGCGGCCATCGTTTGTCGCCGCTTACGAGAGAACACTGGCTATGCGTTCCTGACGGCCGGTAACCTCGTCGAAGCGACACAAGATTGCGGCGCCTTCGTTCAGCTTTCGGGAGTGCTGAAGCGAATCGCGGTCAAGCTATCGAAAACGTGCAACGACCTCCGCCTACTCTCGTCAGGCCCGCGCTGCGGCTTGGGAGAAATTCACTTGCCGCCGATGCAGGCTGGCTCGAGCATCATGCCCGGCAAGGTCAATCCCGTCATCCCCGAGGTGGTGAACCAAATTGCGTTCGAGGTCATCGGCAACGACCTCACGATTACGCTTGCCGCCGAAGGAGGGCAACTTCAGCTCAACGCGTTCGAGCCCATCATCGCCTTCAGCCTTTTCAAGAGCATTCAGCACCTAGCCGCAGGCTGCAAGACGCTCGCAGACCGTTGCGTCCGGGGCATCGTGGCAAACCGTGAGCAACTTCGTGAGAGCGTTGAACGCTCCATAGGCATTGTGACTGCGCTCAACCCATACATTGGTTACGCCAACGCGACCGAAATCGCCCGGGAAGCATTGGAGACGGGTGCGCGGGTGTACGACCTCGTGCTCTCCCGCGGGCTCCTTTCGAAAGCGGACCTCGACCGCATCCTTGACCCGCTGTCACTGACCGTTCCCGAAAACCAGCCTCGGTCTTACCTGCTCACGCCGGAGATTCCGGTCAGTTGTGAGCCCACGGAAGGTGACGTCGCCCCCGCCGCCAGGAGCGTTTAGTAGGGCAGAGCGGCGTCTAGCGGAGGCTGGGCGCCAGGACCTTGATTTGATTTCGGGTATTCTATGCGTCCATATATTGCACCAGCCGCCCGGACCAGGCACGAGGCCTCGTCCATCGAGCGTGATACGTCAGCAGCCATGCGCAAGGCAGATAATTCAGCCCCCGAACCGCCGGAACCCGAAGTATCCCCCACCGAGCGCGCTTTCCACATCATCGAAATGACGGCGCAGCTCGGCCGTGTAGCGACGTCGGATATCGTGACTGCACTTGGTATTCCGAAGACGACCGCGCACCGCCTTGTGAGCAATCTTGAAGAATTCGGATTCCTTGAACATGGGATAGAGCGGGGGCGCTACCAAGTGGGGCCACGGCTTCTGGAACTCGCGACCAATATCTTGGCCGCATCCACGATGCATGGCCCGATTCATGCGCTCCTGATGGAGCTGTCTCGACGAACCGCTGAGACGGTGAGCCTGGGGGTGATGCGCGGGTCGGAGGTCGTCTACATCGACAGCGCCATCGGCAACTCTCCACTCACGCTGAACTTCCAGAAGGGCCATCGAGCGCCCGTGCATTGCACGTCAAGCGGCCGGGTCTTCCTCGCTTACATGGAGAAGAAGCAGCTTGACGCATACATGTTGAGTGGCCCGTGGGAACCTATCACTCCCTACACCATTGTCGACCCCGACCGACTGCGTCAGGAAATCGAGCTTGTTCGCAAGCAAGGCTACGCCACCAACGACTCCGAATTCGCGATTGGCGTCGTGGGTGCGGCAGTGCCAATTGCCGGGCCAAGCGGTCGCGTCATTGCGTGCCTAAGTATTTCAGCGCCGAAGGCGCGGAAATCACTCGAAGAAGTGACGTTGCTCGTACCGATGCTCGAGGCGGCAGCGCTCCGCATAACCAAAATCCTCAGCGTCATCGAAGCGGATGAACCTCAGGACGAGGTGGAAGCTAAAGCTTCACGACGCAAGCGGTCGTAGCAGCGAGTCCCGAGCCTCACCGCGGGTACCAACCCGGCCCCAGCACGCAAGGACGAGGTCAGCGCTGGCGATTCGGCGCCGGGATGTACAAATCCGAGCCGGGCTGCAGCACCGCGGTCATAGATATCGTTTGGCACTGATTCCGTCGACTTGGCGACCG
The DNA here is from genome assembly GCA_004298665.1 of bacterium. Taxonomy (GTDB): domain Bacteria; phylum Vulcanimicrobiota; class Vulcanimicrobiia; order Vulcanimicrobiales; family SCRA01; genus SCRA01. Next base: position 69,140 of record SCQY01000356.1, on the reverse strand, counting down.
AATGTACACCGGCATTACAATAGCGCCCATCCCACGCGGAACATCGACGCCAACGAAAACGTCCTACCGAATGCCTGCTCCCGACCTCGTTAGACAGTCAGCCAAATCGAGTGCCATGCTGAGGGCCCTGAGCCCGGCCGAGCGCTTGCGCATTCTCGCGCGCATGTTCACGCGGCCGGTTTTCGCGAACATCGCTCGGTCCGGTAACTGGCAGTTGGCGCTCAGCTTCTTAGCCGAGCGCCAACTACTGACTGCGACGTCGAAGAGACAATCGCTGGCGTCCCTATTCGATTCGGCGTGGCAGGAGATGCGTCGCGCATACCGTAACGAGTTTGTCTACAAGACCGAAATCGCGAACCGCATTGTTTTCGGGAGACACAGTCCAAACACGGCAGCCCTGCACGTCGAGTTGCCAGTGGGACGCTCAATCGTTGATGTTGCCGTTTTCAACGGGACATCGACAGCTTACGAAATCAAAACGGAATTTGATACCCCACGACGGCTCACGACACAGACATCAGACTATCTGACGGCGTTCGACCGGGTGTGCCTCGTGACTCATCCGCACTGCGCCGACAGCTATGCAGAAATCGTTGACCCACGGGTCGGGGTTCTCGCGCTCACAGACCGGGGCTCGCTGCGACCGATTCGCGAGCCGTCGACCAACCGGCAGAACATCGCCCCGAAAGCTGTCTTCAATTGCCTTCAGAGAGCTGAGTATGTCGAGGCGGTATCGCTTAAGACTGGTATGCCGGTCGTGAAGCCGTCGGCGATTATTCAAGCGTATTGCAGCAGCGTATTCCAGGAGTTTACCCCGTTGGAAGCACATGATATCTTCGTACACGCATTAAGAAAAAGGAAAACCGACGGGGACACTGTGCACTTCGTGACCGCGCCGCCGGAAAGTTTGCGCGTGCTCGGCTATGCCACCCCGTTGTCGGGGCGACAGAGAGAAACCGCACTCTCTGCTCTGAGAGAGGATATCAAGTACAGGCTTGCCTGAAACCCTCTCTCCGCTAAAACAGCGGAATGCGAAAGGGCCGGATTTTGTACTTCCCATATCTTTATGCTCGCCAGTCAGAGCTTCTGGCGTTGCGCTCGCTGCGCGTCAATTATCCTGTCCGGGACGTTCTGATTCCAATCCTCGAACCGGTTAATCGCGCCGCGGCCCCTTTGGTTCGAGTGCTGAATGAGTTCGGCGAAGGCGGTGACAACCTGGTTGTGGTTACTAACCCACATCAGCACGATTTTCACGCCGGCAACTTTGACGGCTGGATTGGGCCAGTCGAAGAAGCCATCAACACGCATGGCGCGTTGATTCCGGGCCTGCTATGTACGCATACGACAACGATTCCCGAAATCAGGGACTTTCTTGCGCGGTATCGCGGGCGCGACGTAGCCTTACTTTACCTGAACTCCCGGCTCACTGAGGCGAACGCGCAGCGGTTGGCGAGAGGGCGAATGTCCGCTTCCACATGAATCTGCAGGAGCGGATGAGCGCTGCACATCGTGCGCTCCTGCCCCGAGACAAGGTCGTCGACATCCACGACGAATTCCAGCGTAAAGCACGCAATTCCGACTATGAAGGTATTGAGTTCTTCACCGACCGTCACCTGAATTTTCGGAACGTCGCGCTCGGATTCGGCGACTACACAATCCTGGGTGCAGCCTTTGAAGCAGGTGGCGGTCAACCGTCAGCCGTCGCGATTCACGCAACCTATAAGGAACGAGGAGCGGAGGTCTGGGTTGAACATTTCGTTTCCGACGACATCGAGCGCGACGTCGGCACCGTCGGCGAGAAGTTTCTGCAAGCGGCTGGAAAATTGATTCAGCGCGTCCGCGAGGCTCCGCGGGCATTCGGAAATGACGAAGCGCTACAAGCATATGCAAATGACGTTGCCGAGCAGCACTTTCCGGGGTTGCCAAAGAACAAGGAGCGGCAGATTTATCACCATCTCGCGTTGATGCACCAGTTGCTCACCGGAGCGCTTTGAACGGGGTTCGCTCAACGGTGGGACGAACCGCAGGAAGCGAGTGGTCTATCGCTGAGGCGGTTCCTCGCAGAAGAGGTTCGAGCGGTGCGCCTCATTTCCTCTACCAGTACCTTCTTGCAAAAAGCAAGTGCTTCATCCCCGAGCAGATGGTCGAAGGCGACGAACTAAGTTCACCACGCCCTTGCATCGTCGGAGTGCGGCGGCGTATGTTCTGGACGTTTCTATGTCCGGAATGTTTCCCCCTACTCCCACCCAAACACCGCGCGGTCGTACAGACAGGCCAATTTACGAAATGCAGTGGAATAGTTTGAGGTACGGAATCGGTCGATGTTCGCGGCAAGAAACTTTCCGATTACATCGTAGTCTTCACGTCTCCATTCGGTAAACGGTAGGTACTGAGCGACAATTTCGGGAGTGCATTTCTGAATCATTTCAGTGACGCTCAATTCCCGATAGTTGCGCATGAACCCCTTTGCCAGACTCTTTGCCTTAAATGCCGCGGGCGTCAACCGTACATACTTGTCCACATCGTATCCCGACGCCGCGTATTCTTCTGCGTTATTGATACCTGCTGCTCGCAAGAGATAGAACATTGGAAGGTACGTCAGCCCCTTTGAAATTTGCGGCATCGCCTCCAGAAGAACCCGGCGTGCCTCATACTCCTTATTCTTGAATATGAGGTCCTCGAAGAGGTCAATTGGCTTGATACCGCGATAACCAACGTCCCCAAGGAGACGCTGCTCCTCCTCCTCCCTCTCGGCAGCAACCCCAACGCCGACAACAAACTCAATGTCCTCGCGACCATTAACCTGGTCGACATCGACGACCACCAGCTTGCCATGCGGCTCGGTAGTTTTGACTAGCTCGTAAAGCTGTTCTTTGCAGTAGCGAAGAACCCGAGCAGGAATCTTCCGCTTCGTCGACTCGATGGCCTCATAGACACCAACAAATGACCCCGCCTTAATTAGCGTTATTGGGATTTGCACTTTTTCTAGCGCGATGACCGTTTGTGAAATCGAATCGTTCTCACCGTCGCGGGAGCGTTGAACGAAAATCAGGTTGTTGTTCAACTGCTGCAGCTTGTCCTGACCGATGCACGTGCAGATTGCTTTAAGCAGAGATATGATATTTGCGTCATTCAGTGAGTAACCCATGAAAATCACGGGATGCTCGACAAAGATTGTGATGAGTTTCGCCGCGAGATAAGCATTCCGCTCATTGAAATTGCTATAGTCGGCGCTTGTTAGAACCAAACTCCTCGGAGTGTTCACGCACCCGTGGATTTTGTATATTTCACCGATGGATTGTGGATTTGAAAATAGCAATTCGTCTTGACCGACGTACACCCTGTAGTCAGGAAAGAGCGATTGAAGGAATGTATCCCAGTTTGTTGTAATGATACCGTCAACATTTAACCGGCTCAGCGCGGCGAGTTCGTCAGCGAAAGCGCTCTGGCTAAGGTCCGCAATTCCGACACTCCGCAGGTAATCGCAAATCTCCACACGGAGCGGCCCGGTCCGGTCGGCAATCTTCTTCGAATGCTTCTCACGGCTGCCCGCGTACTCCTCACGCGTCCACCATACTTCATGAAAATCCTCCGCCATGGTGGCCGCAACAGTCGGCAAGTCTCCGTTTGCTGATGAAAAGTAATACTCGTACGGCTTGACATGCTGACAGAACCGACGCAGTAATCCCGCCCAGTCATCCAGGGCAAGGTACCGTCGAGAAAGTCCTGAGCCCGCGAACAAGAATGGGCCTGAACTATGTGCGTGAAGCTGGCGAGCGAGAATTTCGGAAATATTCATGATGCGAGACCGCGAATTTGTCGTAGCAACGAATTCTAGCCTGTCCGCGGACTTTGCCGGGCTGTACTGCCCGCCGACATTCGCGCGAACGCCGACCGCATAGGGGATTTGCCCACATGACTAGTTTGCGCCACCGATATCCGCCTGTTTTTAGATTGCAGCGTTACGGCGACGCCCAAGCTATTGACTGAAAACACGAGCAAACCCAGCCTCGAGACGTTTGTGCGATTCCGCAGAGAGCAGCCGGTTCTGGCCAAGTTCGATGACCGTGGAATCGTTCTCAAGTGCCTGCATTGCCGGATGACGAGTCGCGCATACAAAAAACTGCGTGTCTTTCGTCGCACGGCGCTTGAGTTCCACCGAAACAAGGCTGTAGTTGAGCGCTCCCTGGTCCTGCTGATTCGGCGTGTCGAGAATCAACGGAGCAAGTACCTCGGTCTTGAAGTGGCGAATAAGACTATGCATCGCCAGGTGATAGGCCAACTGCAGGCGAGAGCTGTCCGCACCACCACCGGAGACAGCTAACTCCTTGTATCCAGTTGGCAATGCCGTCTTCACATCGAAGGCCGGGGAGAGGCGCAGGGCATCGCATAGGCCGGCTAGCTCTCTTTGATAGTAGACGTTGATACTCTCCGCTTTTCCCTCCTCGATGAGGTCGTTCTGTGCCGCACGCTGTTGTGCGAGGGTCTTCTTGTTAGCGCGCAGTCGCAATCTCGTGGTGGCCGTTACCTCCTCCGCGCGACGGCGCACAGAATCCGTCCCCATGGTTTCGAGGATGCTCTTGACTGTCACGTCTTTGTCGAGGCGCTTGAAGCGGCGGTTGAGTTTCGATAGTTCTTCGCGAACAGCGTCGAGTCGCCGGAGCGTCGTTTCGATTGTGGTTTCGATTTTCGACTGCGCTGCCGTGAGCACGGCTACCTGCTGCTCCGCTTGAGCGCGGTCTTGCAAAAGCGATGCACGCTCGAGCAGGGTATTGTCGTGCGAGGTGCCGCAAAGTGGACAGATGAGGACATCGTCGCGCAGCTGCGTGACGGCAAAGTCGTAGTCTTTCTCGAGGTCGTCAACGGCTGCTTGTGCAATTCCACGCTGGACCTTCGTGACTTCGAGTTCTTCCTGCTTGCCACGCAGCAACGATAACGCGCGCTGTTCACGGCGCTTAACGGCAACCATAGAGTTCTGAATGTCTGAGATTGCAGAATCGAGCTCAACATCGGTTTCCGGGAGTTCTTCCGGCGGAGCAAGCAAGTTCAGAACCTCAACGGCGCGCCCATACTTCCCGATGAGCCCCTCGTCATCGTCGATATTTTGCCGCTGCTTCGCTATCTCGGCACCGACCTCAAAATAGGTCGCCGAATGATAGCCGGCGTGGAAGCTGATAACGGGGCGTCGCCAATCCTCGTATTTGTGCATGACGAAGCTGCCCCACGGTTCCGTCCATCCACGACGCTGGTCGACGTAGAAAGCCGAAAAGTAGCACGCCGGCGGAGGTACCTCATGAATCCATTTTTGCTTACGGCGTGGCAACAACGCACCGAAGTGCACCATGCTCGCAAATTCCTGCTCGTAGGCATCACTGGTGCTGTGATAATCGTGCCATTCCTCTTGTCCTACCTTGAGACGTATCTTGTTACGATGGCGTGCGGCAAGAAGCGCATGGCCATCAACCTCGAACTCCAGAATTGTTCTGACGTCGAGTGCGGTCCAGCTGGCGTCGAAATTGAAATCGCAGCCCAGAGTCCATAGCGGCAATCGTACGAGCGTAGATTTGCCGATGGAATTGTCATCGCCCGTTATCAGGTTTAAGCCGGGTTCGAATCGGAACTGACCTGCGAGTTTTTGGGTAGTCGATTGAACGAACAGTCTCTTGAATATCAATGCGCTCATAGGCTTTGGTGCGTAGCTTTCTGACGAGCAGTTTGTAGTTTGGCAACGCCATCTCACGCTCTCAGGTATTCGATAATGTAAGCGGCGGTCAGGGAGGTCCGGTCGACGAGTTGTCCGCGCGCGACATCAGGGCAAGCATCCACCAGACGCGTCAGATGCTCAACGCTTAGCCTCAGGGGAAAATCGCTCTGCAGGTGCCTGCAAATTGACCCTCGTACTTGCAGGTGCGCGAGAGACCCACCATCCAGTGTATTCAGGACGTAGGTTTGCGCCGCGTGTCGAAGTTTTCGCCGCTCTCGCGGTTCGAATTGAAGGTCGGCCGTTGCATAGTCGAAGTCGGAGAGCAGCTCTTCGGCCGTGTCCGATGAAGCAAACTGTTCGAACAGTGCGTCCACCCGCTGGCCAGTGAGCCCCTTGTTGCGCACTAGGCTCTCCCAGTCGGAGTAGTCCCAAGTCACGACACCTTTTCGTCGGAGTTCATCCTGTAGAGCAAGATAAATGGCCTGGCAGTTTCCGCCTTCATTCGGAACCCGCTCGCTTATAAGGTCGGCTATCAACCCGATGACGGTTCTTCGGTGCTGCAACTCGGCAAGTCGAGGCTTGTGAAAGTGAAGTTTTTCCAGCGCACAGTCCGTCCCAAGTTCCGCTGCGAGTGCCGCGCCTATCTCGTTCGCGGTCTCCGGTGTTAGCGCATCCCACGGGATTTCTTCGAGTTGGAAGCCTTTCTCCGCAAGCTCGAGTTTGAATCCGCCGGTGGCAACAAGGCGAACCTTGTCGACCCGTTCGGCTATCCTTTTGTCACCCACGCTAGTGAACATTTTCCCGAGAACGGACGGCTTCTGCTTTACTCGTTTGACGAGCGATTTCTTGTTGAAATTGGCACTCGCGCCAGCTTTGACCTGGCAAAAAACAAATCTGGCCTCAGCCGCATCCAACGATGAACTGAAGACTACATCTTCATGGAACTCGACGAATACGATGCTTGCGCGGTCTTCCTTGTACTGCTCCAGAAACTCGTAGAGAGCCCAGTCGTACTGGAAGTTGAAGCGGTCGAACGTGGCGGCTCCAGCTTTTTCTCGCTGTGGCATGTAGAGTGGATTGCTGGCCGACGCCCCGCTCGATGCGGCTACTCCCCCGGGGCGGCGCGATTTGGGGTCTCTCACGATAGTTCTTGGGTTCGATGTTTTAGCCGATTATAGCTACACCGTCGCCGAAGCGAGGTAGTTTCGTTCGAGTCGTTGCGCTGCGCGCTCGACCAATCAGTATCAATCTTCCTCCTCGTACCCACTGTTCCCTTGAATGGCTCAGCCCTGAGCACTACCGCAGGTTTGTGTCTCCGGGTGGTGAGGCTGAGCCCAGCCCTCCCTACGGCATCTACGCCCGGGAAAACCTTCCACTCAGCCTCTCCGCCCAAGTTGTCACCGGTATGGAGCCGCCTCGCCCGCCAGCCTCTACGCGTCCTCCGGGACGCTAGCTTCGCCATCCCGTTGCCGATATCTCAGACGCTATCCCCCTAGTCTCGGCTATCCCCTGCGTGCTAGTGGTGGTTTCAGCCCCCGTCCACGCAAGCGGCCACTCACCGAAGCCCGTCAGTCGGACGGGGCGGCCCTGTCGTCGGACGGCTTGTGCTCGGCCGACGTGTGGCACAACCGTATAGTGTCTTTCGTGCGCATGAGCATGCTCTGTTGCCGCCAACGCAATTGAAGCACTGCAAGCAAGCGGCGTCTTCGACGCAGGAGGCTCCGCCGTTGGCGCGGACGCCGCTCCGGCTTCGTTCCAACGCATCACGCCGTGTTGCCGTCATCGAGGACGATATTCGAATCGCGAAGGCTTTCGTGAACGTCGCCGCCACCGACGGGTGAATGTGTATATCGTCCGCCGGCGCTCACTGGAAGGTCACCGTCACAAAACATAGCAGCATCAATGGCTTAGCAGCGTCCTCAAGCACTTATCCACGGGTTTGTCAACAGTTTATGGGGACAAGACGCGGTCGCTGTTCCGATGTGCCACCAAGGACGAGCGCCCGCCAAACATCGCCCGTCAACAATCCTTGAACCCGACCGTCAAATTTACTAGCTTGGAAGTTCGGCGCAACGCCGACCTGAGTATTCGCAACCTCTGTGCTATGGCCCTTTAGTCAATGGCATCGTTCCCCATTTTATGAGAGGGTACGAGGTGAGACGGCCATGCGACAGGCGGAGCGATTCCGATGGGTGAACCCGCGCAGGTTCTGTACGGACGCTTGTGTCCCGAGCGCCCGCTCACTGCGTAATCCGAACGGCCTTGACACCCATCGCCGCCAGACACGCAAGCAGAAACGCCGCCGAGAACGTCTTCCGGTTGACCTTCCGGTTTATCTGGTCCGGCGACTCGTCTATGCCGTATTGATCCAGCCGCCTCGCCAGTTCCTTATAGGTCAGGCGCCGTCGGTACATTTTCTCCACTATCAGCTCCTTCGCCGTCTCCTCCCACGAGCCGTACACGTCCGTTTGGGACGCAGTCCTTTTGCGCAGCCTCTCGCCCATCGTTGCACCTTTGCCTTGAATTGGCCTCAGATTTTTGAGGAAGCGCGAATTCTCGCACACTTTAATCGGTCGTATATGACCGGTCGGATGCGCGCAGCACTACACGTCCTTTGTAGGCAATTTCTGTGAGGACGTAATGCTGAACAAGGCACAACTGACCGACCTGTTCGACCATCTGGGCACGCCGCTCCCGGGCCGCAAGCTGGTCCAGGAGGCGCGCATCCACGCGCCCGTGCGCGATGTGGCCTCCCGGGGAGGCAATGTCATTACCTATGTGGCAAGCAGGAAGATGGCGCGCGAAATCGCCACGGAGAGCTACGGCATCGAGTTCGCCGCCGCTATCGGGTTCGAATACGACGAACATGTGCTGGAGTTCTATCCGCAGCCGTGCAAGTTGCAGTTCACCCTGGTCGACGACTCCACCGGTGAAATCCGTGCGATACATCACACGCCGGACTTTCTCGTCATTTCCAAGGACGGCATCACGCTCGAGGAATGGAAGTCCGAGGCAAAGCTGACCCGGCTGGCCGAGAAGTACCCCTATCGCTACCAGCGACATCCTGATGGGAACTGGTGTTCGCCGCAAATCGAGGAGCAGCTCGCCGAACGCGGTATTCGGTACCGGATTCGCAGCGACGCCGCGATTCCCCGGCGCCGCATCGAAAACCTGCAGCATCTCGCCGACTACTACCTCCCGGCCGCAGAACCCTGCCCCGAGGATGTTCTCGCTCGTCTCGATGCCGCACTGAAGGAACATGGTGCCCTGCATTTCTACGAATTGCTCGAGCCGCCGTACGCGTTCAGCGCCGACCATGTGAACAAGGCCATCGCTGACCAACTCGTTGTGACGGACCTTGACCACGAGTCCCTACGCAATCCTCGACGCTTCCGAATCTACCGGGACAAAACGCTTCGCGAGTTCCTTTATGCCGAGTCACATCGCGCAACGCCGCCCGGCTACGAACGCTTCGCACTTCATATCGCCATCGGCACGCGGTTCGAATTCGAAGGCCAGGAACTGACCATCACGCTGGTCGGCGAAAAAAGCGTGGTCTGCAATAGGCAGGACCAAACCACCATGGAGCTTCAGCGTGACTGGCTCCTTGCGGCTCATGACAAAAATCGCATCCGGGTCCTCGAAGCAGCACCGCCCGCCGACCTCGGTCTGAGCCGGTATACCGAAGAAGAGTACGCGGAAGCACTTCGGCGCCAGACGCTACTCCAGTCCGAATCGGCAGTGGCGACTGTTTCCGCCAGGACATTGCGTCGCTGGAATGCTCGCCAGGCCGTCGCTCGAGCGAATGGCGACCATGAGATTCTGGCTTTGGTACCGCACATCAGTGCTCGCGGAAACCACACGGCTCGGCTGAGTGAAGAGCAGATTGACATGATGGACCGGGTCATTGACAAAGAATGGCGAACCAGCAAGGCAATTAACTACAAGACCTGCCATCGGCACCTGCTAGTGATGTGCGAACAAGAAAATGTGCCGGCGCCGTCATACCCAACCTTGATTGCACGCATCAAAGGGCAGACGACCAACCATGACACTCGGGTTCGCGAAGGCAAACGCTTGGCATACCAGAAAGATGCCTTCGTGGACGCCCTGCACTATCACACGCCGATTCACGGTAGCCGACCGTTCCAGTATGTGCATATCGACCACACCGAACTGGACATCGAACTCATTTCCAGCCGCACGGGCAAGAACCTCGGCAGGCCGTGGTTATCGCTTGCCGTGGACGCGTATACCCGGCGCATCGTGGGCATATTCCTAACGTATGACCCGCCTTCATATCACTCGGTGATGATGGCGGTCCGCGACATGGTCCGTCGCTTTCATCGGCTGCCTGAAATTATGGTCGTCGATAACGGCAGCGACTTTCGGTCTTCAGCATTCAAATCATTTCTCAAGGCAATGGGTTGCCATCTGCGTTTCCGTCCGTCCGGCAACCCACGTCACGGTGCGGTGCTCGAACGAATGTTCGGCCGGCTGAACGTCGATTACATACACGGTCTCGCGGGCAACACGAAGGCCACAAAGCAAGTCCGCATGGTGTCCGGTTCGCATCTACCCAAGAACCTCGCCGAGTGGACGCTCGAACCAATGTATTACGGCATTGAACACTGGGCTACGGATTTCTATGACCAGCAACAGCACCCCGTCCTCGGCGAATCGCCGCGTGAGGCGTTTCAGCGTGGCCTTCGTGAAAGCGGCTCGCGGGAGCACCTGCATATCCAGTTCAACAGGGACTTCCTGATTGCGACATGCCCCCCGGTTGACCGGGAAGGACTGCGACAAATTCATCCGCAGCGCGGCGTAAAGGTGAACGAGCGGCTCTATCACCACCCCGCATTCCGGTCTTATCAAGTCGCCGGTCAACGGCTTCCCGTCAGGTATGACCCGTGGGATGCATCGTCCGTCTATGTACGGATAAAGGACCAATGGATTCAAGCCGTCTGCCCGAGCTTGAGCGGTCTTGGCCAGCTAACCGAAAACGAGAGGAAAGCACTGACCCAAGAATACGACCGACGCTACCGCACATCGGTCGCTGACGAGCAGGACGCGCAGCGCCTTAAGGAGTTCATGCGCACCTTCACGCCAGAAGGCGCGATGGCTGTTGCTCTCGAACGCCAGGCGGAAAACAAGTCGCTTTATAACAGTTTGCAGTTTGCGAGCATCGCCCCCGTTGCTCCTCTAAATCGATTTAGCCTCATCGAGGAAACATCCAGCGCTGCCGAATCGCCGGCAGAGACAAGGTCATCAACGACATCAACAAACAATCCGGTCCAATCGCCGCCCGAGGCAGCGGCGTGGGACGACATTCCTGACCTTGACACTTTTTGAGGTGATTCATGCAACAAAAACATTCCGCCCCGCTCTCGCCGGTACCAAATTCGGCGAGCGCTCTGCTCGGCAAGCGCATCAGACACCCGCGCATTGCACAGGTCATGTCTGAACTGGAGACCCTGATTTACCCCGGCAGCCAGGACAGCACACTCCTCGTTTGTGGTCCGACGGGAGCGGGCAAGACCACGCTGGCCAGGTACATGGTCGAGGCGGCGGTCGAACGCGCCGCCGCGGACATGGAGGCGAACGCCGGCACGATTCCGGCCCTCTTCGTCGAAGCACCGGCCTCTGGCGAGAACGATTTCTCGTGGAGACTTTTCTATCGCCAGATTCTCTCCCAACTCGGTGACGACCTCGACTCGCCGAAAGCGGCCTATGGCGTCGACGCCCAATCGGGACGCATGGTGCGGCCGCGCGGTGCCAGTGGCAACAGTCTCGCGGCATTACGGACGGCCGTCGAGCGCTCGCTGCGCGAGCGGAAAGTCCAGTTCCTGGTCATCGACGAAGCAGCACACATCATTCACCAGACGCGCGGCAGTTCAAAGCTGGAGATTCAGCTCGATACGCTGAAGTCCCTGGTGAACCAATGCGGCACGCAGATGGTGTTGGTCGGCTCCTACGACCTTTACCGGCTTATGTCGCTGTCTGGTCAACTCGCCAGACGCTCGCATGTCCTCCATTTCGAACGCTATCGGCAGGACCGCCCCGAAGACGTTCGCGCATTCATCGCCTGTATCCAGGCATTCGAAAAGATGCTGCCCGCGCTGTGGGGCGGCGAGTTGACGCGTTACGCGGAGGCGCTTCATGAAAACACGCTCGGTTGCATCGGCACGCTGAGCAGCGTGCTTGTCCGAGCCTCCCGACTGGCCGATGCCGACGGTCGTTGGTCAACCGATGCGCTACGGCGCGCGCTGCTCACGGAGGCGCAGCGCGACCGGATTCTCACCGAAATCCTCGAGGGCGAGGAGGCCATCAATCCCGGCCTCACCCGCATCATGCCCACCCAGCGGCGGCACGCATCGACCAGCAGAAGGAGCGCAGCATGAGCTATTCGATTTCGAATCCGCGCTCGACGCTGCACGCTCTGGCGCCCATCGGCCTCGACACGCCCGAGGTCGAGAGCCTGCTCAGCTACTTCTGCCGGCTGGCCGTATCGCATAGCGTGTCCGTCGCAGCGCTTTGCAGGCAAGTCGCCGGGACCGTTGGCTGGGAGCTTTCCGAGAAACACGAATGGCACGTGGGAAACATTGGCGGCATCGGAGAAGCAGCCAGCAACTGGTCGGCCGCTCTCTCTGCCCTAACGAGCGTCGAGCGGCTGGACAGACTCACGCTGTTGCCATGGCGTGACGTTATCGCACAGACGAGCCTCGCTGCGACGCGGGCACGCTGGTGTCCAGCGTGCTTCGCCGAAGACAAGGAAAGCGGCAAGACACCGTATTTCCGCCTGGCATGGGACGTGGGTGCGGTGACTGTGTGCGCAAGACACAAGACCGAATTGGTGCATATCTGCCCGGATTGCGGCCGCCCCGACGCGCGACACAAGTCCGCGTACGTCGTGCCCGGCTGGTGCGCGCACTGCGGCGCCTTTCTCGGAGACGGAGAGCCGCCTCCTGCTGCTACGCCAGAAGAGCTTTGGAAGGCAACCCAGGTCGGGGCGATGCTGAAGGCGCAAGGGTCCCTCGAGACGCCGCCAACCCGGCACGCAATGCAGGACGCAATACAAACGCTCGTCACCCGGCTAGACAACGGCAAAGGGGCGCTCTTCGCTCGGCGTGTAGGCCTGAGCAAGACAACGGTTCACTATTGGCTGAAGCAGGCGGGGGCCCCTGCATTGCCGGCGCATCTGCGCATCGCCTCACAGACAGGATTGGCACTGCCACAGTTGCTCATGGGCGATTTAATCGGCTGGGCTCCGTGTTCGGCGGAAATCCACCAGCTGGCACTGCTGTTTCCGGACGAAACAAAACGTGCGGCTGCTCGCGCAATCGACTGGGATAACGTCCGGGCTGAACTGCGGACATTCAGCAAGCTACCGTCAATCATCAGCGTGTCCGAAGCCGCACGCAGGCTCGACGTCGACGCCCGACTGCTTTATCAACACGCGAACAAGGAGGCACGCGTTTTGGCCGAGCGCTGGACGCAATACATGCAGCGCCGGAAAGAACGAAGCGTCGACAATGCTCGCACCGTCATCGAGGCCGCGTGCAGGGATATCCTCGCCGACGGCAAGGCAATCAACCTACGAGAGCTCGATGCCCGCGTACCGAAGGAGGTCCTGGGCAGCATCCGAGGTGTCATAGACGTCCTACAGGAGGTCAAGGAGACGCTCGGCGTAAGCTAATCGAGGCTCCCCCCTCCATCAATGACAAAGCCGGCTACGCGCCGGCTTTGTCATATCTACGCCCCGCTCCGCGGGGCAAAACCTTTGACCCTAGCACCGTTACCCGATAAAGCAAAACGTGTCCCATCGGGAAATCAAGCATAACCTGTCCAAGTGGCCACTTTATGCTTAACGGCACAGAGACGTTGGGGATAGTTCGGAGATTCTTTGGTGGGCCGGGTGGGATTCACACTCAGGTCGCTCAGGCCTGCCCCGCGGGTGACTTCGGATTCGATGACGCATCGGTTACCCCCAAATCTACCCCGAAGGGGAACCGGAACAAAATGGAACAAGTTGGCCTATTCGTGGCGCACGCGGCTCGTCGACACCTTGTTGTCCAGATCGCGAACTTACGGCCCCCATTTTCAGGACAGCCTCCGTCTGCCAGTCAACCCGGGTGGGGGTGCGTGCTCGTGCACCCTGTGCCGCCTGCAGCGTCTCGCCCTCATCTTTTGACGGCCGTGGAGCAGACGAAGACGTCCACAAAGGCTATACTGGACCAGCTTGGCCGGTGAGCGTCGCGTGACGTATTTTCATCGTAGAATCAATCGGTTAGAATTGCGATTGATGTTTGACGGAGGTCATCATGACCCTACGAGACAAATTGAGAAAGGCGCTCGGCCGGAAAAGGACAAATGTCTTCCTGCGGGCCGATTTCTTGGACTTGGGCAGCGAGGCCCAGCTGAGCCGTGCGCTGCGCAATCTGGTCGATGAAGGCGCAGTGGTTAAAATCGGGGTAGGCGTCTACGCCAAGGCGAAGCGCAGCGTGTTGAGCGGGAAGCCGATCCCGGTCGAGCCGGTCGAGTTCCTGGCACCAGAAGCACTGAAAAAGCTTGGCGTGAAAGTGTATCCACGCCGTCAGACTGCCGAATATAACGCGGGCACGACGACGCAAATCGCCGCCGGCGTGGTAATCAATACCGGGAATCGGCGCATCTCCCGCAAGCTGGGCTTCGGACCCAAGACCATCGAATATGAAAACAATTACAACCGACCAACGGGAGTTGATCGACGCCCTACTCGCTGAAGAAGACGTCGGCGGGATCTCCGCCGCCATTCTCGAGAAGGACATTCATGTAACTGACGCTTTGCGCGCGTTGTCGGCCATCGTTCACGAGCACGTCAAATTGGTCTTCTGTGGCGGGACGAGTCTCTCCAAGGCGCACGGCATCATTGAGCGGATGTCGGAGGATGTCGATCTCAAAGTTGTGCTGGCGCCTGCACATGGTCTCAGCGACAACGCATTAAAGAAGCACCTTTCCGCGTTGAAAGGGAGGGTGGCCGCAACGCTGATGGAGCTGGATTTCCAGGAGATTCCGGAAGAGGCTCGCGCCAGAAATGCCAACCGGTATTTCGCAAGCAGCTGGATGTATTCGTCGGTTTACGGGCCGCGTCAGAGCCTGCGCACTCACCTGAGTGTCGAGTTCACGGTCCGCGCACCCGCCTTCGAGACGTCCGAGCATCAGCTCGGCTATCTGATCGATCGACTGGCTGATCAGGCTGGCGAACCCTTCGCCATGCAATGTGTTTCCGTAGAGGAGACACTGGCAGAAAAAGTCCTCTCGTTTCTGCGCCGCTTTGCCGAACACCGTGCAAAGGTGCGCGAGGACCGGGACAAAGCGCTGGTGCGCCATATCTACGACACCTGGCGCATCGTGGCTGTCGACCCAGGCGCCGCTGATCGGGCAGTCGCTCACTTCAAGGATCTCGTCGATTTTGATCGAATCGAGTTTCCGAAGCACAAGGCATTCGTCGACGATCCCGCAACATGCATGAAGACCGCGCTCGGCGAGATCGAGTCCGACGCCCAAACGATTGGCGAGTATGCCGACAAGCTCATCCCGTTGATTTATGGCCAGCACAAGTCGCCCTTCAATTAGGCATTCGGCGTGTTCAAGGACGTTGCCAATAAGTTGCTCGGCACGCTTTAGTCCGGTCTTGAACTGGCGAAAGAGCGAAGGCTGAAGCGGGTTCTCCGCCTACTTCTGTGTGGTGGTGACGAGTCGCCCCAGAAGTCCGACATCAAGAACGCCAGGGCCATGTGGAAGACAATCAAGGAGCAGGCATGAGCAAAGTCAAGATCTCCCGCTTCGACGTATCAGAGCACTTGGACAGCGAGGAAGTCATCGCCGCTTACCTCAATGCGGCCCTTGAGGAAGGTGACTCAGATTTGCTCATGGCAGCGATCGCAGATGTCGCCAAGGCGCGCGGCATCGCCAAGGTTGCAGCCGACGCAGGTGTTGGACGGGAAAGCCTGCATAAGACACTAGCCCCGGGTTCCAAGCCAAAACTCGAAACCGTGTTCAAGTTGATGCGTGCGCTTGGCGTCAAGTTGACCGCTATGCCGGAAACAGCCCACGCGTAGCTTGAAGAATGGCTCGCGGCTGCCTTCCGAACACGCCTTACAGGCACACAACGGCCCAAACGAAACACCCTGCCCTTCCCCGGAACTCTTTGAATGGTGCCGGTGCAACGTGGTTCGGCACGGAGTGCCTGGTGGCTCCGCAGAACGAGGTGGCAATGAAAGGAGAAACCTGAGCATGCCCGAGGTCGGTTCGCATTTATGGATCGAAGCCCAGGTCCGACAATATCTGGCAACCGGCGACTATGATGGCTTCTTCGTCAACTGGCCGGGAAGCTCCATGGTTGACGCCGCGGCCCACGCTACTCAACGGCTCCGGGCCGCGCTTGTAGACGCAACACTGCGCGAGGCGCGTGGTTTCGAGCGACAAACGCCCTCCTTGCCGGGACCGATTGATCCGTGGCTGCGAGACAAGCTTGGCCCCATGGTGGACGGATTTTTCACCGTCCAGGAACGGGATTGTGTGCTCGACGCGCTCGTGCGAGGAGTCGTTTTCCTCACGCCCCACAACATTGTCGATGTGCTCACCGCGGAACCATGGCTGTCGACCGCGTGGCGTCTCGCCAACCTGTATCTAAATAGTCTGGGCGCGTCCCGGTTAGGCTCAAACGCCGACGATCTAGTCGGGTTGAGCCAGGACACCACCTGCTATGTGTCGCTCGCATACTTCGACGAGACCGATCCATTTGCGGATTTCGTCGTGCACGAGGCGGCACACGTACTGCACAATTGTCGTCGGACATCAATCGGTCTGCCGGAGCGTCGGCAATGCCCGACACCGCTCGACATCGCTTTCCATCAGCGCGAAACCTTTGCATACGCGTGCGAGGCCTACAGCCGGATTCTCGCGATGACGCAGGGTCGTGAAGCTCGACAGGCGGCGCTCGAACGGCATATGGAGTCCGAGTTGCCGCCGGATGAGCGGGTCGATCATGGGCAGTACCTGGCGATCCTGGCGGAGGCAGTTCACGCGCGCAATGGCTGGCGATGCATCTGGAAACGGTGTGCGCCGTGATGACGGGTTCCGGAGGTGGCCGAATCGGAGATCTGCGCGCTCAGAACTCGCCACGCTTGATTGACGGCGAAAGAGCGAGAATGGTAACTGCGCATCGTCGATCGTGGCCGGCCCACGTAGAAGTCGGAGGCGGGACTCACATCAGGGCTCGTCATTGAAAAACGGCAGAATAGGGCTGGGGCTCGTGATTACCAGGAGAACCTCATACCATGGCCGCACCGAGCTTTGTCTATACCGTCGCCTGCGTCGCAAAGATGCTCGGAGAGCCGGAGGAGTGGCTGGACGAACTGGCGAGTATGAACTTGGGGCCCGAGGACGGATGTCTTGGGATCATTGACGATCTGGACGGCCCCGCGGAACAGCTGATCTCGGTAACCGCGTTCACGGACGCTGGCATTGAGGCGCTCAAGGAACTGGTTGCGGACGCGAAGCAGCAGTCTTCCGAGGCGGGCGGCGCTGGCAGATCCGGCGCAAAGCCGCCGGAATCGCAATACGCCAATGCATTGTGCATGCCCTACCGGGACCTCGAGCGAATTGTCGTCACATTACGTTCAAGTGCCTCAAGATAATCAGCCCACGCCTGCATCATCTTCCTGCGCAGCGGCAGATATTCCGCGAAGTTGTAAGCACCCCTCACCTCATCCCGCTCGCCGTGAGATAGCTGCCGCTCGATTGCATCGGATGGCCAGCCCTGCTCATTGAACAACGTCGAGGCGGTGCTGCGAAATCCATGACCCGTCATTTGTTCACTCGTGTAGCCGAGTCTCCGCAGTGCCGCGTTGACGGTGTTTTCGCTCATCGGTCGCGCACTGGTCCTGACACTAGGAAAGACGTACCGTCCATGCCCTGTTGCCGAATAGAGTTCCTTCAAAACGGCAAGCGACTGCTTCGATAAAGGCACGACATGCGGCTCTTTCATCTTCATCCTGCTGGCGGAGATGCGCCACTCCGCATGATCAAAGTCGAACTCGGACCATTCAGCCTTACGGAGTTCCCGGGGCGAACAAAGGTCAGAATACCGATAAGGAACGCGCATTTCGTTTCAAAGCCACCGGTGTAGCCCCGAATCGCACGCATCAGTGCGCCGACTTCCTTTGGATCCGTGATCGACGGGTAATGTTGCTTTGGCGCGGGCTTGAGTGCCTCGTGAAGATCGGTCGTGGGATCATGGCTTACCCGTAAGCGCGAATTTAAGCACACCTAGAATTCCGGGCTGAATGCGCGCAGGCTTGCGTCCGCAACCACAACTTGCGGACGCAACCGATGACAGAGAACGAAGTTGATTTCTTTCCGCTGCGCGTGACGAGCGTGACCGCCGCCGGCAAGCGACGCTTTGATCCGGAAGGTAAGCGCAAGCTGATCGAGGCCTGTATGCAGCCGGGCGCATCAATTGCCGGGCTTGCGCTGAAGGCCGGCGTCAACGCGAACCAACTGCATAAATGGATTCACCTGCGCGAGCGCGCGACCGGGACTGCAATGACGGCGGCTGGCGGGCCAGTGCCATCGGCATTCGTACCGGTCGTGACCGTCAACGACGCGATGTCCGTGGCGCAGCGCGCAAACGGCGCATGAAACTCGCCAACGTATCGCCCAAGCTGCTCGCGCTGCTGCGCGAGGATGCGATCACGCTCGACCAACTGGCCGCGCTCGCCCTTGCAGATGACCACGAAACCCAGGAACGTCTCTGGTTTGACGCGAACGAGTGGCAGCGTCAGCCGCTCTATTTGCGACAGGCGATCACCCGCGCCGAGATCGACGCGAGCCGAAGCCGTCTCGTGCGTTTCGTTGGCCTCGCCGCCTACGAGGCAGCGGGTGGCTATGTGCGTCGAGATTTGTTCAGTGACGACGAAAACGCGGGCTACATTGCCGACGCCGACCTGCTGCAACGCTTGGTCGCGCAAAAGCTTGATGCAGCCGCCGAGGAAGTCCGCGCCGAAGGTTGGGGCTGGGTCGAGACTCGTGTCGAGCGCGACCTGCTGGAACTGAACCGCTACGGCAAACTGCAACCGGTCCAACGCCCGTACACTGAGGACGAGCAGCGGGAAATCGACGCGCTTACGGCGCAGCGTGATGAACTCGCCGAAAAGCTCGACGCACTGTCGGAGGACGATGAAAACGCCTACGAAGAAGGCGAACGCCTCGACCTCGAAGTTGAGCGGGCGAATGCCGCAATCACGGCGATCGAAAGCCGCGCCGTCCTGTGGGATACGTCGCAGATGGCCGAGGCTGGCGCATACGTGATCGTCGGCTCACAGGGTGAACTCACCGTTGAGCGGGCCCTCGTGCGACGCGACAATTGCCCGGCGCTGGACGCGGCAGGTGCGACCGTCACGGGTATGCCCACCGCCAACGCCCCCAACCGAGTGGACACACAGGCTCCGAAGATCAAACCCGTCCACAGCGCGAAGCTGTGTCAGCGGCTGACCGCACACCGCGCCGCCGCCATCCATGCCGAATTGGTCGCGCAGCCTACCATTGCGCTCGCAGCGCTGCTCCGACACCTGATCCCGCAGGCGCTGCCCGAGCACTATGACAATATGTCCGCGCCGGACTATCTGACACTGTCCGGAGAGAACAATCACGACCGGCTGCTGCGTGCGGCAGACGACCTGCCCGAGAGTCAGGCATGGGGCGCTATCGAAGCGCAGCGCGCAAGGTGGGTCGAGGAACTGCCGGCGAAACGATCCGATCTGCTCCCTTGGCTGATCCAGCAAGACCCCGGCACGACATTGCTCGATCTTCTCGCGTTCTGCACCGGTACGCTACTCGACGGCATCGCGGGCGAGGAAAAGCCGCTTGCCATCAATGCGCTCGCAGATGCGCTGAACCTCGATATAACCAAGTACTGGAAGGCGACTCGCGCCACGTATTTCGATCATGTCAGCAAGGCTCGCATCGCCGAGGTCGTGTCCGCCGCCGTGTCACCGAAGGTGGCTGCCGATCTCGCAAAAATGAAAAAGGCCGACGCCGCAGCCGCCGCTGAACTGCGCCTCGCCAAGATCGCATGGGTCCCGGAAATCCTCACCGACCGCGATACCCCGGCTATGCCCTCGTGGGCTATCCGCGAGGACAACGAGGATGAGGACGACCCCGGTACCGGGGAAGATGGCGGCGGTGCAGAGAGCGACGACGATGCGGATGCTGAGTCGGATACTGGCAACGGCGAGAAGCACGTTAACAACACACCTCGCGACCCGGAAGCGCCTTCCGCTACCCACACTGAACAGCCGCCGTGGCCCTTCCCAACTGACACTATGCTGAACTCAGCGCAAACTGACTCGCGCACCGCGTAGCATAGACCCTTGCGCCCGAGAGCGCGACGCATCAGACGGCAGCGCCCTTTATGGTCTGCCGTCTGCCTGCCGGAACTGCACTGCACGACAGTTCGCGCCAGCCACATGGCCCCCAGTCCACCAATCTGCGCCTCCGCCGATAACCAGTAGCAGACAGAACGCGGCACCGCCAAACACCAATAGCCGATGCACCGAGCGCGCGAAGCGCTTTTCCATTCGCGTCGCCATCGTCTCCGCCCGCGACGCCGACGCCTCGACCTTCCGCTCGAATGAGCCAATGCTCTCATCCAATCGCTCACGTTGCTCGCGCGCCGAGATCGCCGCCGCACCGATCAGCCGGTTACCTGCCACGCGCGAAACCCGATTCGACATGCGTTCGATCAAGGCCGTCATCGCCGTCTCATTCATGTTCGCCAGCGCTGCCCGATACCGAGCCTCATGTTCCTTTATCAGGTTCTCCGCCAATTCGATCGTCGCCTTGCATCGCTCAAGCGCATCCTGATGTTGCTGCATCAATGCATCGGTCGCACCACCGACTTCCCGGCGCGCGGCTTCGAAGCTTCCCTCGCTTGCCCACCGGATACGTTCGGGCATGGCCTCGTACAGGCGTGCGTAGTATTCGAGCACAGCAATCATCGCCCATAGCGCGTCGTTGTCACGTAGATTCAGAGCACCGGACACGCGGTGCATGCGGGCCAGGCTGGCTTCGTCCGGAACATCGCCCGACACCTCGCGGAATAGGCGGATGAGCGGATCGACGGGCCTTGATCGCCTATTGCTCATGGTCTGGCCCGTCGGTGCCGATTACTTTAGAGAACATGGCATCGCACAACTCACGCCAGCGAAACAGCTCCGCGCGCTGCCCGATCTGCATCGTCTCTGCCGCCTTGCGGATCGAGATACGCTGACTGCGCAACTCGTCGGCAACCCGATCCGCGAGATCAGGGAAATCAAGCGACCGTCCCTTCGTCTCGATCGACTTGCGAAGCTGCGATTCCTGATATAGCGCGAATTTCTCGGGCGTGCCGAAGTAACCGTTGCGAACGACGTGCGTCACTGTATCGGGGAACGTCTGCCCGAAGATGTGCAGCAACTCTAAACTGTCGCGCTGCCTGTTGATCACCCACAGCACGACGAGTTGTCGCTCCAGTTCATCGAGCGTCCGGGCCAGTGTCCCGCCGTATCGGGCCACGCCTGTCTGATTGCGTGCCGCCGTGTTGACGATCACGGTGGCACCCCTGTGCGTATCGCAAAAGTTGACGAAGCCGATCCAGCCATCCGCATCGTCGAGGTCATAGGCTGCGCATTTCATCTCATCCCGAAGCGCTTTCATGACATCGGGATTGGACGTATCCGTTTCGACCAGAACGGCATGGGTGTCCCGCCGCTGCAGGTGATCTGCGAGAGCAAGCGTCACCATGCTTTTGCCTACGCCGCCCTTGCTACCGCCGACCAGATATATGGGTTGGGTCGTATCCATGCCAAACCTCCTGCTATAGGTTTTCGATATCAGGTCTGATCTCAAACGAGAACGCGTCCTGAATCTGCATCGATCCCGGCTGATTTACGCCCCTTTCCCTTTGTTGTCGTGCATCGTCACGCGCATTGCTTGCGCGCTTTTCAGCCTTCTTTCGACTCGACTGCGGTTGTCCTCTACCCCTGCCTCGCGTATCGGTTACGTCGGAGTTCGCATCGGCAGGCGCAGGACGATACAGCGCATATTTGACCGCGCCAACGCTAACGTCGATCCCTTTACGCTCGGCCTCTTGGACGATCTCTTCGAGCGTGTAGCCCTTCGCCTGCGTCGCAGCGATCTGCGCGCGCTTCTCTTTCATCGCATCGCTGACCGTGAGGCGCTGCTTGTTCCGAGGTTTCTCGGGCAATGCTTCGAGCGCACGGAAAAATTCGTCCCACTCCGCCCGCGTATAGCTGTTTGTACCCCGCACGATTCGCTCCCATACGTCACCTTCGAGATCATCATGCGAATCAACAAAGGGCTCGTCAATACCCCCTCCGGCGCGCAATCAGCACTTTCGGAAACGCTTGGAAAACGTCGGAAGTAGACGGAGCAGAAAAATATTTTTGTCGACCTTCGCGAGCGAACAACTTCGAAGATCGAGGCACGCAGAATGGACCGGGCGACTCCGCAAACCACCGCAGGGTGGTCGGCAAACCACAAGCGCCGCCAGCCGCGAACTACGGTCGCCGAATATGCAACCGCGACGGACGAAGCTGACAAACGCCAGCGTTCGCACTTGCAGACGTTATGACGCACCGATACAGACTACATAACCACACATCGCAAACCGAGCCGCTGGGGTGATCCGACATCTGGCTGCAACCAGTCAGACTGTGACTACCGATTGAAGCGACGCGCGACAGTACCCTTCGCAGATTCGTCGCCGATAACTCACGAACTGCAGCGTCGAATGGGACGAACTCAGGGTACCGATCTCACGAACTTAACTCGACCAGCCGTCTGTACAGACCGGAGACGCGAGCAGACTTTCTGCAGAAGGCTAACGGAATCGCGTGAACGATCTCACACACTCTAGGGGCAAACCTCACGGAAAGCGTCGAGCTAAGCAACGGAAAATCGATATTGCAAAAGTGATGGCAGGATAGGCGATCGCCGGTTTTGGGCGCCACGTACCCGTCGAATTCAATCCACCAAATCACTGATGCTCCGGCGTTTGTACTCGCATAAGGCGCAGGCACTTCGGGTAAGGTTCGGTCCCAGAGGTCGCGCACGATGTGGCCATCTCACCTGGTCGACGCATAGCTTGGCATTTCTCGATGACCGGTTACCAATGCCTTACACGACCGAGGCGCTCACACGGGTCTGGGCGCATATCGACGAGACCCAGGAAGCACTGAGCCGCCGGAGAATCCGACGACGTATTTCCTTCGCAGGGAGCACCTTCTCGGAGCTCGATTTCATCGCCGAGATCGTTCGGCGAATGATGTGCGGGCCTCCCCTCGATGTCAATAACGTCCATGTCGCATCCACCAATGGGAATCGGTACCCTATATCAACGAATTTCCGCTGGTTAATGTGCAGGACATTCATGTCGCCGACCATGGGTGTGAACTCGATGGGAAAAGCCGGCCGTTCCTCATCGACAGCCATGACCGGACGGTCGCCGATGTCGTCTGTAGCTTGTTTCACCATGCCATCGCACTGTTCGGGGCCGCGCGACGCTGATCGAGTGGAACGCAAAGGTGCCGGGTTTGATCGAGCGCCAGGCCGGAGCCAGTCTTGCCGAGATAATCATGCTCGCGGTATGTCGAAAGGATCCTCCTCATGCCATGTTTAGCTGAGCGGCAGCGCACCCTTGCCGCAGCCGTGTTGGACCCGACGCTTGCGGCGACGCGACGTTTGATCGGTCCGGAGGGACAGGACAGTGCGCGGCGCTTTGCCGTCTACCGCGACAACATGCAGGTCGCTCTGATCGACCGCCCCATGCGAGCCAACTTTCCCACTATCTGCCGGATCGTCGGCGCGGAATCTTTCGAAGCCATCCCGCACAACTACGCGGTTTCGGAACCACCGGCTTCGCCCGTCCCGCTCGATTATGGCGCCGCCTTTCCGTATTTCATTGCGGTTCGAACCGGCGGCGCCTCTGCCCTATCCGGTCGATTTCGCCCGCATCGAGCGATGCCTGGACCGAAGCCTATCATTCGGCAGAGGCCTTTTCGCTTGATCCCGGCGCGCTGTGCAGCATCCCTGAGGATCGGGCCGCGCTTCTCTGCTCCACGGTATCCGTCCATGCGCATCTTCCGCTCGCGTTTTTCTGCACTCACGCGACTTCCGCGGCCCGCTCGGTGTCGCCAAAGATGCCCCAGTCGGTTTTTGCCAGATTCGGTTGACGATTACGCTCGGAACCGACGCGAGCGCCGAGGAGCGCGCCAAGCTGCTCGAGTTCACCGAGCGCCATTGCGTGGTCTACCAGACGCCGTGACGTGGCTCCGAAGTCCGGGGTCGTGTCAAGGGAACGCCATCACGACTACTGGAGCGTGACCGACTGCCCCATCAGGCCGTCGAACTGGCCGAGGAAGTCGTCTATTTCGTCTTGCGTAGCCTCGACTTCAGCCAATTGGCGCGCTTGCTCGCGGAAGCGACAGGCAAGCTTCCCATAGAGAAGCGCCTCGCGCTGAGCAGCCTTATCTGCGATTTCATAGGCACCACAACCCAGTGTGTCATGACCGGATTGCACATCGTACTCAAGCACATAGTAGTGGGCGCTGTTATAGATCATGTTCATGATTGACCTCCACTTCGGCGCTCCAAATCGGCGCGCCGTTTCTTGTACTCGTCACCATCGATCTCACCTCGAGCATAACGCTCATCAAGAATGTCGAGCGGCGAACTGCCGCGTATCTGTCGGTTTCGATAGTCATCCGAGCGACGGTACAGAACAAGAACCGCAGCGACCACGACCACGGCGACCAGGACAACGAAGAGCCAACCAAAGCCTCCCATCATCCCGTACCCGCAGCCGAATTCTCCTGGCTGGTTGGACCACGTCATTTTTCTGGCTCCAGTTACGCCGCCGGTCGGCGACCCGTTCCGCCACATCTTTCTGCGCCTTGAATCGTCCCTAGCCTACCTGCTCGACAGAGACGCCTCTTGTCTTGCGTCAACGAGCGCTCGGCGCCGCGCCTAGCGCACGACACTGAGCGCCCTTGCTTCCTCGCTTTTCATCTTACCGCCCAATGTAAGGCAACGTGCAGACGGGGAAGCCGTGACATGTCGACGGGATCACGTCGGAATTCGGGCTGCCGGACATGGACGTCCCGCTCTTCACACCGCCGACCGCCTCATTGGTCATCGCTGCGCTCGAGGTATCCGCGACGGCTCGGGTCTGCGGTAAGGGCTGTCCGCTTGCAAGCGCGCTCGCTGAGTGCCGCTGCTCGATAATCAGCTCAGCCGCTTGGAGATTGTCCGGATAGTGGTACCAGTCCCGCGGGTTGTAGCCGGCGCCAACCAGTTCCCCCAGTTCCGCCCTGACCTGCGCGCGGGTGACCGGCATCGAAGCGGCCGGATTACCTTGGGCCGATGCGGGCGTAGCGAGTGCGACTGCGTACAGCGCCAGAGCCGACGCAGCAAGGGTGGCGCGTACTGGAGCGCCGCTAAAAAATGAATGTCTCATGGTAGGACTCCCGGTCATCCGGAAGATGACGTAGGTGCGATCGGTGAAGAAAACGCGATTCCGATTGATCGGGCCGCGAATCGCGGTGTGAGGTGCGGAAGGAAGAGCATGCCGATCGAGAGCCGTCCAAACGGACATCAGTCCCGGCGTGTTTCCGTACTTACTACTTCGTTCTGGCGAGCCAAAGGTTACGTCAACCCGAAGACTGACAGCTGCGGCTTTGCGCGTTGACGGTCCAGTCGTACGGTATGAATTCAAGCTGCGCGTTCGCGGGTATCTTAACCAGCGCGTAGCGACCGATGTAGGCGATCAGCGTCGGGCTGCGTTTCAGAAAATCGTCCTTATAGAATTTCAGGATCGACGACACCCGGACAGTGTGGCGTACCGGATCAATTTGGAGATTTCGTGACTCGCTGAAAAAATGCCGCGCCGCCGCGTCAAGCTGCGCATCCAGGCGTATGCTGGAGAATGGCTCGTTGGGCAGTTGCGGACAACCGACCGACATGCAATTCAGCGCAAAATGAACCCGTTCATCCCCGACTGCGCGGATCACGCTGTTTTCATAGGTATAGAGTGTCATCGGTTTTCCGCCGATCGTAAAACGCCTGCCACCAAAAAACCACACGCGGGTGAGTAATCCCAATTCCTTCGGCATGCCCGAGACGATGACGTTGAGCATGGCGAGCGAATTGTAGGAATTGATGTAGTAGGCAAGCGCTGCGTCGCGGGTCGGAAATGCGGCCGGCGTGTTTTCTGGACTCACGCGTCCGATATAGTCGACGTAAGCTCGAAGATCGGCCTGGTCATTGACGAGCCCACAGAAGTCAACCTGCCCGCGATCATTCACATACTTGTGGAGCACACGCGCCCAATGAACGTCTGCGTCAGCCGCCGCGTTCTGTGCGACGCATGGCGCCGCCCAGCCCAGCGCCAGCGCCATGCACAGGTGGAGCAGAGGGTTGCGAAGTCTGGCAAACAGCCTTCGCAGATGCCGCCAGAAGGAATGCATCCGTTGTCCTATACGTTCGCCGGCTGCGGTGCCTTGTTGCGCGAGCGACTTTTCTGTCGTCCGCGTTGACTCGCGTCGACATCTGTCCTAGCCGGCTCAATGAACTCCGTTGTCTCGACACCGCGCACCGGGTCCCAAAACAGTGGGAGCGTGGTGCGATGGAGCCGGATTGGCCGCAAGATGAACGTGTCGCGCCGTGCGTTGTGTAGACACATGGAGACGGGGCCGTCGTCGGTGACTACCTTGAAGGCGCAGGCGGCAATCCGATCCTCTTCCAGCCTTCTCCCGTCCATGAAATTGTGAATGACAAACGAGAGGGTGCGCACGTGCCCCCTGCTCGCCACGAGATCCTTCCTCATTTCCCACCCCTTTCTCAACAGCCACGATATAACGCGCGGCCACAGGATGGGGTGCCGGCCCAGCCAGAGAGCCAGACGACCAGCGGTCGCGAGCGGGCGGGTCCGGTCAAACACCACGGCGGCCGTAGCCTTCTGCATGGTGCTCACAAAGTGCAGGTTGTCGAAAGCGTCATACAAGTTGCCGTTCGCCGCCAGGCACATGCTGTAGCGGCTGCACGAGGGATGACCAATCAGCGAAGCGGCGAACTGGATCGACGTTCCCGCACCCTGCTCGATCTGTACCGCGGCAGTATCGGGTGTAATGCCCGGACCACGCCTGCGTCGCACCCCGCGGCCGATATCGGCCTGCAACTGGAATGAGGCCGTGCGGACCTGACCCGCGCGAGAGCGGAAGAACGCGACAACAGATGGAATCTGGTCGAAGTTTCCGTCGTGGACCGTCGTGTTGAACATCACCGACAGCGGCAGGCCTGCGGCGCGGTCGAGATACCGCTGGCGCAGGGTGTCCAATTCGGCTTCGGTCTCATAGCCTCGTCGCTGCTGCGTCGTATCGACATGGAACGCAACATCCGAGAGACCGGCAGCCACCAGTTCCTCGAGCAGCGCACGCGTGGCGCAAATGCCATTTGTCATCAGTGTCGCCCGCATGCCCAGCGCGTGAATCCTGCGCACGATGGCGAGCAGTTCGTCGGACTTGCGCAACGTCGGCTCGCCGCCGGTGACCTGCACGTCAGTGTTTTTACCGTAGGATCGGTAAATCCTGTCGACTCTGGCAAGCACCACGTCGAGCGGAATATCCTTGACCGCCTCCGAATTTTCGGACAGGTAGCACAGCGTGCAGTCCAGGTTGCAGCGCTGGGTGATTTCCAGCGCCACGCATCCGATTGGCCACCGCTGGCCCATCTGCTGGCCAGGCCGTGCTAGCCCAAGCTTGTCGAGCATTGTTCGGGTGCGCGCAAGCGCTTCAGCAGGCGACCGTGGCCATATCTCTACCCCGTAAGCACGCACCTCATCGTCAGACATGTAAGGCATGAGAGTTACCCCTTCACGATCAATCAGTTTGTATCGCGCTCGACGCTTCGCCGAGGTATCGGCACCGACGGCAACGTCGTGTATCTCCTGGCCCAAGGGCACGCTAGCCCAGTTGGCAACGGTTTCGCTCTCACCCGCCGCAAGGCCCGAACCTTGATGGATAATAGCTGGGTATGAGCCACGCCCCTTACTCCGGTCCGCCAACGAAAAGCGCGTCGCCAACGGCTCCTGCTTCCAGCGCCAACGGGATTCCGCGGCGTCCGCAGTGTCCGGCAGGTGTGGGCAACACGGGACCGTGCATGATCAGGCGCTCAACCGCGCTTCGTCCCATTCGAACCCGACAACAGTCTGCGGACCTGGGCAAAGCGCTGGACAATCGTCACGACGATTACGCCGATGAACACCCATGTCCAGACGCGCAGATGAGTGCCATTGAGTGTCATCAAGGACAGGCAGACGAACGCCTCGGTGCGTTCGCCGAGGCCAGGAGCGTAATGAAAGGACTTGGCAGAGTGATTCACAACCGCGGCGGCGATAGACAGAAATAGTGACATGGCGATCACGATCACGCCCGTGAGCACCAGCAGTTCTAGTCGCGCGGCAGGATACCGCCACGCAAGCGCGAGGATCATGGCGACCTCTACCACGCGGTCGGACGTGATGTCCATGATAGCGCCGAGGGGACTCGATCGGGTCATTCGCGCCAAGGTGCCGTCGGCCGCGTCCAGCGTGCCCGAAATCCACAACGTCGCCACACCCCACCTACTCCACCCACTGGCGACGAGACCGGCTGCCGCGACACCCGAGAGCATGCCCGTCAGCGTCAACGCGTTCGCCGAAATGCCGACGCGCGCACACGCACGGGCAATGATTTCTAGTACAGGTTGCACCAGCGCGCGCGCGCGTGTATCCAGCATCGATCAGGCTCCTCTCAAGTGATGACGGAAGTGATGCACGGTCGCGCTGCGTGCTGCGTTTCAGCGTGGCCCGACCGGGTTCCAGCCTCGAAGGCCGCAGCCGTCTACAAATTCTAAACAGCAGAAGCGCACCACCGCCGTCCCGCACGGAACCAGGAAACCCACCCTTAAAAAAAACCCGCTCGGAAGCGGGGGAAGGGCCATGTCATAGGGGCATGACATGGTGGAGGACTTCGGCAAACGATCCGGGCACGCTGCGCTATCACCCTGTTGCCAGGCGAAGCACAAACGGGACACGCGCCAGGATGCGATCATGCAGTCATGCCCCACGCATCCTCGCTTCAGCCGCGGGAGCCGGGATGGTGAGCCCAGCGTTTGTCGGGCACTCGATTGCTCCATGTTCTTTGGACGGTCTACAACCCCATTGATTACAGGAGTTCTGTGCGGCTACCTGCACTGCCCGGCCCCTTCGGAGACCATGCACACGGGTCCGAGCAATCTCGCGCTAGTGCCGTTGGTGAGAGTGCCGGCGATGTCGAAGACGACGTTAGATCAACCGTCGACCCGCCGGTCTTTCGGGGTCCTCTGGCTCGCAACAGCTTGTCCTTGCATGCAAGACGGGGCGCTCGTGGTCGACGGTATGCGGATCCGCACACCGTGGGGCCACAACCATCGCCTCAACTTCCTGGGCCGAAGAACGGGCATCCGCCACTTCCCACATCAGGGTCAAGTAGTCAAAGCCCACCTCGATAGTGGGCTTCACGATCGCAAAATACGGCGACACGTCGAAGTCACGCGGAACGAAGAGACTGTGGTGACGTACCGACAGTATCTCGTCAAAACATGCATCGCACCCCGGCACCCCGGCCTTCTCCCGGTGCACGCCAGGCAGTATCGGATAGCCGATCTCCTGAAAGGCAAGCGCGATCAGTGTGGAGCATATTGCCCGGGTCGGACTGCCGCTCCCGAGGGCCAGCAGTTTTCTGCGAAACCGTTGTGGGACGGGCGGCGTCGGCAGCAGGTAGCGCGCAAGGTCGATGATATTTCTCAGGTCGTACTGCTGCCCGACCCGGGAAATCGCGAACTGGCACAATCGCGTTCTATCGCCGTCTGTCAGACCGACCGGACGGCATATCCGAGTATTGAGTCCTTCGAATTGGTCTGCGCCTGCGATGCGCACGCCCTCAACGAGGTCAGCTTCAACAAACGCCCGGGGCCTTCCGGCAACGTGGTCGCCGACGAATAGCGCGGCGTGTGACCACGTGGACTGCGTCAGGTATCTGATCGCACCGCTGATTCGTGTATTGCCCTCGACAAGAATGACATCCCCGGGAATTAGACATGACAGCAGGAGGCTAGAAGAAGTGGCTGGTGCGATTGTTCTGACTTCGACACGTGCCGACAGGAAATGAGCCAGACGGCGTCCGACAGTTGAACAGAAGAAATCCATTTATCCCTCCTTGCGGAAACAGTCTGTTCGCAGGGTGGCACGACGATGCCCTGAAAACTGTCGGCGCCGGCGAGACCCGAGGGCACAGCAAGCGAACAGCCCACCCGAATCGAATAACCCTACTGATTAGTCGTTTCGCTCAGGCATTGCTTACAGGATCTGGAGTGTCCCTCCCTGATCCGCCGAACATCGCTTACGCCAGTTCTGTGCCGGGACAGGACGAAAAGACCACGATCGTCATCAGGTGGGTGTCGCGAACAGCATCTGGCCCGAACTGATCAGATCACGCGCTGGCTCGATGAATCCAAACGCGATGCGTTGGATCATGAAGTGGGCCGACTTCATCCGTAAGATGATATGCATCAAGTGCGGTGTACGCCGGCCCGGAAGCGATCCTCTCCCAGTACGAGAGCCGCGCGGCGGAGCCCGCCGGCCATTGCGACAGAAACTCCGAATGCCAATGCGCGTGATCAAACAGGAGGGGAACCGCTTCAACGAACACCCGGCCTATCTGCGCCCGGTGCAGGGGGCGGCCGCGCCACGGGCGTGTACTGATCCGCGTCACAATGCCATACGTTGTTCCCGCAAAATTCGCCATGCCTGCCGCGCCGTTGTTCGCCACGACCATAGGACCGGAAGGCAGCGCGAACGACCTCATCACGGGCAGGCAGGTATGCGACGATGCAAAGACATCAATTTGCGAACGGAGGCGAACCTTATCCAGCCATTCCTGTGTACCGGGAAGTCTTAGGGATGCAGCGGAAAACCGCCACCCCGCAAGCGACTCACAGTCACCATGCACGATACCCACCCGCACTCCGCCGACAGTGGCCACGAGAGTCGTCGGCAGCGCCGCAAGCGCCTGGCATTGCCCGCCTCGCGCCTGGGCGGCAACCCTCAACTCGCGGAGGATACCGTTTGACCAGTCGACAATCTGCTGATCGACCTCGGGCGGATAGGCGCAGCCGCATCCTGCTCCCAGTTCCTCGGTGCGGCTCAGTTCCGTTTCGACGTTGCCGCGGATGGCATGCTGACGCAGCACACGATGGTTGACCTCTGCGAAGTTCGCCGCGTTCCGGTCGAACCAGTGGAAATCACCGTTGAAGACGAGTGTCGCCCGCTCGGACGTGGCCAGCAGCTCGATCGCGTCGAGTGCGGGTCTGTTGCCATACAGGCCGCCTACGACATATAGCGTGGTCGCATCGATTTCAGCAACCCGCGACAGTGATCCTGCGCCGTAATAGTAGTCCTGGGGACACACTCTGCCTGGTTCTGGAAGTGCCACGGTCTTGCCTCTGTGGTGATGGCGCTCCTGATCAATGGTGACCCCGTCGATCGCCCGCGCCGGATACCGCACTATGCCTTCAGGGCGCCCGAGCAGCTGCTGCCCTGCCCGGCGGTACACCCGTAGCAGTGGTCTGCAACCCGTATCACGCTGTCAACGAGGTCGTCGTTTAACAGGTCGGCCACTTGCGCGCGACTGGCTCCGTCACGCGGTACGGGCAACCCCAACATCTGGTTAAAGTCGCAGTCGTACAGATAGCCTTGCCAGTCGACACTGATCAGGCTGCGACACATGACACTGCCCAGGTTCGACGCAACATAGTTATCCTTGAGCAGTTTCATGTAGGCGGCGAACGTACCCTTCGACACCAGGGTGCTGCCGAACCGCTGTATCGGCATATTCGCGATGGTGATCAAACGCGAAAATCGGATACCGAAGCGCTCGCCGAGTATCCGCCGATAATCGGCTTCGAGGCTTCTCTGCGGTGGGGGCAGAGACGGCCCCTGCGGGTTGTAGACAAGGCTGAGAGCCAGACGATCTGCGCCCTGCTCTCCGTACCCAAGGCGGTTGAGCAGTTTCAGCGCGCGAATGCTCGCCTCGAACACTCCCTCGCCACGCTGCCTGTCAACGTTCTCCTCCGAGTAGCAAGGCAGGGAAGCCACAATCTCGACCCCTTCGCTCGCCAGGAACGAAGCCAGTGTCTCCTGCCCGGGCTCCTCAAGAATGGTCAGGTTGCATCGATCAATGACATGCACGCCGAGCGCTCTCGCCTGCGTCACCAGAAAGCGGAAGTGGGGATTCAGCTCAGGAGCGCCGCCCGTTAGATCAAGCGTCTGGATGCGGTGCCTTGCGAGCACCGCCACGATGACATCGACCACATCGCGGCCCATTTCCTCGGTGCGATTCGGCCCGGCAGCGACGTGACAGTGAACGCAGGACTGATTGCACCGGTAGCCGAGGTTGACCTGCAGTGACTCCAGTGAGCGGCGTCGAATGTGCGGGAAGTCCGTCTCGCGCAACAACGGAAAAGTGCTATGCATAACCCGGGGGTCCTCTTTGCGTGCGGCTGGTCTTCATTAGACGTACCGCGCACCCGTTGTTTACGTAGAAAAGACACACGTCGCCCGACAGCGCTTCTTATAACAAAAAGATCGTAATATCGGCGTCGGCCATACGACTAACGCATGAAACATCCGGTTCGATTCTCTTCTGTAGTCACGATCTTGCAAGCGAAAAGATGCCCTTCCCTTTTCTGGTCCTGGGCGAACTGGCTTCGCTGGCTTTCCTTGGCGGTGTCGCGAAATCGGCACTGCTCACGGGTGCGATGTACGTGCTCTTTCCCGAGCTGGCAGCCTTAGCCTATGACGTCTTCACACGCCCGGCAGGCGTTTGGGCCCGGTCGCCGGTGATGCTCGCGATTACGCCCGCAGCTGCGGCGACCGTGGGCACCCTGGTTGCACAGACGATGCCTTACGGAATGTGGTCGGCGGCCATCTGCATCGCGGGCGCGATGCTGCTCATCCGGCTGCTGCGCTCGCCGGTCGCGCCGGCCATCTCTGCCGCGTTCCTGCCGCTCACACTCGGGGTCGCCAGCTGGTGGTACCCCCTATCGATTGCGACCGGGACTGGCGTGCTTTCGCTGCTGTCCGTCGCCTATAACCGGACGCTCGCCTCGCAGATTCACCTGATGCCGTCCAGCGTTACGGACGCCGAAGACGACGAGATGGAGCGAACGCCCCGACGCTACACCTGGTTGCCAGTATTCATCGCTTTCCTCCTGCTCTCCTACGGACTAGCCGTCGTCACCGGACTCAGGTTGATCCTGTTTCCCCCGCTTGTTGTCATCGCATTCGAAATGTTCGCGCACGCGGAAGTCTGTCTCTGGGCGAGACGCCCTTGTGCCCTGCCGCTGGCGTGCACCGTCACAGCAGCCGCCGGAGCGGGTGCAATTCTCGTACTCGGGGCCGGACCGCTGTCGGTCGCAGTCGCGATGCTGATCGGAATCGCGACGCTGCGTCTGCTACGCCTCCACATCCCACCGGCTCTCGCCGTAGGCCTGCTACCGCAGGTGATGCCCCACGCAGACTGGCACTTCGCGGTAGCCGTCGCGACCGGTACGCTCACGCTGACGGCCTCCTTCCTGCTCGCTCGCCCTCTTCTGTTGAGGCTTCCGGACGCACTTGAGTTGCGATGAGGCTGGCGAGTCCCAGCTTCAAGCCATATGCCCGGCGACACCGCAGCCTGCGGAGCCTGTACTTTCACCTTGCACGCAGGACAGCCCATGCGAATAGCTGTAAAAATTTGCGCGCTGCGACGACTAAAGGATGTGCATCGAAACCGTGATCGGGGAACATAATGCTCAAGATGCTTTTTAAAGGCCTGATGATGTTGGCTTTTCTGGGCTCCGCGGCAACCGCATTCGCGGGGGAACGCCCGTTCGACCAGGCGCTTTTTGACAAGGCGCTGGCACAGGGCAAGCCGACGGTCGTGTATTTCCACGCGGACTGGTGCCCCACCTGCCGCGCGCAGCAACCCATTGTCGACCGCCTCGCCGCGGCCCCGGAAATGAAGAACGTCACCGTTTTCGTCGCCGACTACGACAAGGAAGCGGCACTGAAGAAGGCACTGCGGGTGAACTATCAGTCCACCTTTGTTGTGTTCAAGGGCGGCCATGAGGTGACGCGGTCGACTGGGCAGACCGACGAGCAGGATATCCGCGATACTTGGGAGAAGGCGCTGTGATCGATTTCGGACCCGGTACGTACGGGTTGGGCCTGGCCGCGGGTGCACTGTCGACAGTGTCGCCCTGCGTCCTGCCCCTCGTGCCCATTCTCGCAGCGTCTGCGGTGTCCGCCCACCGTTATGGACCGGTCGCGCTGGCAGGCGGTCTGAGCGTCTCTTTTGCCGCCGTGGGCATTCTCATGGCGACGCTCGGAGCGGCACTTGGCCTGACTGACGATACGTTCAGGTACGTCGCTGCCGCACTGATGGTGGTCTTCGGGCTGGTGATGGTGTTTGCGGCGTTGCAGCGGACATTTGCGCGCACCACAGCGGTGCTCGGTGTCGCCGGGCAAGGTATCTTGGCCAGGATCAAGGGCGAGGGCCTGCTCGGGCAGTTTGCCGTTGGATTGCTTCTGGGTGTCGTCTGGAGTCCTTGCGTGGGACCGACATTAGGCGCTGCATCGACGCTCGCGTCTCAGGGAAGAAGTCTGGGTCATATCGCGGCGCTGATGGCCGTGTTTGGCGTCGGTGCTGCCCTGCCGTTGCTGCTGCTAGGCTCGGTGTCGCGCGCGTCCCTGACGAAGATGCGCATCCGGCTGGGCCGGGTGGGCGCAGCTGGGCGCAGCGTGCTCGGGGGACTTTTCGTTGTCATCGGCGCGCTTGTGCTGACCGGTGCGGACAAGGCGGTGCAAGCCGCGATCGTCTCGAACACCCCTGCATGGCTAACCCAACTCACGACATCACTTTAGAACACGGAGACGAATGTGGGGCGATTGACTCAAAGTCGCGCACGTACACGATGTGGGCAGTCGCGACGCATACCTGCCACAGCCGGGCGACGTCAACAATGAGCGACGTGAGCGCAAATGCTTCCCACGAGGACCTCGCCCGATTGCGCGGGGATCTGCTTCGTTTTGCCACCCTGCAACTGCGCGACCACGCCTCGGCGGAGGATGCTGTGCAGGAAGCGATGCTCGCCGCGATGAGCAAGATCAATGAATTCCGCGGGCAGGCCCAACTGAGTACCTGGGTGTTTGCGATCCTGAAGAACAAGATCGTGGACATCCTGCGTTCCCGCAGCCGCTTCCGGCCCGCGGAGGGCGACGTCGATGAGTTACCCGCGGACAGCTTTGACGGGCTTTTCGACGAACGGGATCGCTGGAGCGCTGATGATCGACCGGCGTTCTGGGGCGATCCTGAGGCGACGCTGGTGCAGCAACAGTTCTGGATCGTGCTCAAGCTGTGTCTGGACAGGCTCCCGCCCGCTACCGCACGGGTATTCATGATGCGCGAGTTCCTGGATCTGGAGCCGGATGAGGTGGCCGCCGAACTGGCGATCAGCAAGTCCAATTGCGGCGTAATACTGCACCGCGCGCGCATGGCGTTGCGTGTGTGTCTTCAGACTCGATGGTTCGATGAGCGGGGTTCCCGAAAATGTTGACGTGTAAGGAAACAACCGAACTGGTATCCAAAGAAGTCGACGACAGCCTCACTCTCAAGGAAAGACTCGACATGGGGTTGCACATCATGATGTGCAGCGCCTGCCGGAACTATCGCAGCAATATCCGCTTCCTGCGGTACGTGTGCAAGGACGCGGCTACGCCAGGCCGTCATATCGACGAAACGAAGGGCTGACGTAAAGCAAGGTGATTTCTATCAGCATCCGGTGTAACGGCAGACGCCTGCGCCGGGCGCCACCTACGACCCGGGAATAACCCAAATGAACACGCGCATGCATCTCTTGCACAGGCTGGACGGAATCGCGTGGAACCGCGTTCACACAGCCATCACGATAGCCTTAGGCGTTGGATGGCTGCTGGATGCGTTCGAGGTCACGATCGTCAACAACGTCATTTCGGTCTTCAAAGATCTGTGGCACCTGAGTAACCTCCAGGCCTCCTGGGTCCTCAGTATCTGGTTCGTCGGCATCATGATCGGCGCGTACGGGTTCGGATACCTGGCCGACCGTTATGGCCGCAAGCGATTGTTTCTTGCCACGCTGCTGCTGTATGGCACATTTACCTTTCTCACCGCCTTCGCCTGGGACTACCCGTCGCTCATGATTCTTCGCCTCGTGACGGCGATCGGCGTCGGAGCGGAATACGCGGCGATCAATGCCGCGATCAGCGAATTCATTCCCGCGCGGCATCGGGGGAAGACCAACGCGACCGTGATGAACTTCTGGTCAGCCGGCGGCATTCTCGCGGCCCTTGTGACATTGTTGCTGATTAACCAGTTGCCGCCGGCCTACGGGTGGCGTGCGGCCTTCGGATTCGGCGCTGTCGTGGCTATCGCTGCCGCGCTGGCGCGCCGCTATATACCGGAATCTCCCCGCTGGCTGCTCGCACACGGTGACGCGCAGGCAGCGGCAGCTGTCGTTGACGACATCGAACATGCCCGCTTTACGAAAACGCCGGCTGCGAGATCGCGGGCAGTCGTGCCAGGCCAGGACGGAGCAACACGCCCAGGCTTCTGGAGTCAGTCGCGCGATCTTGTACGACTCTACCCCGGACGATTGGCCCTCGGTTGCGCGCTCGATTTCTCCGAGGCCGCCGGATACTACGGACTATTTGCTTTTCTAGCCCTGTTCATTCTTCCGGCTGTCCACGTCGAGCCCACCTTCGTGCCATGGTTCTATCTAATCGGCAACGTGGGAGCGTTCATTGGCGGTGTCATCGTGGCGTGGCTACTCGACAGCGCTGGACGCAAGATCACCGTGCCCGCGTCGTACGTACTCGCAGCCATCGGTGTACTGCTCATGGCGGCAGCCACCGCGACGCACGACTGGCGCTGGGTCCTCGCAGCTTTCACCCTTGCAAACCTGTTCGCAACGGGCGCCTGGATTTCCGCCTATCCGACGTTTTCCGAGATATTCCCCACCCATCTGCGATCGACGGGCATCGGTATCTCGGTTGCCATCGGCCGGATCGGTGCGTTCACCGCCCCCCTGCTGCTTACGGCCATTGCAGATTCAGCGGGAATGGTGCCCGCGTTGCTCGTCCTCGCGCTCTTCTGGTTGATTGGCGCGATCGCGATGATTCCGTGGTACTTCCGTGGGGTCGAAGGAAAAGGTACGTCGCTCGAAGCGATGGTCAACTGAACCACGTTCAGCGTCACCCGACTCACAGGCAATATTTCCGTAAAAGTTCATGGCCTCCAACGACTAATCAATGGGAAACATCCCAATACATCCAAAATGTCCAAGGAGAGCACAATGAAGAAGTCCTCGATGGTCGCCCTGTCGATCGCAGCATTGACCGCCGCAACGGTCGCGTTCCCGGCAGCTGCCGCTAGCGGCACAACCGCCGCAACCATGTCGAAATGTGGAGCAAAGTGTGGTGCAAAATGCGGCGCCAAATGCGCTGCGAAGTGTGGTGCGAAATGCGGTGCCAAGTGCGGTGCGAAATGCGGCGCCAAATAACATAGCGCTGGTAGGACCGGGCTGTTTTGCAGTTGCGACACGGTCCGGCTTCGCGGCGGGCGATACGCTCCCCGTCATGCCGCCGAGCGGCGCGGGAAATGGATGGAGGCAAGCGTGGATCACGCACTTGAAACAGCCAACGAGAGACGTCAGGAAGCCGCTACGCGACTGATTCACTGTTACGAAGAACTTGCGAAGCGCAACGAGAACCTCCTGCAGCGCGTCGTCGGTAACCAGACCTTCGAACACTGGGGCCGGTATCCGTCGCCGGACCACGTCGACGAACACTCAGGCTTTCAGTACTACTATCATGCCCACAGTCCAGACGACCGGCCCGGCGTCCGGGAGAACGGTCATTTCCACACGTTCGCGCGCCTCGACCACAAAGCCCGTCCGGTTCAGGATTGGTTCATGCCCGCCACTGACAACGTCCCGCAAGTGTGTGAACAGGACGATACAACTGTGCACCTTGTCGCCATTTCCGTCGACGCGCATGGACTTCCCTTCGAAATCTTTACGGTGAATCAATGGGTGACAGGGGACCGATGGTGCACCGGCGAGAGCATCGCGAGCCTCGCGCAGGCTTTCCGGGTCGATCGCGCCGGGCCACGTCTCGTGGCCGACTGGCTTGCATCTTTCTTCACCCTGTACGAGACCGAAATCCGGGACCTGATCGACGCCCGCGATCAGCGCATTCGCAGGCTCATCGCCGCGAACGGCCAGGATCACCGAATCACCCAAGATCACTCGATCGAGGTGCTATCCGCCGCAGCTTTGTCATTTGCCGCTGACGTTGACGCAGCCCTGCGCGGCTCATGCCGCGTAGCCTGAGCGCAGTGACTCCCGCGGTCCATACACTCGGCTCGCTGCGCTCACCCGAAGCAGCGCACGACGTTCCACGACTGGAGATGACGAATGAATGAGGCAACGATTGGTATCGTTGGCGGCAGTGGGCTCTACCAGATGGACGAGTTGACCGACGTACGGGAGACCGGGATCAGCACGCCTTTTGGCGCGCCGTCCGACACGATCATGGTGGGAAGGCTCCGAAATGCCCGGGTCGCCTTCCTGGCAAGACATGGCCGGAATCACTCGCTGATGCCATCCGAAGTACCCTACCGGGCAAACATCTATGCATTGAAGCAGCTCGGCGTCAGATACCTGCTCTCCGTGTCCGCAGTCGGCTCACTGAAAGAAGAGGTGCGTCCACGAGACATCGTGCTGCCTGACCAGTTTATCGATCGCACGCAGAGGCGTGAGTCCAGCTTCTTCGGCGGCGGGGTCGTCGCGCACGTGGCTTTTGCAAACCCGGTCTGCCCGGCGCTAAGCACGATCCTCGCGGATGCGATTCGGCTGGCAACACCGAACGTGTCGTTCCACTTTGGCGGCACCTACGTGTGCATCGAAGGTCCGGCATTCTCCACGCTGGCCGAAGCGACACTGCATCGAAGCTGGGGCGCGGCCGTCGTCGGGATGACGAATCTGCCGGAGGCCAAGCTCGCCCGCGAAGCCGAAATGGCTTATGCGACACTGGCACTGGTGACTGACTACGACTGCTGGCACCCGTCCCATGAAAGCGTCACGGTTGAGATGGCCATTGCCAATCTGCAGCACAACGCATCGAACGCCAGGAAAATTCTCGCCCACGCCATTACGCAGATCACCGAAGCTGCCCCCGTTTCGCCCGCCCATGAAGCGCTCCGCACTGCGCTGGTCACACCACCGGCGCAGATCAGCGGGACATCCCGCGAACGTCTGGCGGCGATCATCGGCAAGTATCTCCACAATTGACCCGCGCCATGTCACCAGCCGATCATGACTCCGCGCCGTCCACACTGAGCGTGATCATCCCCACGCTGAACGAGGCAGCGATCATTGAGGCATGCCTGCGACGTCTCGCTTCGCTTCGGGCACGCGGGTTCGAAGTGATCGTCGTGGACGGCGGAAGCGTTGACGACACCGTCGGACTCGCGCGACCGCTTTGCGACGTTCTGGTCCGGTCTGTCCGAGGTCGCGCCATGCAAATGAATGCGGGTGCACGAGCCGCGAGCGGCAATGTCCTGCTTTTTCTCCACGCCGACACTGAACTGCCTGCCGATGCGCACTCGCTGATTCTGGACGCGCTTCGGCGCGATCCGTCCCATCTCTGGGGAAGATTTGACGTTCGGATCAGCGGGCGTGCGCGTCTTTTGGGTCTTGTCGGAAAGATGATCTGCATTCGATCCCGTCTGACCGGCGTCGCGACCGGCGATCAGGCCATCTTCTGCTATCGGGACGTCTTCATGCTGGAAAACGGCTTTCCCGAGATTCCTGTCATGGAAGATGTGGCATTGAGCAAGCAACTGCGTCGCAGGTCTCTGCCGCTATGCCTGGATGCGCAAGCGATAACTTCTGGCCGGCGGTGGGAAACGCACGGCGTGATCCGGACCATCGTGCTGATGTGGTGGTTGAGGCTCGCTTACGTCATTGGAGTACCACCAGCGACCCTGTCACGATGGTATCGATAACGTCAGTGAAGCGACCATCGAAGCATCACCAAAACTCCGAAGCCTGAGGGCCAGAATGTCCGCCACTTACCACGTTGCCATTTTTTCCAAACCGCCCGTGGCCGGCGAGGTCAAAACGCGGCTGATACCAGCCATCGGGCCGGATGGAGCCGCAGAACTGCACCATCGTCTGCTGAGGCACACCCTGCGAACCGTGTGTCAAACGAGTTGCGCGCGATCGCTATGGATTGCCGGCGAAATCGCCCATCCGACTCTCCTCGATGCAAGTCACGACTTCGGTATCGGACTGAGAAAGCAGGAGGGCGGCGATCTCGGCGCACGGATGAAACAGGCTATGCTGCATCTGCTGCCGCATGCCGAAACGGTGGCACTGATTGGGACGGATTGCCCGGTTCTGGAAGCACGCCATCTCGAACAGGTCTCAGCCGCGTTGCACAGTGGCGCTGAAGTCGCGGTGATACCGGCCGCGGACGGCGGGTACGTGCTGATTGGCGTCGCGCACACCGGGGACACCAGACTCGACACGATCCTGGGTGCGCTGTTCGACGACATGCCGTGGAGCACAGACCGTGTCATGTCACTCACGCGAGATCGCCTGCAGGCGATCTCGGCGACATGGCACGAACTGCCGGATCTTTGGGATGTCGACCGGCCTGAGGATCTCATGCGCCTGAACAACACGCTCCGTGAGCCCAGTGTCGAGCCCAGATGAGCAAGCATCTGGTATTGCTTGGCGGCGGACATGCCAACCTGCACGTGCTTGAAGCGCTGGCGCACGATCCGCTAGAGGACTGCAAAGTTACGCTGGTATCCCCCTGGTGTGGGCAAATCTACTCCGGCATGCTACCGGGATGGGTCGCCGGACACTACCGGCTCGACGAATGTCAGATCCCACTCGACCAGCTGGCGGCAGCGGCAGGCGCGGATTTCCTGCACACTCCCGCCTGCTCAATCGATGCCAACCACAGGCGTATCTGCCTGGGCGGCGGCAACACGATCAGCTACGACGTGCTGGCCGTCGACATCGGCTCCGCCATCCGCACTGATGCGATCCTGTGTGAACCGGAGTATGTTGTTCCGGTTCGTCCCGCTCAACTTTTCGCAGAACGTTATCGGAGATTCGTGTGCACAGGGGACTCAGGTCCGATCGCGGTCGTCGGCGGGGGCATGGGCAGTGTGGAATTAGCCTGCGCGCTCCGCGCCGGGCTCGGACAGGGTATCGAAATAACGGCATTTGTCGGCCGCAGCGGGCTGGTCCCTTCCCATCCCCGCCCCCTTCGGGCACGCCTGCTTCACACGTTGCAAAATCGTGATGTGGCTGTCATCACCGATGAGGTGCGCCGGGTGGATGCAACGCATGTTGAGACGCGGGCCGGCAGGCGTTTCCCGACATCGTTCGTTGTGCTCGCCACTGGTCCACAAGCACCGCACTTGCTCCACGGAAGCGGCCTGAAACTGGATTCGGCCGGCTATCTGAAAGTCGACGCGTGCCTGCGCTCACTGAGTCACCCGGATGTTCTGGCAGCGGGCGACTGCGCCTCCCTGCCTTTCGACAAGATTACGCGATCAGGCGTCTATGCGGTCCGTCAGGGCTCTGTTCTGGCGCGCAACATCCGGGCTGTGATGACAACGGGCGTCCTACACCGCTTCCGGCCTCAGCGCCGCGCGCTCTATCTCATATCGACCGGTACCCGGCACGCCATCGGCACCTGGGGACCCTGGTCATTCCAGGGAGAGTGGGTCTGGAAGTGGAAGGACCTTATTGACCGCCAGTTTGTGCGGCGGTTCTCCGCCTACTGACACAAAGCAACGGTACCTGCGCCAACGACATGTTCACGCTGTCGGCTTGCGGCGCGCAAGGGAAGACTTGGCACCCGATCGGGCTGCAAGCCCTCGTAGTGACGCGTGGCGCGATTCGCGACCGTAGCCACTACGGCCGCGCGATCAGTTGATGATGTGCGTTGACACCGATATCCCCGCGAGACTTTCCGTACGACCTGCCATCCGAGTGATAGACAACGAGCACGGCATTGTCATGCGTGAGCGGTGCCGGGGCGATCGTTGTCACGACGGCCTTGCCGCTGGCATCAGCGACGAAGCTGTTTGCCTCACCAGTCCCATCCAGCGGCGTGAATCCAACCGGCTTCTGGTCGAAGTGATTCTCGAAGAGACTGTAGCGGCCGCCTGGCTTCAGGTCCGAAAGGATTACCGTGACCTTTTCTTGCCCATTCGCCTGAGGAGTGAGGACGGCTTCGCCGTTAGCGTCCAGCCACGCGCCTAGCGACATGCCTAGCGGTTTGCCGGCAGCATTCAGAATCGGCAAGGTCGGCGGATCAGACGGACGTGCGTTGCGCACGCCCACGACGTGCTTAATGCCCTGCGGTCCGACTCCCGCGGTGGCCGACGGTTCAGCGACGAAAACCTGCGGATCCAGTATGGGATTCTGATGCGTTTCAGCAGAGAAAAATGACGCGTGGGTGACGAAAGGCAATACGCTGGCTTGGCCATACGCTGCCATACACATCAGGCTTCCCAGGCCAATCAGACTGGACGCGACGACACATTTCAGTTTGATATCCTTCAGTGCTTTCATGATTTTCCGTTCTCGACTGTCGCTCGGTTTAACTGCTGGCTGGATGGTACACTGGCACGCCTTGCAGAGAAAGCCTGTGCTCATTTGGCTGGCGCCACCGAAAACAATTTCGGGATGCCGG
Organism: bacterium; assembly: GCA_004298665.1. GTDB lineage: Bacteria > Vulcanimicrobiota > Vulcanimicrobiia > Vulcanimicrobiales > SCRA01 > SCRA01. The sequence continues at coordinate 26,463 of SCQY01000356.1, read as the reverse complement.
ATACCCTGCCGACCAATCCACTCGGACTCGCACGGCACCCTTGCAGGCCGGCGAGCTTCCGCTGAATCCGATCGATCCGCGCGCTCAACTCGTCAACGGCCTCCTCGATAATGTCGAGTCAGGCCGCTCACGCCTATCCCGCCAAGCCTTGCCTCAGTGCTTCCATTGCCTTATGTATCAACGTCAGTTGGTCGTAGAAAACAAGGCAGTCGTGGCATGCTGCGATATGCAGATCGACTCGATTTTCCTCGTCCGGGCATAGTTCGCGATCGAACCGTTCAACGATCAGTCGATGGACGTGCCGGCAGGTCGACGCGGCAATCTCCGGCACTTGCTTGCGATTGGCCATGGCATCAGGCAAGCTCGTGAAGCACGATCATGCCCTCCTCATCCAAGCGTGGTAACGCGCCAGCAAGCGAAGAATCCGCTGCGGGGCATGGTTCAATTTCCACTGCCCCGCGACATACTTCACGGCCTCGGAATGCGTCGGATAAACATGAATCGTACCCAGAATCCTGTTTAGTCCTATTCCATTGCGCATCGCTAAAACGAACTCGGCCAGTTGTGCCGACGCATGCTCGCCAACGATCGTGACGCCCAGAATCCGATCCTTTCCTGGTGGAGTCAACACCTTGACGAATCCTTCGGCACTTCCATCAGCGATTGCTCTATCGAGTTCCGCCAAACTATAGAGGGTCACCTCGCACGGAACGCCTTTCGCCGATGCCTCGTCCTCGTTGAGGCCGACCCTCGCCACCTCCGGTGAAGTGAAGGTGACCCACGGCGTGACACTGTAGTCGATTCTGAAACGGTGCAGCCTACCAAACAAAGCATTTACGGATGCATACCATGCCTGATGCGCCGCCATATGCGTGAACTGGAATGGCCCGGCAATATCACCGCACGCGTAAATGTTGGGATAGCGGGTCCGCATCCATGGGTCAACTTCAACCGTGCGCGCCGGCGTGAGGCCGATGCCAAGTTCCTTCAGGCCATACCCTTCGGTATTGGCCTCGCGTCCCACGGCACAGAGAATTTCGTCAAAGGCAATCATGCGCTCGCCCTCCGGGGTCCTAAGAATGATGAACTTTTCGGATCCTCGACGCTCGCACCTGAGCGCCGTACACCCGAGATGAACTGCGATGCCCTCTGACATAAAGCGTTTCAATACCAATGCGGACGCGTCCGCATCTTCTTTTGGAAGGAGCCTGGGGCCGCGTTGGATCTGGGTGACTTTGGAACCGAGCCGCGCGAAGCCTTGTGCCAGTTCGCAACCGATTGGACCACCGCCCAGCACTACGAGCCGCTTCGGCAGCTCGCGCAGCGACCACACGGAGTCGGATGTGAGGAACCCGAGATCCGCCAAGCCTGGAAGATCCGGCACGGCAGGTTTCGAGCCCGCCGCGATTACAATGCTGCGGGTGGTCAGGGTCCGAACCACGCCATCGTCTCCCGTCACATCGACCGTGAATGGCGACGTTATCTTTGCGCTGCCTAGATGACACTCGACACCAAGACGGGTGAAGCGCTCAACGGAGTCGTGCGGTGCCACCTCCGCCTGCTTTTCGGCGACACGCCGCATGACTGCGCCGAAGTCGACGCTTACCTCGCTGCTCACGTCAACGCCGAATTCCGCCGCGCGCCGCAATTCCTGCGCGACGTCTGCGCAGCGCAGAAGGGCCTTCGATGGCACACACCCTGTATTAAGGCAGTCTCCGCCCATCGCGCCCCGCTCGACAAGCGCAACTTTCGCTTTCGCTGCTGCAGCGATGTAAGAGGACACGAGTCCGGCCGCCCCCGCGCCGATGACGACAACGTTATAGTCGAACCGATCAGGACGTCTCCATGCGGATAGCAATCGCCGAACTTTGATTGCCGCCATCACGCGTTTGACGCCGTAGGGGAGCACCGCCAGCGCCACGAAGGCGGCGAGCATCTCCGGCGAGACGACACCGCGCAGCGATGTCAGACCGGACAGTTGCGTGCCGACGTTGACGTACACCAGCGTCGCGGGCAGCATGCCGAGTTGACTGGCCCAATAGAAGGTCAACGTACGGATTGCGGTGACACCCATCAGCAGGTTGACCAGCCAGAACGGCATCGCCGGGATGAGCCGCAGCGACAGAACATACATCCAACCCTCTCGCTCCACTCCCGCATTGATTGCGTCGAGGCGCTCGGAAAAGCGCGCGCGTATCGAATCGCGCAGGACATACCGGGATGCAGCAAACGCCAGCGTCGCGCCCGTTGTCGAGGCGAAGGAAACGAGCGAAGCGCCCCATCCCGTTCCAAACAGTGCGCCCGCGGCCAGCGTCATTACGGTCGCGCCTGGGATCGACAGAGCGGTCACACCAACGTACGCAAGGAAAAAGAACAACGATGTTGCAACCGGATGCGCGTCCCGTGTGTGAGCAAAGGCCGCTTGCTGGGACTTGATATATTCGAGTGACAGGTAGTGCTGGCCGCCAAACGCAAAGAACCCGGCCGCGAGCACGCCGGCAAAAGCGAGCAGCGCCAGTCGGCCGGCGGTCTTGCTCCTGACCGGATGCTCTGCGCGGCCGCCCGCCCCCGCCGACGTAGCAGACGCTGACTTCATATCAGCCACGGGATTGCCCCCTTGTCAGCCAGCTGTCCATATACAGCCTGCGCGGTCCCCACACAAGCAGTACCAGCAGCAGTATGCCCCAGTACCTGTGAACGTTGATCGCTGCCGGACCCTCGAGGTGAAGCAGGTCCGGACAGGAGATCACCGCGACCAGGTTGACGAAAAAGAGGCCTAAAGCGGCTGGACGCGACAGAAAGCCGACGAAGAGCAGTGTTGGAAAGGTGATTTCCCCGAACGCGCCGAGCGAGGCCGCGACGGCCCGCGGCAACAATGGTGTGTGATATACGTCATGGAACATCGACAGGGTTGCGCCCCAGTCACTCAGCTCGAGCATCCGCGATTTGAAGGACTGCCAGCCGACGAACACGCGAAGCCCCAGGTTCAGCAAGGCTCCGCCGTCGCGCCAGAAAACGTCGTCGAAGCGTTCGGATAAAAAGCTGGACCGTGTAATTGCATTCAATGTGGTCTCCCTTTGAAATCGGGTTCTCCAGTTGTCGAGGCAAGTTCGGGGCGATCACGATCGCCTGCTCAATTCATATACGCCAGTTAGTAGCAAAGTAGAACGCCGTGTCCTGCACCCAGCGCTCCGGCCATCGCAGCGGCCATAAAAACGCGGCGCCTGATATCCAAGGTGCAGTACTCCTTGCAGTCCAGCTTTGGACGTAATCGGCTGGTAAACGATGCCCGATAACAAACGCATCCGGTCGCGGATTAGTCGGCATAGCTCCGGGCGGTTTACAACGAATTGCAAGGCGGTCGCACGATCTCGACGGCTACCGCTTCGTCGGGCGGCAGTCGCGTAAAAATATCGCTATGCTGGCGTCATCCGGATGTAGCTGCGCAAGGTCCGACCGGCATCAACGCCAGCAGGCAACGTGAATCGCTCCGGGCGCTGGCGAGTCTTATCATCGTGAAACAGGAGATACCCATGGCTGCCGGACCCCGCCGTCGTCGCATTCTCGTCTTCGATGTCAACGAGACGCTGCTTGACATCGATGTACTCAATCCGTTCTTCGAACGGACGTTCGGTGACGCACGGGTGATGCGACAATGGTTCGCGGAACTGATTCTCTATTCGCAGGCGCTGAGCCTGAGCGGCGCATACGCCGGGTTCGGCACGCTTTCAATAGCCGTATTGCAGATGGTCGCGAAGATTCGTCGCGTGACCCTCAACGGCCGAGACATCAACGGCTTCGCGGACATCATGCGCAGTTTGCCGCCGCATCCTGAGGTTCCCGAAGCGCTCGAGCGTCTCGGAGATGCAGGGTTCCGGATGGTGACGCTCACGAACTCCCCGCCCGAATCGGGCAAGGCATTGCTTGACAAGGCGGGACTCTCCCATCATTTCGAACGTCTGTTCTCCGTCGACGAAGTAAAGCTCTACAAACCGTCGCGCCAAACGTACGGCCTCGTTGCAAGCGAGCTGGGCGTCGAGGCTGGCATGCTGCGACTCATCGCTGCGCACACCTGGGATACGCTGGGGGCGAGCGCAGCAGGTTATGCGGCAGCACTCGTAGCCCGTCCCGGTAACGCTCCCCTCCTCGTTGGCGATCAGCCAGACATCGTCGAACCAGATCTGCTAGCAGTTGCAAGCCGGATTATTTCATTGGATGACTGATTGTTGGGGACCTGTCGACCCGCCAGGTACCGAGGTCAGGCTCGCGCGCGCAGCGCGCTGCACCGTGTGGATCACACATCATTTCCGGTTCACTTTACGCGAACCGATCCGGGTCATTGACGGCAGCTGTCGTAACCTTGAACCGCGTGCCCCTGGGAGCAGCGTCCGGATCCTTGAAATTGAGCGTCGTGCGAGACCATCGTTCACATTTGGTTGGCCGCGCAAGGTCAAATCGAATAGCGTTCTTCACCGGACAGCCCATGTACGATGCACGGCACAGTCCGGACTGAACGACGATCATGTCGGCATGTCGCATGGGGCCAAGCCGAACTCGCTACAAGCAACGAGGAACGCAGTTAATCGACTTTGTAAGCGGCAAACCGTTCGTCGACCTGAGTAGCGAATGCATGGTTGCTGTAGTTACTCAACGTCTTCACCGCAATGGCGAGCACGATATAGAGCAGGTCGCGCTCCTGGTAGCCTGCCTCTAGAAAGGCGCGAACGGTCGCAGGGCTGGGCTGGCCGTGCGTTTGCACCATTTCTCTGCTCGTTGCGTGCAAGGCATTGAGCTTCGCATCCGGGATCGGTTGTTTTGTACGTATCGCCTGCAAAACCTCATGCGGCACACCGGACATCCGATCGGCAATCATGCTGTGCGCAGCCATGCAGTAATTGCAGCCATTCACTTGACTGATCGCAAGGAATACCACTTCCTGCTCGGCGGGCTTAAGCCCCGATTCGCTGCGAAACAGTCCATAGCCGTGCAGATAGGTACTCAGCACGGCCGGCGCGTTTGCCATGTTAGCGTACATGTTGGGGATGAATCCCACCTGCTTCAGCGCGAAGTCCAACACTTCCTTTTGCGCACCCTGCGCAGCAGCAGGATCAACGGGATGCAGATTGACGTAAGGCATTGCAGACATGAACGTGGTCTCCTGAAAGGTGGTTGCGAAAGCTTTCGTCGCCACACGATCCGTCGGACCGCTGGCGCACGGTCCGATGGTATGTCCGCCAGGGCCAGCGAAGGCGACCGTGCGTCTCGTTCGACTACCCGCGCGTATCGGGTTTAGAGAGGGGACCCGCTCCCTGTTCGAGCTTGAGCCATTCTCTGGGGGAGCAGCCGAACTTCCGAACAAACGCCCGAGTCAATGCGCTCGCGCTACCGTAACCGACGTCCCCGGCGATGTGCTTGATTGGCACGCCTCGTTTTAACAAGGTCTGCGCACTCATAAGGCGCCACGAGGCCAAATAGTCGACTGGCGTTTCACCGGTGATCTCCCGGAACTGCACGGCAAAGCGCGCCCGCGACATGCCAGCCAGCGCCGCCAGGTCCGCCAACTGCCATTGGCGCGCCGCATCGTCGTGGATAGCAATGAGCGCTTTCGCTATGCGCCTGTCCGCAAGTCCCGCCAAGGTGCCACCTTGGGTCAATCCCCGATCAATGCAGTAGCGAAGCAAGCGGATCATCAAAACTTCGCAAAGCCGATCCAGAGCCGCCTGGCGGCCGCACTGCCCAGAAAATGCCTCCTCGAAAATCAGGTCCAGCAAGGCAGCCGCTCCCGGGAGGTCAACGAGCTTGATCAGAACAAGAGTTGGAAGCGAGTCCGTGATGGGATTCCTTGCCCCGCCTCCTAACCGGACCGTGCCACAGACCACATGTGCGCCCACCGTGTCATCTGCAACCAGGCGATGTTTATCCGGACGCGGCAGGAACATGACCGTGGGCTCAGCGATCTGGACGTCCTGTTCTCCGACGCCGATGAGCCGGACGGGTCCGCGCTTGATCAGGTGGATGTGTCCTTGCGCCACATCTTCGTGAAATACGTGGGCGCCGCAGATCTCACCCGCATAGAACACCCCGGCGCTCATTGAAAAACGCGTCAACAGGGCGGTCAGCTTGTCCATGGTTCAAAAATGATCGACAGACTAACAGTCAACTAAGCGCTGTGCCGAACGAGGAACGTGCAGATCACGTGTTGTCCGAGCGATAGCGGAAGACGCAGCAATCGCCGGCGCACGCAAACCGTTGGTGGCCCGCATTAACCGGACCGCCCGCGGCGACGTCTGCGCACGACCGCGGCGGTAAGAACTGCAACCAGTATCGTCGTGCCAATAACGAGACCCGACCAGAGCGGCAGCCTGATCATCCGATCGCCCAGGATGGCGAGCACCACGGTGAGCGGCAAGATACCCAAGCCTGTGGCCCAAAGGAACGTCCACCAAGAAATGTCCGTAAGCGCCGCCGCGAAATTGATGAAATTGAACGCGATCACCGGGATGAGCCGGCTTACAAGCAAGGTGACCCCGCCGCGATCGTGGGACCACATTGCCAGACGCCGTCTGTGCTCGACAGACGAAAGACGTTGCACAAATGGCCGGCCCAAAAGGCGTGCCACGCCGAAGGCTACCGATGCGCCAATCATTGCCCCCACCCAAGTAAGCGCCGCGCCCCACACGGGCCCGTATACCATGCCATTGGCGAGCGCGACGACTTCCGCAGGAAACGGCAGGAAGGAGTGAAGCGTCATCAGCACAATGGAGCCAATTACGCCCCACGCACCCCATGACCGGATCAGGGCCACCGATTCATCGACTGAGTGCCCCAACCCGGTTAAGCCGGCGCGCGATAGCCATCCCCAGATGAGAATTCCGCCTGTGACCGTCACCAATAGCACGGCAGCAAGGACGGACAGCGTTGCCGTCTGTTGCGCGTTCCGGCCCATAATCAAAGTCCTGATTCACCGACTCCCTGCGAGGTTCAACAACATCTGCACGGGCTGAAGGAGCAGGAGCAGACCGGCGACCTTTGGGGCATCGTTGAGGCCACGCGAGCAACACACTGCCGCAGCAAGCTCAACTCCATACGGTCACCTGTGATTGCCTGCGTTGTCGAAACCGGCATGTCGATGCATGACGCCAGCACTACGGTAAGGCCCGTTTCCAACGCGACGGCGACCAATGGGTAAGTGTGAACAATGTCATCGGGGACGAGTCCTTGTCCTGAAAAGCGCTCGACGAGCGTCATGGAGAGAAACACGGAAGCCACTGCACCTAGGAACGAAAACGCCGTTGTCCCCGCGAGGGACACGCGGTAAGAAGCCGCCCCGCTGCCATATAGGGTGACACCCTTGAAGTTGTCGTTCCGGCCGTTGGTGTAGGCGACGAGCAGAACAACAAGAAAAATAATCATGGCACTCAAGCTCAACTCCGCGTCGTCTGCATGTTAGTCGTAGTTAGGTCGCACTTATTACATGGGTTTGCGTGCGAAACCAGGGGCGCGCTACGGACTGGGCGCTGAATGTGATGCGATTGCTGCGGGAGATATCGCGCGAGAACCACGCGGCGGTGCTGGTGGTCACACGCGATCACAGTTTGATGGAACAGGTGGACCGCGTCGCCAAAATGACGGGCGGACAGATCCTGAGGGAGAGGATCTGAACGCTGTAGCTGGGCCGTCGGCCCGGCTACACTGGCGCTCTTTCGAGGCACGCATCATTTCGCCACGCGAGCGTGATCAGACTGCGCGCACCCACCGGTGCGTGAGCGCTCTCGTATACAAGGCCAATCAATTTCATGACCTAGCGGCTATGCAAGGCGGCGATCAGCGGGCAGGACACGTTGCCGTGGCGCGAGCGGCACTCGCTCACGAGGCCGGCGAGTGCCGCCTCGATCCGCGAAAGGTCCGCAAGTTTGGCCCGCACGTCGACGAGGCGCTGCGCCGCCAGCTCGGCCGCCTCGCCGCAATGCGTGCCGTCTTCCAGCTTCAGGAGCTGTCCGATTTCCTCCAGGCTGAAACCCAGCCGCTGCGCCGCTTTCACGAACCTCACTCGCTCGACGTCGGCGTCGCTGTAGCGGCGGATGCCGCCGTGGGGCCGCTCCGGCGTGGGCAGCAATCCCTTGTGCTGGTAGAAGCGAATCGTCTCCACATTCACGCCGGCCACCTTGGCGAAGGCGCCAATCGTCAGGTTCTCCCGCTCGTCGTTCGTCACGCTTGACTCCGTAGTCAACTACGGAAGTAACGTTACAGCATCAAGCGAAGAACCGGAAGGAGACCTCCATGCCTGAACCCGCGAACACCCGTAGCGCCTTGGCGGCTGGCGGCCTTGCCGCCATCCTCGCCTCAACCTGTTGTCTCGGTCCGCTCGTGCTCGTCGCACTCGGCTTCTCGGGAGCCTGGATCGGCAACCTGACGCTGCTGGAGCCGTACCGGCCGATCTTCATCGGCGCGGCGCTGATCGCGCTGTTCTTCGCCGGGCGCCGCATCTTCCGGTCTGCGCACGCCTGCAAGCCCGGCGAGGTGTGCGCCGTGCCACAGGTCCGCACGGCCTACAAGTTCATTTTCTGGATCGTGGCCGCCCTGGTAGTGGTTGCGCTCGCCTACCCCTACATCCTTCCGCTGTTTTACTGAAAGGAGAATTGTCATGAAGAAACTCGCTGCCGTTGCTGCCCTAGCCGCGACTCTGGCAACGCCCGCCTGGGCCGCCATGCAGACCGTTACGCTCTCCGTACCCGGCATGACCTGCCCGGCCTGCCCGATCACGGTGAAGACGGCGCTCTCCAGAGTCGAGGGCGTGAGCCGGGTCGACGTGCGCTACGACGCGCGCGAGGCCGTCGTGACCTTCGACGACGCCAAGACCACTGTCCAGAAGCTGACCGAGGCCACGACCCAAACCGGCTATCCGTCCAGTGTCGAGCATTGATTGCGAGGAGTCTTGCCATGAAATCGATTGCGCGTATCGCCGACAAGACCGGAGCCTTGGGGACCATCGTCTCGGCCATGGGCTGCGCGATGTGTTTTCCCGCGCTGGCCAGCCTGGGTGCGGCTGTCGGCCTGGGTTTTCTCCAGCAATACGAGGGGCTGTTCCTCTCGCGGCTGCTGCCGCTGTTTGCCGCCTTGGCGTTCCTGGCGAACGCGCTGGGCTGGCTGCGACACCGGCAATGGCACCGCAGCCTGCTCGGCATGGTCGGCCCGGCGATGGTGTTCGTCGGCGTGTTCTGGCTGCTCGGCACCGCATGGACGCAGCCCCTTGTCTACGCCGGCATCGCGTTGATGGTCGGTGTGTCGATCTGGGATCTGACGTCGCCGGCCCATCGCCGCTGCGGACCGGATGGTTGCGAACTGCCTGTGAAACGCGGATGACGGGCCAACACAAAAGGATCCATGCAATGACACAGTTGAAAATCACCGGCATGACTTGCGAATCGTGCGCGACGCATGTCAAGACAGCCCTGGAGGCCGTGCCCGGCGTGCAGTCCGCGGACGTGTCCTACGCCGAGGGCGGCGCCACGCTCGACATGGAAGCGGGCACGTCTGCCGACGAACTGATCGCCGCCGTGGCGGGGATCGGCTACCAAGCGGCGCTGGCCGACTCGCCGGCCGCGCCGCGCGGCGGGTTGCTCGACCGCGTACGCGAATGGGTCGGCGGCGAAAACCCGGCCGGCCACGGCAACGACAAGTTGCATATCGCCGTCATCGGCAGCGGCGGAGCGGCGATGGCCGCTGCGCTCAAGGCCGTCGAACTGGGCGCGCGGGTGACGCTCATCGAGCGCGGCACGATCGGCGGCGCGTGCGTGAATACCGGGTGCGTGCCGTCCAAGATCATGATCCGCGCGGCCCACATCGCCCACCTTCGCGCAAGCAGCCCGTTCGATGAGGGCATCACCGCGGTTGCCCCGGCCATCCGTCGCGGGCGTCTGCTCGCCCAGCAGCAGGCGCGCGTCGAGGAACTGCGCCACGCCAAGTACGAAAATATCCTGGACGGCAATCCTGCCATCACCGTGCTGCACGGCGACGCGCGCTTCAAGGACGGCCGCAGCCTCGTCGTGCGGCTGCGCGAGAGTGGCGAGCGCGAGGTCGCCTTCGACCGCTGCCTGATCGCCACCGGCGCGAGCCCGGCGATTGCGCCGATTCCCGGCTTGAAGGACACACCCTATTGGATGTCGACAGAAGCCCTGGAGAGCGACACGATCCCGCCTCGGCTGGCGGTCATCGGCTCCTCGGTCGTCTCGGTCGAACTGGCGCAAGCCTTCGCCCGGCTGGGCAGTCGCGTGACGATCCTGGCGCGCGGCACCCTGTTCTTCCGCGAGGACCCGGCCATCGGCGAGGCTTTGACGGCCGCCTTCCGCGCCGAAGGGATCGAGGTGCGGGAGCACACGCAGGCGAGCCAGGTCGCGTATCGGGACGGTGAATTCGTGCTGATGACCGGGCGCGGCGAACTGCGCGCCGACAAGCTGCTGATCGCCACCGGCCGCAGCCCAAACACGGGCAGCCTGCATCTCGAGGCCGCCGGCGTGACGCTGAACCCGCAAGGCGCGATCGTCATCGATTCGGCCATGCGCACCAGCGCGCCGGACATCTATGCTGCCGGCGACTGCACCGACCAGCCGCAGTTCGTCTATGTCGCGGCGGCGGCCGGCACGCGCGCGGCGATCAATATGACGGGTGGCGAGGCCGCGCTCGATCTGAGCGCGATGCCGGCCGTGGTGTTCACCGACCCGCAGGTCGCCACGGTCGGGCTGTCAGAAGCCGAGGCGCACCTCAAAGGGATCGAGACCGACAGTCGCACGCTCACGCTCGACAACGTGCCGCGCGCGCTCGCGAACTTCGACACGCGCGGCTTCATCAAGCTCGTCATCGAGGAAGGTTCGCGCCGGCTGATCGGCGTGCAGGCAGTGGCACCGGAGGCGGGTGAATTGATTCAGGCAGCAGCGCTGGCGATGCACGCGCGGATGACGGTCGAGGAATTGGCCGACCGCTTGTTCCCCTACCTGACGATGGTGGAGGGACTGAAACTCGCGGCACAAACCTTCAAGAAGGATGTGAAGCAGTTGTCCTGCTGCGCCGGATAGGGAAAAGGGGAAAGCGATGGAGGGTTACACCATTTCCAGGCTTGCCGACGCGGCCGGTGTCAGCGTCCACATCGTGCGTGAATACGTCCTGCGTGGCCTGGTCCATCCAGTGCGGCGCACGGCGGGCGGCTATGGCCGCTACGGCCAGCAGGCGCTGGGCCATGCGCCCACGCCCGCGGCGTAGAGTTGCTTCCACGGAAACAGCGGGCCTGGGTTGATTTTGCGTTGACGGACGATATCGCTATGACCGACGACGCGCGTCGGCAGGATCGAATAGCGCGTGACGATATCTTTCGGGAGGCGCATCAGCGCGTTGCCTTGAGCTGGCGGATACGGCTGCCAGACGCAGACCCGCGGCGTATTGACGGGCACGCATTCACGGTTGACGCTCTCGATGCCTATCGTCCCCCCTGAGACGGCATGCGGGTTTTAATTTGCGGGCATTTTTCATACGACACGAGTTCGGGACTCAGACCGCCACACCTTCCCGTCCGTGCGCTCCGCACCTGCTTCCGCGGGCCATTTGCATCCGCAAAATCGGCGCATGCCGGCAACCCAAAGAGTAGGCTCGGCCAAATCACCGTAAACGATGGATGTTCGCCTCGTCTAATGGTCAGTTGACCCTTGGATTTCGGGCAACGACCATGTATTGCGTTACCTATCCGAGGGTGAGCCCCGCTCGTCCGAGGCTGTCGCCAGTTCCGCGGCGGCACCCGATCGGCACCCCAAAATGCTCGCACGGCCACAGCGTAGACCATCGGCGCGCACGGGAAGGGTTTGTGGGGGGCCATCGTTCACCAGCGAAGAGCCCGATATGCGTACCGCCGTCCTCACACTGCTCGCGATGATCGCCTTCGCGGCAAACTCGCTGCTTTGCCGAGTGGCGCTGCGTGACACGGGCATCGATGCCGCGACGTTCACGTCGGTCCGCATCGCGTCGGGTGCCCTCATGCTGTCGCTGATCGCCTGGCTGCGTGTGGGACGCGTCGTGTTCGCAGGCGACTGGCCGGCCGCGCTGGCGCTCTTCGCCTATGCGGCCGGCTTTTCCTATGCGTATGTCAGCCTGCCTGCAGCGACAGGTGCGCTGCTGCTGTTCGGTGCCGTCCAGATCACGATGATCGGGCATGGCATCCGGTCGGGAGAACCATTCGGACTGCGCCAATGGCTCGGTGTGGCTTGTGCGCTGGCGGGGCTCGTCGGCCTCCTGCTTCCTGGACTGTCGGCGCCGTCACCCGGTGGCGCCGTCCTCATGCTAGGCGCCGGGATCGCCTGGGGCCTCTATTCCCTGAAAGGCAGGGGTGTAGCCGATCCCACGGCAGCAACGGCCGGCAACTTCATGCGGGCCGTACCATTTGCCGTCGCGTTGAGTGTCGCGACGTCCGCGCATACGGCTGCCAGCCACCAGGGTCTCGCCTTTGCGGCGCTCTCCGGCGCGCTGACGTCGGGCATCGGTTACGCGCTCTGGTATGCCGCATTGCCCGCATTGAGGGCTGCGACTGCCGCGACCGTCCAGCTAAGCGTACCGGTGATCGCCGCACTCGGCGCAATGGTATTTCTCGGGGAGGCTCTCACTGCGAGAATCGTGGCCGCGTCACTCGCGATCCTCGGCGGCATCGCGATCGTCATCATCAACCGTTGGTCGCCAGGGGATACCGTGCGTTCTCCTGCCAATACGTCATCGCGCACTACGCCCTGACATCACACCATGAGACATCTCTCATTTCACAGCAGCTTCCGTCATCGACGTCGCCGCTGATCGGTCGCCCTGGAGGAACAGAACAGTGGATCAGCGACTCGATGTGCGATGGACTGCCCTCATGAAGGCTGCGCAGGCTGGTGACCAGGCGAGTTATGCCCGGTTGCTGCGTGAGATCGCGCCTTTGTTGCGACAGTTGGCGAGACGGGCATGGCCGACGGGCAGTCATGTGGACATCGAAGACATTGTCCAGGAAACCTTGCTCACACTTCACGTCATTCGGCATACGTACGACGCCGGGCGCCCGTTCATGCCCTGGCTGCTCGCACTGCTACGACGCCGCACTGCGGATCGAGTGCGCCAATACGCACGAGTACGCCTCCGCGAAATACAGATGGAGGCACTGGATGTAACCTTTTCGTCCGATCCGGCGAAGATTGAATATGAGTCACCAGTCGATGGCGAAGTCTTGCGACGCGCGGTCGCGCATCTACCGCCCGGCCAGCGACAGGCCATCGAGTTGCTCAAGTTGAAGGAACTGTCTCTCAAGCAGGTCTCGGAGGCGACCGGCGTGAGCATCGCGGCACTCAAGGTGGCAACGCATCGCGCACTGACGGCGCTACGGATGATATTGAACACGCCCAAGTAACATGAATACAGAGGATCTCATTGACGCGCTCGCCGCGAATCTCGAACCGGTCAGGCCGTTGTTCCCGCCGGCGCTGCAGCTGCTGGGATGGTTGGCCGCCTCGGTGCCAGCGATCGGGGGCGTGGTGGCGCTGGAAGGGCTTCGCGAAGACCTACCCGCCAAGCTCGTCGACCCCGTATTCCTGACCGAGCAGATCGCCGCTGTAGCGACCGCGCTCGCGGCGGCATGGGCTGCACTCACGGCGTGCGTTCCGGGCACGGCCCGTTGGGCACGATGGCTGCCCGCGGTGCCACTGACCTTCTGGATGGCGAGCTTGGCACGACAGTGCTGGTTTGAATGGATACATGCCGGCACGAGCGGGATGGTGTTGCGCCCCGACTGGATGTGCGTGCCGGATATCGCGCTGACCAGTGCGCTCCCCGCTTTTGCTATGGTGATCTCGATCCGTCGCGGGGCACGTCTAAGCTCGGAACCTATGCTCTGGGGCAGCCTGGCAGCGGCGGCGCTCTCCAACGCCGCGCTACGGCTCTTTCATGCGCAGGACGCTGCGTTGATGGTCATCGTCTGGCAATTCGGCAGCGTTACGCTATTTACCATGGTGCTTGCCGCCCTCAGGCGCTTCCTAGTGGCGGAGCGAAAGATTGTCGTTCCGTGAAAAACGGCCAGCATGTCGAATCTTCTGGATTTTTGCGGGGTCTGCAGAGCACCCGGAGGGCCGGTCAGCCGACGTCACCGACCGGGTCAGCGAGCCCCCGCTCTTCTCGACAGGCGGCCCGCTTGCCGCGAGCGCCAGACATATCTGGCTATCGTATCCACCGACCACCGTCCCGGCCCCCAGGCGGCCACCGCCAGGAGCATCAGCCCCCACACCTTGTGGTCGGCGAAATCCGTGTCGTTGAAGAGACCGGCCCAGAAACCATGCGGCCACAGCGCCGGATAAGAGATCACCGCCATACCGTTGTAGACGAACAGAAACAGCGCGGTCAGACGCCCGGCCACCCCGAAGCCGAGCAACCAAGGCGTGATCAACTCGATCCAGGTCCCGAGTACAGCAGCGAAGTCAGGCGACAACAAAGGAACTTGATAGACGGTATTGAACAGGAACTGGGTGCCCGCCGGATCCTCGATTTTGACGATGCCGGCCCGCCAGAACGCGATCGCCACCCAGATGCGCATCAGCAACAACACCGTCGGCCCGAGCCAGCGGGCAAGCCAGCTTTCGCCTTCGATATAGCAGGCCGTCAAACGCTTGAACATGTGGTCTTCTCCATGGTGGTAGGCATAAACGTATCGATCGCCGTCACCAGGCCGTTCTCCAGCAAGCCGGCGATGCACGTGGTCAAATCGAAATCCTGATCGAGAGCCTGCGCCGCTTGATGAGCGGCATCGAGGGGAAGGCCCTGCAGCAACGCTTCGATACACGCGAAGCTCGCGGCGCGAACCTGAGACATCACCACTTGCGTGCCGTCGCGCCAGATCAGCACGTGATCGCCGGCGTCCGACAGCGTTAGGCGACCCTCGGTCGGCTGCGTCGCGTATTGCCATATCGCCACGACGGAATGAACGCTCGCCAAGGCCCGCACGCTCGGATGGAAACCGATGCGTATCGCGCCTTCGACCTGGGCCAGCGCAGCGGCGAACGCCTGCGCCGACAGCGGTGCCGAGTCGGCGGCAAGGGCAGCCTGTTGTCTTTGCCACTCCAGCCGCGCGACGTCGCCGAGATAAGGCAGCGCGTCGGTTTCCGGCCGCCCCTCCAGAAACGCATCGAATGCGTCGCCGAAGGTTTGGAGATTCCCGGAACGCGCGGGATGGGCGAGCCGGTACTGACGCGCAACCTGGTCGAAATACGCGTCCCCCACCAGCGCGTGCACCGCCGGATAGGCCGTTCGAAGCGCGGCCGCGTGGAGCTCCTCGCCGCTGTGCCGATAAATGCCGAGCCGTGCCGTCGGCTCCAGGCCGCCGCCCGCGATCCAGTCAGCCGGATCCGGCATCTCCTCGGCGTACAGCGCTCCGATAAAGCGTTGCTGCAATTCAAGCAGCGTGAGCCCGGTATGCATCGAGCACCTCCTCGGCACGCCCCGCTTCAGCAAGCAGCATTTCCAGGTCGGGAATGTCCTGATCCCATTCGATTAGGGTCGGCACCGGGCCGAGGCGTGCGATCGCCTCGGCGTACAGGCTCCAAACCGCATCCGATACCGGCCGGCTGTGCGTGTCGATCAGAAGCGGAACGGGAAGATCGTCCTTGCGGGTAAATCCGGCGAGATGAATCTCGCCCACGACCTCCGTGGGAATGGCCCGCAGATAGTCGAGCGGATCGAATGCGTGGTTCACGGCGTTGACATAGATGTTGTTGACGTCGAGCAGCAACCCGCAGCCGCTGCGACGAACCACTTCGACGACGAATTCCCATTCCGTATAGTCGCCGCCGCAAAAGCGGAGGTAGTTGGAAATGTTTTCGACCAGGATTCCGCGGCCGAGCACCTCCTGCACCTGCCCGATCCGCGACACGAGCAACCTCACCGCTTCCTCGGTAAAGGGTAGAGGCAACAAGTCGTTGCTGTGGAGGCCGCCTACGGCGCCCCAGCATAGATGCTCCGATACGAGCGCCGGCTGGTAACGGTCCACGAGCGCCTTTAGCCTGCCGAGGTGCGCCGGGTTCAGTTCGTCCGCGCTCCCCAGCGATAGCCCCACGCCATGCAGGCTGAGCGGATAGTCGGCACGAATCTGCGCCATCGCGGATTGAATCCCGCCGCCCGCGGCGAACAGGTTCTCGCTGTGCACCTCGAGCCACGGAATGTACGGCCGATCGCGCAAGATGCGCTCGACGTGAGGGGCGCGCAACCCGATGCCGGCCTCGGCCGGCATCGGGAGCACGGGAAACGCAGCATCCCGGGTCGCCACGACAGGCCTCAGGCTTGGCCCGGCTTCGCGCTGCCGCCGTCGAGCTTCTCGCATAGACCGGCCGGCACCGCCACGAACGCGCTCGGATCGCGTGCTTTGGTGTCCTGACCGGCGCAGGAATGACCCGGCGTCTGGCAGTCGTTCTTGAACGCGGCGTTGACGCCGTAGCACATCGAGAGATGGTGCGCTTTCATGTAGGTCATCATTTTTTCTTGCTGCGGCGACATCTTCATCGCTTCCTGCGCGATCGCCGTCGATGCGGCCGAGGCGGCGCCAATCGCGAACGCGCCTACCAACGTGGCCTTGAGAAGCTGCGTGCTGTTCATTGATTGCCTCCAGATAAACAAAGCCGGAAAGGGTCCGGCTACCCGATAGATTCAGCAACAGCCGCCGCCATCGTAAAACCATGTGGACGACGAAACATAGATATCCGCCCGCCCCGATTTCTTCAGGGCCGCGGCTGTCTTGTCGCAGACCGACAGTGGCTGATTGGGAGTGAGCACATGCCCATTACCGTCGTCGAAATACGCTTCGTCGCCGTAGTAGATCGCCGCTTTGCCAGTGAAGACACATGGCCCGTCGGCCGGCACCGGATCCTTGATCGCGCATACTTCGACGCTATCCAGCACCATGAGCTCGGCCGTGTCGCAGTGTTTTGGATCGAGCACGCGGTACGGACGCTTCGCGCGAACCTCGATGGTCCCGAATCCGGCCCCCGCGATCAGCTGAAGGTAGCGCGCGAGCGGCAGCGCACCGGACAAACACAACGCGCGAAGCTGCGGGTCACGCCGAAGCGAATCCGGCATCGGGCTTTGCGACACCGGGTCCGACAGCATCAATCGACCGTGCGGCTTCAAGACCCGGTACATCTCCTCTAACGCCACCTTCAGGTCGTCGACCTCGAAGATGTTGAACAGGCAGTTCTGCGCGGCGATGTCGATGCTGGAATCCACTACCGGTAATGCGAGCGCGTCGCCTTTGCGTACGTCGACGAAGTCCGCGCGGAACCAGGCGTTCAGCCGTTGCGCTTCGTCCAGGTTCTCCCAGCACCGCGCGATCATCTCGTCCACGACATCGATGCCGATCACGCCGCCCGGTCGACGGCTGAAATAGGCGAACTGCAGCAATTCCATGCCGCCCCCCACCCCGACGTACAGAATCGTCGGATCGTGTGCCAGGTCGCGCGGATGGACAGTACTGCCGCAGCCGTAGTTCATCTCGAGCATGCGCGACGGTACCTCCAGTCCCGGCAGGCGCCAGACGGGCGTGGTGGTACAGCACAGGCCGGGGGCCGGACGGACGGCGGCTTCGCGATAGACGTCTCGCGTGGTTTCCAGGTAGTGCTTGTGAAGCATGGCTGTCCCTTGGGTGACTCGGGCAATGACGGCACGACGGCCTGGAACGATCTTGGCCGCAAAGAGGCGAGGCACCGGGCCCCGTTACCCATTTGGACGTACGACCGACGCCTGGTTTACAGGAATTTCGGACCGCTCGCGACGCGGCCTATCGCGGCATCGCTGGACGCCAGGACGCTCGATCTGCGTCAGGGGCGCAGATCGGTCCCGGTTCGGACGATAACCACGAACGGCATGTAACCTTTTCGAATGCCGAGCGAAGTATTAAATGTCGCCACGCGTTCGATCCATTCGTTCAAGAGGCTCGGCGGGGGGACACGTGTTGCAGGCCCAATTCATCTGTAGCTTGTTCGTTCAATTGGCGGGCACTGAACCTCGATCTTCGATGGGGTGCTGTCGCGCCATTGGGACGACGTAGGGGATAGACCATGAAATCGTCAAATTTTCTCGTAGCAGTTCGCACCACGACCTTGGCGGTCGCGCTAGGGGTTATCGCGGCGCCGATGTTCGCGCAGGCCCAGGCCGGCGCGTCGGCCCCCGTCACCCGAGCGCAAGTGCAAGCCGAATTGGCCGCATTGATCGCTGCCGGCTACAACCCGAGCGATAGGAATCATTATCCGGAGAACCTGTGGGCAGCTCAGCGGCGCGTGGAACAGCAACGCTCGTTGGCAAGCGGGCAGGCCACCCCGCAGCAGACCCCCGTCGCGACGTTGCCACCGGCGGTGAGCAATGAATCCGTGGGCGGGGTTGCGGATTCGACTTCAGCGTCTGGCAGCCGCCCGCGAGCCTTTGGCCCGCAGCCAATGTGTGACTACGGTGCCACATGCAACATCTTCCGCGGCAGGTAAAGACCGAGGCAATAGGCGTCGGATCCGCGTCTGGAAGCCCGTTTCCGATCTGCGGCATCGGGGTTCGGCAGGGATTGGAGAGGTGCACACCTGACCGATTCCCGGTGAAATTTCCGTATGCGGCGAATCTGCCTCTCGCAGGTCTCGATCATCGAGACGATGTCCGCAGAGGTGACCGTTGAGACCTCGAGCGAGCCGAGACGCGGGCGAATCACCTAAGAACCACACAAAGGAACAAAGCGAGGCTCGCGAAGATCACGGTGGCGAGCAGCGTCGACTAAACACCCATGGGGGTGGCGATCAACGCAACCGCCGCGAGACTGCGCCCTCCTGCGGCAACAATACGACGCCCCTCGCGTACGAAGGCGGCCGCCTTTTCCTCGAACGGCCGCAGCTTGCAGGGAGCGGAGATTGTGCAGCCGATGTCCTTGAGCGTTTGCAGCAGCAGAGTACCCGCGCGTCGCACTCGTCGAACGATACGGTGGCCCTGCGCAGGCCGGCAGCGCGCTACAACGGTGCCCGAATCGCAGTCGCACGGCGGTGAAATGCAATCAGTCGACCTTGAAGATGATCGCGTTCATCCCGAACGCTCAAAACCCCCAAATTAAATGCTAGACCATGGAGTACGCACCAAGTTCAAGACCCGGGCTCGCGAAAGACTATGGCCCGAAGCGGCGCGTGATACCCGTCTTGAAACGTTGACGGCGTCGCGCCCGGTCGTTCAGCTTGACGATCCCCGAGTTGAAGAACCGCCAGCCGACGAATAGCCGCAGCCCCAGATTCAGGATCGCTCAGCCGTAGCGTCGGAGGCCATCGTCAAAACGTTTCGATAAGACGCTGGCTAGTACAATGGTACTCATTATGGTCTTCTGTGCGAGTTCAGTTATCGGATTATCGCGCGCTCCGGATGGGTTCCACGACGATTGCGTGGTCGACCCAGGTGCGCCAGTTGGATGCAAAATCGAATTGTTCGTCTTGCGCCAGGGCAGTATCGATGGCCCCCCCCAACGTTGCCCCCCCGCGCAACGCGACGAGCGCTGCAAGGCCGGCCGACGAAACCGGAATGACAATCGGGATCCACCAAGGACGCCCAATGATCACATGTTGCGGGCGCGCGACCGCCATTTCGGACAGGGTGGACTCCCGCAGTTGGTGGCCATACCAGATATCCGCGATATTCCAGCGCGAACTGACCAATTCAACAGCCGGATGAAGCAGGATACCCGAACCTTCTAGCACGTCGGGCGTATACTGCAGCCAATCTTCCGGCGACAGAGATGTCTTGTCGGCAGCAAAATACGCACGATGCACCGCCCATTCCAGACATGCGAGATCGGCCAGATACGGATAGGCCGAACACGGTGGCCAAGCGCGCAGCAGTTCGCTCATGTGACGCCCGAAGCGGTTGAGATCACCGGAGCAAGACGGATATGTGGGGCCATAAACGCGCGTCAACGCAACGAAGCAGTCCTCGCCGACCATCTCGTGCAGCACGGGATAAGCGGCCGATAGCACCTTGTGCCATGTCTGCATGAGGTTCCCACGGTATAGCGCGAGACGGCTGCGCTGCGCGTCACCACCGGTCACGAGCTGAAGAAAGCCGTCCTCGGCACCCACATGTAATAGGGCGTCGGAGAATCTGCGCTGAAGATCCTTAAGCGGCATGGTCATCTGTGTGCAATCCCGAGTGCGAACAACGTATGTCCTCCGCTTTAGCGGCTTCCTGCAGCAAGACTTCGACTGCAGGGATGTCCGTGTCCCATTCGATGAGCGTTGGCACCGAGCCGAAGCGTTCGATGGCATGTCGGTAAAGCGCCCAGACTTCTGAGGAGACCCGGCTGCCGTGATGGTCGACAATGGAATCTTCCAGTACCAAATGCCCCCCGAGGTGAATCTCCTGAATCGCCGACAATGGAAGCGACGCGAGCGCTGTGACGGCATCTTCGCCGTGATTGCACTGATTCACTAACAGGTTGTTGACGTCCAGCAGAATGCCACACCCCGTCATCGCTGCCACCTCTGCGAGAAATTCCGCTTCCGTCATCACATCTGCTTTGAACCGCAAGTGGCTTGAAATATTTTCGAGCAATGCCACTCGCTTCAGGACCGTTTGTAACTGGTCGATGTGCTGCGCAACCACCGCAACCGATTCTTTCGTGAAAGGTAATGGAAGCAGGTCATTCAAGTGTCGCGTCGGCACAGCGGACCAGCAAAGATGTTCCGAGACATGTGCGGGCTCAAAGCGAGCGACAAGCGAAGCGATCTTTTCTAGATGCCAGATGTCCAGCGGTACCGCAGCCCCGAGTCCAAGTCCCACGCCGTGAAAACTGAGTGCGTAATCTCGCCTGACGTGTTCGAGCACATGCAGGTCAAGACCGCCCTCGCCCAAATAGTTTTCCGTATGCACTTCTAGCCAGCACACACGCGGCCGCCCTTCCAGAAAAGCTTCATAGTGGGGATCACGAAGACCAATGCCCACGCCGAGATCGCCGATAGCGCGTGGGAAGGACACACTGTAACTTCGCGCCTTCGCCCGGGTCGGTCGCTCGTTTTCCATGGTGGGCCTCAGGCCTGCTCGCCACCAAGTTGGTCGCACGTGCTTTTCGGCAGCAGCTTGAAGTCCAGCGGATCGTAGTCCTTCTTGGACTGGCCTGCGCACGCATGGGCACGCGTCTTGCTGGAACAATTGTTCTGCCCGGCCTCCACGACACTGTAGCACTTGCCCTTGACCCCATAGGCATCCGCAACCGACAGGCTTGCGCCGAGGGTGCCGACCAAGGCTGAGGCAATGAAGATGCGACGCTTCTTACTCATGATCCGGTACTCCCTGCAAGTTTGGAGTGGTCATTAGGGCCAGCACGACCCGATCGATCTTCGGTCAACATTTAGACGGCGCGAGAACTGAGCGTTTACAGCGATTTAGGCAGCGCGCAGGCATGAATGACCCGCAGCTAGCGGAAAGCGTGAATCCAAAAAGCTCGTCTATCCTTTCGATGCCCACGGAGTGCGCCATGACTTGCGGCGGTGAACGAGCCCGCATTCAAGATGTTCACAGATCGCGCAGGCCGGTAACCGAGCTTCCTATTCCGAAAGGATATCGATAGATCTTGCTCGTCCCCTCGACGCACTAGAACGCCTCGCACAATGGAGCGTCATGAGCGCAATCGACGAGTGCGACGGCCCGCTGCCCACTCGTATGCATTGCCAGCCTGGAAAACTGCGGGCCAACAATTTCCTGCGGGGACGAGCTGGCAAGCGATCGCCGCACCGACGATATCGCTGTTAGATCTGCACTTTCCCTGCCGGAGCCGTCGGTCACCGTGGCTACTCAGCTGCAAAGATGGAACGATCGTCTAGGCTTGTCGCGATACTGAGCGCCCTCCGCTTTGTGCCGGAATCAGGCATCAGGCTTCGCGCCTCGCTATGCCGCCTTACGTCGTGATCCGCCCGCACCATAGACGGCGCCGAGGACGGCGCCGAAGATCAAGTGGAGCATCAGCGTTATCACCGGTGCGGCCAGGCCAAGCCCCATGCCGAAGAAGCCGGCTCCCGTCATCGGCATCATTACAATCATCATGAGAAACCATGGCGCGATGGAGAACAACATCCCCTTGATCCAGAAAGGTCCCGGGAACAGGCGACGGGCCAACGCGAACGCAATGCCCCAGACAATGCCGATCATGAAGTGCATCACCTATCCGACGAGCCGCGTCGATGCGCCGAACATTTGCGTGATCATCCTGATCGGGTCCAACTCGGGCAGCAACCCCATTGCGTGCTTACCTAACATCAGCACCGACAGCACCAGCGTCGCGCAAAATCCTGCCCACACGCCACGCGAGATGCCGGGCTTGCCATTCAGAACCAGGTCACTCATCACTCTTCTCCCATTCCTTGAAACACTCAACGAGCTCGAGGCCAGCCAATCCGGCGTGTACCTCGCAAGTTAGACGGTTAGCCTACTTGCCGTTTACGTGCTCTTCGAGGACAGCATGGAGCCGCGCATGCCAACCGCCTATAGGACGCCTGCGCCGACAGCAAAACATTGCAAACCGGATAAAACGCTGGCTGGGTACGCCGGAGTGAT
This sequence comes from bacterium, assembly GCA_004298665.1. Classification (GTDB taxonomy): domain Bacteria; phylum Vulcanimicrobiota; class Vulcanimicrobiia; order Vulcanimicrobiales; family SCRA01; genus SCRA01. Next base: position 3,855 of record SCQY01000356.1, on the reverse strand, counting down.
CGTGAAAAATTACCGTAGTGGAACCGCGTGCGCAACGCCTAAACGACCGACGAGATGGCTTACGAAAACGGTTAACGCGCAGCGGCGTCAGGACCAAAAGCCAAAGGCTGAAAGATGTCCAGATCACCGGTACCGTGCGCGAAAGGCTCTCGTCTGGCGAGAAGTTTGCGGCAGTGATGTCACGCGTGATGTGATCGTTTCTTCAGAGGAGCAACTCATGTCTCATTTGAAACCACGCGCCCCGTCCCCGCGCTCGATGTGACGCTGACAAACGGCTCGTGCTGGCAGCTCGCCGAGCGGCGCCCTGAGCAATTCCCGATGATCGTCTTTTATCGGGGTCTCCATTGCCCCGTCTGCAAGACATACATTGCGGAACTCGACGCAAAGCTGAGCGAGTTTACGAGGCGCGGCATCGAGGTGGTGGCCGTCAGCGGCGACACGAACGAGCGCGCGCAGCAAAGCTGCACGGAATGGGGGCTTACGCAACTCGCAGTAGGCTACGGTTTTCCGATCGATGAGGCGCGAATATGGGGGTTTTTTGTCTCGCACGCGATCAAGGAGTCGGAGGCTGCCGAATTCTTCGAGCCTGGCTTGTTTCTCATCAAGCCGGACCGCACGCTATACGCGTCGTCCGTCAATTCGATGCCCTTCGCTCGTCCTCATTTCGGCGGTGTGCTTAACGCGATCGATTTCGTCGTCAAGAACCACTACCCAGCCCGTGGAGAGGCCAGACGACTTGCGACAGCGGGATCGCTGTTGCCCGATCGCACGCGCCATGTCCCAAGAGTGAAGCTTATGCAAAACGCGCAACTGCTTTCCACCCTCGGATGGATTTCCGTGGTCGCTGGAGGAGCGACTGCCGTCGCGATTGCCATCGATGTCTATCGACATCCACAGCGGATGAAGATCATGAACGGGGGGGAACGACCATGAAGCGATCGCACACATTGGTCCGCTCATGGCTGATTGCAGCCACGGCACTCGCGATGCTCGGCGTGTCGTTTGTTGCTTCGGCGGAGCCTGTACCGCGAACCGAAAACGGTGTCACTTACGTGAGCGGCGGCATCGGCGAAGGCCCTCAACAAGCCATGCAGGCGATGCGCAAGAACTACAACCTGTTCGCGACCTTTGCGCAAAAGGGCACAGGTGCGTATCTCTCGGACGTCAAGGTGGACATTCTGGACTCGACGGGCAAGGAATTCGTGACGGCGATATCGGAGGGGCCATTCTTCTTCGCGAAACTGCCATCCGGAAAATACTCCGTGTCGGCGACCTACCTTGGCAGTACACAAGCTCGCCCAGTCGATATCGAGGGCGGCAAGAAGGTAAGCGTTTATCTGTATTGGATCAACGAGTAGCCATTGGCGGCCGGATCAGTTCGCGCTGCGTCAACGACGTGCTCAACGCTCCTCTGAACCAGTCGTAACTACCGGTGTTTTGCAAGGAGAGGGGCATGACAAGAAATGTCGGGACTCTCGACCGGATCATCCGGATCGTTGTGGGGATAGCAGTTCTTAGCCTGCCGGTTTTGCTTCAGGGCAGCCTGCGCTGGCTTGGGCTTATCGGCCTCGTCCCGTTAGTCACTGGACTCGTCGGTTGGTGTCCGGCTTACAGCCTTCTTGGTATTTCGTCTTGCGAAGTACGGACGCACAAGCCGGGTTGACATGAACTCGAAATTCCATTTCGGATATTTTGGCACCAACGGCGGCGGGAAAAAGCATCGCGTACGCTGGCCTAGTTCAAGCGTGATGGCCTTATCGCATGCGATAGCCTCCGAATTGCCTTGCGCGAGATTCAACAGGCGAAGAGGCAGACAGGACCGACGCCAGCACACGCTGATCCATTGATCCGCGTCAACGAGTCACGAGAAAGCGATTCTCTGCCTCGTCACATTCAACAACCTGAGCATCGGAGATTGAAGCTGCCCGGCCCCCACACCACGCGGCTGCAGGCAGTGACGGCGCGGGCAACGGCTCAGAACACAAGAACCTTGTCGGCCCATTCAGACCAGTCGGCCAGTTCGTCGAGCGTGCCGCGCCGGATACCCTCGATGAGTTCGTCTGCCTTGATGCCACGGGCGTCCATGCAAGTGCCGCAGACGTGCACGGCACTGGTCGCGACATGCGTCACCCTGCCGAGCATCAGCTCCAAGTTGTAGAAGCCCTCTGCCACTCTCTGGCCGTTTTTTGCGGCCGAGACTGCGTCGCCTAACAGGAACACGCGCAGTTCGTGGTGGTCGCGTCTTGCGAGCGCGCCAGCAAGACGCAGTCCATTGTAGGTCCGCTCGTCGCCGTATGGCGCGCCGTTGAGGATGAACAACGCTTTCATGGTTGGAAACTCCATCAATGCCCGTCAATGCAGAGAGACGATGCGACCGTCTTTCGCGACGGCCACCTCGCCTTCGGCTAGCGGAAGCCACTTTTCACTGGTCAGCGGCACGCTGGCGAACAGGACGATTTCCTGCTCGCCTCCCCCGCCCCCCTATCGTCACGCCGGCCCGCGTGAGCGCATCGGCGTCGACGGCACACTTTCGACAAAGGGACCCCAACCCGGGTGGGGTCACGGATCCGTCCGTCTGCGTGCGGCGATCCCCATGAGCGAAAACGACTTCGCTGTCCGCGTACAGGAAATTTGCCGGGCCCATTTCGCGCATGTCCGCTGCAAAGCGCGTCACGCGGTCGAGCCTGTCACCGATCTCCGGTATCGAGCCGGCGTGCCAGAGCGGCGCAAGATAGTCGAGCAGCAAACAGAAAGCCAACTCCGAATCGGTGGTGCCGACGGGCCGGAAGCATTGATCTGCGCCGGATCGTGCTTCGATGCCGTCGAGCCGGCCGTTGTGCGCAAAGACGTGCATCCTGCCGCCCAGCTCGCGCACGAACGGCTGTGTGTTGGCGAGCGTGATGGCGCCGCGGATAGCACGACGGATGTGGGAAAGAATGAGCGGGCTCGCAACTCCCCGCCGCTCGACGAGGGCCAGCCAGGCGCTGTCCCCGGCAGGCTCCGGCTCCTTGTAGAGCCGGACATCGCATCCGTCATGAAAGGCAACGCCCCATCCGTCGATGGCCGCCCGTCCGGGCGCGCCGTGACTGGCGAACGTCTGCAAGGAGAACGTGGCTCGAGTCGGCACACGGCTCGACAGGCAAAACAGCTCGCACATGTTGCCCCCTCTTCAATCGCTGGCAGGAGTCCCATGGGGGTCTCCCAACATCGAACGACAACGAGGTCAACGCGATCGCTGCCGCATCCCCAACGCTAGTGAAATCGGGTATGGCTGGTTTAATCCACGTCAAAGTCGGGTCAGAAACATCGGCAATCGGGTAGAGGCGCGCCTCAGCCCGTGTCCGCCCGGCAGCCCGGCGCACGGGCCGCGTTCCGCTGAGCCGCCCCAAATTCGGGACGTTGACTCACGCAACGGCCGTTCGTTGATCAGCTGGCGCTGGCGGCGTCGTAGCGTTCTTTGCTCGCGTTAACGGATGCCCACTGCGCGGCTGTCGGCCAGAGCTACTCCAGCGTTAACTGTCCCTTAAGTCTGGCTCGTCAACCTGTCGTCACTGTTTGCGGACGGCCCTTGGTCCGCAGCGGTATAACGCAACTATCTGGAGGTACAGATTATGAAGTCGACTATTAAATCCGTCGCCCTTGCCGTCGCAGTCGTCGTACCGGCCATTTCTTTCGCTCAGCCATCCAATGCACCGCTTACCCATACTCAGGTGCGTGAACAGTTGATCCAGCTCGAAAGGGCCGGCTACAACCCGGCAAGAAAAGACAACATGTACCCCGCTGACATCCAGGCGGCCGAGGCTCGCGTCGCTGCCAAAAGTGAGGCGACTGGGGCCGCGAGCACAGGCGTTGGCG